>DATBNQ010000141.1:0-36481 GCA_036554185.1 Gemmatimonadaceae bacterium | reverse complement strand
CCGACGACTCCATCGGTATCATTGATCTTCGGGCTCGAAGCGGAAATGATGGAGATCGAACGGGAAGGGGTGCACGCGCGCTGGGCGCGCCATGAAGCCATGCGGTCAACGATGGAAGAATGGGTGGCGCAGTTCCGAAGTGAAACCGGGCTTGAGATCGGAATTCTGGCCAGGCCGGGCTCGCGGTCTCCGACTGTGACGGTGCTGACCCTTCCCGAGCAAATCGGGCCCGCCGCACTCATAGCGGCAGTTGCGGCGCGAGGTTATGCCATCGGCGCGGGATACGGTAATCTTGCCGACCAGTCTGTACGAATTGGACACATGGCCGATCACACAGTTTCTGAGCTGGTCGGCTGTCTCGCGGCAATCGGGGAGTCGCTGATGGCCTTGCGGTCGGCGGCTACGCTCTGAAGAGCGACCGCAGCGCTTCGCCCGACGTGATGCGGCGCAGATAGAGAAGCTCTTCCGGCGCAAACGGCGTAGGTGTTACTCCGAATTGTGTAGTGATCGTATTCAATGGCACTGTGTTGTCCAGTGCGAGCGTGTCGAGCAGCTCGGTCGTTACTGGCGGCCGCGAGACGAGGTGCCAGAGTGCGGCAACAAATGGACGCACGGCCGCAGTGGGAACACCGATGATCAATCGATGCGTATTCATCGCGATGAGAATACGTTCGGCTATCTGGCGCAGTGTAAGCTGGGCTGATCCGCCGAGTGGGTAGATGTGCCCACGAGTCGCATCGTCGGCCAGGGCGCGGGCGATGACGGCCGCGATATCATCGACGGCGATCGGTTGGAAGAGCGCGAGGCCTCGGGCCGGCAGTGGGAGGATCAGCGGTGTAAGCCGTATCAGCCGTGCAAGGACGTTTACAAACTCGTCTTCGGGACCGAATATCACCGATGGCCGAAGTACCGTCCAGCCGAGCGTACTGGATGTTACCAGATCCTGTGCGACACCCTTGCTGCGGAGAAAGCGATGTGGTGATGCACTATCGGATCCGTTCTGCGACATGTATATGAAGCGATCGACCCGGGCTGCAAGTGCGGCGTCGATGACGGCGCGCGTTGTGCCGACGTTCGCAGACTCGTAGCTGTCGCCGTCGCGCTCGATCGCCACAGCGGCCAGGTGAACTACTGCGTTTGCGCCGTCCATTGACGAGCGCAGATAGGCTGAGTCGAGGAGGTCGCCGACACGTATGTCTACGTGCAAGTGGGCGAGCCGTTCTGCGGCCTTGGCTGCATTTCGAACCAGTGCAAGAACGCGCCAGCCGCTGGCGGCGAGGACGCGGCACGCATGGGAGCCGACAAAACCGGCGGCTCCGGTAACGACTACACGCCGGTTACCGTCAGCGGCTTCATCAGCCAGCGGAAGGGGTTGCTCCGCAACCGCGCCACGTCCGGCATCCGGCGCGGCCGGATCAAACACCCGCTACTCTTTACGAGAAGTGGGGTAGCCCGGAGTTCCGCGCACGACAATGCGATAGAACAGCAGGAAAACGCCCAGCGTGAGAAGGAGGTGCGCCCATCCGGGTGCGTTCAGTGCAAAGGTCCAGACGCCCCAGATTACGAGCATTACGACTGCCACAACTATGCCTAGGTCCATACTGTCGGAGTCCGTTGACCGGATGCGGAACCACCTGTAGCTTTCACTCCTATAAGTTACGCGGTTTTTATCGGAGCGGAGAGCTCAGTTTTTGAGCCGATAAGTCCTTCACGTGGGATCGATAAACTGCGCCGACGTCAGGCCCCAGTGCGGGGAAGGCGGAAAGCGTGGGTGAGAGCCTCATTGTTTCGACAGGGCTTCAAAAATCCTCTTCGCTCCGACCTCCGTCGTGGCTCGAAGCCACGACGGAGTTTTTTCGTCCGGAGGTCCCAATGCCATCGGTTACAGTCACGCGACGCCTGAGATTCAACGCGGCGCATCGCGTACACAATCCGGCACTTTCCGACGAGGAGAACAGCCGGATCTTTGGAAAGTGCAACAATGCGTACGGCCACGGTCACAACTATACGCTCGACGTATCGGTCTCCGGCGATGTGGATCCCGACACTGGTTACGTTTTCGATCTCAGCAGCCTCAAGGAGCTAGTCAAGCGGGAGGTTGTGGATGTAGTGGACCACCACAATCTCAATATCGATGTCCCCTTCATGCGTGACGTCATACCGACGGCCGAGAACATGATAGTGCAGTTCTGGCGCATACTCGAGAACAAGATCAGTCACGGGCGCCTGGTCCGGCTGGTGCTCTGGGAAACAGAGAACAACTGCGTGGAGTACGATGGCCGCTAACTTAGTGTCGGAGCTGGATGCGGAGGACCCGCTTCCGCCGGACGTCTCCGCGGAAATGCTCGCGGCGTACGAGAATACCGTACGGATGCAGCTCGAGCTGATTGGCGAAAGCCCGGAGCGCGAGGGCCTTCTCAAGACTCCGACTCGCGTCGCCCGATCGATGGCGTTCCTTACACAGGGATACACGCAGGACGCACGGACCGTGATCGGTGACGCGATGTTCGCCGAGGAACATTCCAACATGATTCTTGTCCGCGACATCGAGCTGTATTCGATGTGCGAACATCACATGTTGCCGTTCTTTGGAAAGGCACACATCGCGTACATACCTGATGGCAGGATCGTCGGGCTGTCCAAGCTGGCGCGGGTGGTCGACATCTTTGCGCGACGCTTGCAGGTGCAGGAGCGTCTGACGGTAGAGATCGCACAGGCGCTCACGGACGTACTCAAGCCGCGCGGTGTAGGCGTCGTGATCGAAGCGGCCCATCTGTGCATGATGATGCGCGGCGTGCAAAAGCAGAATTCGACGACCGTTACGTCTGCCGTGCTCGGCTCGTTCCGCGACGATCCCAAGACGCGCGACGAGTTCCTGCGCCTCATTCAGAATGGGTCCTCTCTCTGAGCAGCCTGCTGAACGGTCGCAGCGCGCTTGTAACGGGGGCCTCGCGCGGTATCGGATCCGCGATTGCTCGCTCGCTCGCAACAGACGGTGCCCGTGTCGCGCTCGTGGCCCGAAGTGCAGAAGCGCTGCGACAACTCGCCGGAGAGATTGGACGTGGCGCATTCGCGGTCCCATGCGACGTGACGGATGATTCCGCCGTGAAGGCGATGGCTGGCGAAGTCGAGGCGATACTTGGCTCCGCACCCGATCTCGTCATCAACAATGCTGGTGTGTTCCAGGTATCGCGGCTGGACTCGATGCCGCCGGCGATGTTCGATGAGGTGATGAGTACGAACCTGTTCGGCCCCTTTTACGTGGTGACTGCTTTTATCAAGCAGATGCGTGATCGGGGCACTGGCCACTTCGTGACTGTTGGCTCGATTGCTGATCGCGCAATCTTTCCGGAGAACGGAGCGTATGCGCCTGCAAAGCATGCGTTGCGCGCGCTACACGAGGTGCTTCGGGAGGAGCTGAAGGGCTCTGGTGTGCGGGCGACGCTCGTCTCACCGGGCCCCGTCGACACCGCCATGTGGGACGGGATTGCATTTGGCGGTGAAGAACGCACAGTGCCATCCGCGAATGCGCGATTGACTCCGGATGATGTCGCTGCGGCGGTGCTCTACGCTGTCACGCAGCCAGCGAGCGTCAACGTGGATGAGCTGCGCCTCTCGCACTCCTGATTCACCGGGACAGCTGACAGTTGTTCATTGAGCTGATCGACGCGCTTCGCTGCACTTCCGATCATCCATCGATCTGTCTCGTAGCGGCGATCACCCTGCGCGAGGACCGGCAGGTGATCGAAGGCACGCTCGGCTGTCCGACGTGCAGGCGCGAGTACGCGATTCATCGCGGAATCGCGCTGTTTGGCACCGCACCGCCAGGGGTTTCGACGACGCCGCAGGTCGAACCATCCGAGCAGGAAGGTGCAATGCGGATCGGCGCCTTCCTGGCGGTGTCCGAAGGGCTCACGATCGCGCTCGTTGGTGAGTGGGCGCGTTACGCACCCGCTGTCGCCGATCTGGCCGGACTCAGAGTTTTCGCGATAAATCCGCGAGCCACCGTGCTGGAATCCGAGCGCGTCGGCGTCTTGTACTCGGACAACGCCCTTCCATTCAAGGCGGGATCGTTGCGCGGGGTTGCTGTCGACGCGTCCGGATGGTCAGATGGTGACATCAGGGTAGCTACACTTGCACTTTCACCCGGTGGGCGAATGGTCGCACCGGCGATGGTCGCTGTCCCCGACGACATCGAGGAAATTGCACGCGACGATCTGTTCTGGGTAGGTGAAAAGCGCGGTGCGCTAGTGGCTCTTCACCGGCGCTGAGCCAGCGGCCTCGCTGTCAGCGTAGACAGCGTCGATCACGCTCTTGTAGTGCTTGTCGATTATGCGCCGCTTCACCTTGAGTGTTGGCGTAAGCTCGCCCTTATCGACGGAGAATTCCTCTGGCAGGAGGGCGATCTTCTTCGGCGTCTCGAAACTTGCGAGGTCGGTGAGCCCCGCCAGCGTTTCGCGTTCCATTTTCTCCTGGACCGCGGGAAGCACGATGAGGCCGGGACGATCGGTGAATGGGAGTGATTTGTATCGGGCCCATTTCTCGAGCTGGTCGAAGTCAGGGACTACCAGCGCCATTGGGAATTTGCGCTTGTCACCGATGAGGACGGCTTCAGCAACGAACTTGCTGCGCTTCATCCTCGCCTCGATCGGTTGCGGCGCGATGTTCTTGCCACCGGCGGTGACGAGGATATCCTTCTTGCGGTCAGTTATCGTAAGGAAGCCATCCTTCAGCTCGCCGATATCGCCGGTGTGCAACCACCCTTCGGCGTCGATCGTTTCCTTCGTCATCGCTGGCTTGTTGTAGTAACCGGCCATTACGTTGGGACCGCGCGTGAGGATTTCGCCGTCGTCGGCAATTGCGATCGACACTCCCGGAATGGCCATGCCCACGGAACCGATTCTGAACGCGTCCGGGGTATTGACCGCGATCACCGGCGAAGTTTCGGTCAGTCCGTAGCCCTCGAGGATCGTCAGTCCGGCGGCGTAGAAGAACTTGTTGATTTCCGGAGCGAGTGGCGCGCCGCCGGAGACGAAATAGCGCAGCCGGCCCCCGGTTCGCGCCTTCAGCTTCGAAAAGACAAGTCGCTGCGCGATCGAGTACTTCACCGAAAGGAGGCCCTGCGGGATCCTGCCGGAGAGCTTGACATCTGCCCATGCATCAGCGGTATCGCGCGCCCACGCGAAGATGCGTTTCTTGAGTACTCCGCCCGACGTCGCTGCCTCGACGACGCGTGCATACATCTTCTCGTACAGTCGCGGTACCGACACCATCAATGTGGGTCGCACTTCCAACATGTTCTCAGAGACAGCGTTGATCGATTCTGCGTACGCAATCGACGTCCCCGTCGCGAACATCAGGTAGTGCCCCGCCATCCGCTCGAGAATGTGCGACAGGGGCAGGAAGCTGAGCGCAACATCGTTGCCGCTGAACGGAATCATTGCGCGTGACGCGGCAACGTTGGAATTGATGTTGTCGTGCGTCAGCATCACTCCCTTTGGCTCGCCGGTCGTTCCGGACGTATACAGTAGTGTTGCCACTTCGTTTGGTGTCACCTGAAGTGCTCGCCTTCGGTGCTCCTCTGCTGCATCGGAGGGTTCGAAGCGCGCGCCCTGATTCTCGAATTCGGCCATGGAGACGTCGGCGAGTCCGACGTCGATCATGTCAAAGCTTATCACGCACTTGAGGGCAGGGAGCTTCGGGCGTAGCGACGCAAGTTTTCGTGCCTGTTCTATGGTGGAGACGAACGCCGTCATGGCTCCCGAGTCCTGCAGGATGTACTCGATCTGCGATGCCGGGAGGGTGGGATAGACTGAAACATCCGTCAACCCGGCCGTGAGGCACGCAAAATCAGCGATCGCCCACTCCGGACGATTCTCGGAGATGATCGCGACGCGGTCACCGGGATTTGCACCGATGTGTCGCAGGGCGTATGAAACATGACGCACCCGCTCGAGCAGCACCCGATGGGAGATCGGCTCGTAACGACCGCCGATCTTGACCTGCAGGGCATCTGGTTTGTCGAAGCGCTCGACAGCTTGAAAGAATAGCTGAGTGAGCGTTCCCGGCTCCGGCCGTGGTCCACCGTTCGCGACCACCATTCGTGGCTCCAGTCTTACTGTTGGGGCTTCACCTTCAGGACGAATCGAATCGGTGCACCTGGAACCGGCACACCCCGGTAACGTACCATGGCAACCACGACGACGGAATCGTCGACGCTGGTAAGGCTGAGCGAGCGAAGCCGGACTCGACGCGCCGATGTGCCGGTCGCGTCGGTCGTGTCGACTGTCGAGCGGCGGAGTCCGTCGCGAGTGACGAGGCGCGCCAGGACGGTATCCGTCGGGTATGTGATCGCGTAGCTCACCAGGTACGAGCGAACCGGAATCGTCGATGCAAACGATGTACGATGCAGAAGCTGAAGCTGCAGCGGGTTCGACAGCGAAGCGGTGGTGTCCGTGAGCGAGTACAACAGCGAATCCGTGGCGTTCAGTGCCACGACTGTATCCGGCGCGGGGACGATGTAGATCGTGTCGGGGGCGGCCTGCAGTGAACCCGCTGCGGCGAGGAGGCGGATCCCGTTCGCGCGCGCGGTGTCGGCGACCACGTACCCGAGCACGCTGTCGACCGTTATCCCCGGATCGGGCGAGCGGAATCGCAGCGGTATCGAGGCGAGCGGCGTTCCCTGGATATTGTACACGGTCGCGTGGATTGGCCGCGCGATACCGAGTGTGTCACGCAATGAATCGTTCGCGACGATCGATGGGGACGCGACCGAATCCATCGCGATGGATGCGACGAGTTTCGGGTCGGTACTGATCTCCGCGCAAGCGATGGCTGCAAGTGCCGCGACGCCGAGTGCGCAGGCAAGGATCGTTGCTCTCGTACGATTCGCCGAGCGTGGGATGGAGTCAGCCATCCATTCGCTCGACGAGCGACGTTGCGATGTTCACGTACGCCTGTGCTGCAGCGTCGGCCGGGTTGCGCGTGACCACTGGCTGGCCCGCCGCAAAGGCGTCCGCTGCCGCGATCGTCCGTGGCACGACTTGCTGGAACACGATGTTTGCCGGCAGGTGTTGTCGCACGTATTCCACCACGCGCTCACTGGCCGGATTGCCAGGCTCGAACATTGTGAGAATCAGGCCATCGAGTATGAGCTGCTCGTTCATCTCGACAACGCTCTGAATTCCACGCAGGATCTGCGGTGTGGTCTGAAGCGCCAGCGGTTCGCACTGCAGCGGCACCACCACGTGCTGGCTGCCCAGCAGAACCTTGTGCGTGATCGGTCCGAGTCCAGGAGGTGTGTCGACAACGACTATGTGGCAACGTTGCCGGGCCGTTTCGAGCAGATCGGGCAACAACTCCGATTCCGCGACGAGGCTCTGATAGGCGATGTGGTCGGACTCATCGCTCACGGTTCCGGCGAGTATCACACGGAGCCATGGGAGCGCTGTCGGTAGAATCACGTCGCGCAACGCACAGGCGCCGCTCAGGTAATCCGCAAATCCGTACACGGAATGGTCGCGGCGCAAGCCGACGCCGTAACGCACCGCACCCTGGGGATCGACGTCGACAATCAGAGTCTTCAATCCACGCCGTGCGAAGGCTGCCGCCAGGTTGACCGCGGTCGTCGTTTTTCCGACGCCGCCCTTCTGGCTGACGACGGCGAGTACGGCCCCCACTTACTGCGCTTCCTCTGGCGGTGAGTCCATCTCGAAGTGATCGTGCGCTGCTGGATCCGCTTCGAGTTCATCCGCGGATAGCTCGCGTCCGTCGTCGTTCGTCGTTCGCAGTGCGTCGAGTGTATCACGCGCGTGCGTTACCCATCGAGTCGCTTCGGGGCTCTTCGGTGCATCGATCAGAAACGCGTCGAGGTGATACGCGGCATCCGCGATATCACCGCGCTTGAGCAGCAGGAACGCCAGCCCGTAGTGCGCACCAGCCAACTTCGGTTCTATGTGCAGCGCGCCGCGATAGCAGCGAATTGCCTGTTCGGGCTGTCCGATCTTGGTGTAGGCGATGGCCATGTTCTGGAGCACTTTGAAATTGCTCGGCTGATCGCGCATCGCCAGGCGATACGACGTGAGCGCCGCATCGTAGTCACCTTGCCGCTCGAGAGCGAGGGCCTCGCTCAGATAGTCCAGCTTTTGCGGTTTTTGTGACCCGGATTTCCCAGTCAGCCGACTCCAGAACGACATAGGGGGAAGCTATCGAGGACGCGGCCTTCGGGCTAGCTTGCAACCATGCCTCGGCGCACATCCATCGATCCAGCGCGTGGGGTCCTCTTCGTCGAGTGGCCTCTTTTCGGCGAGTTGTCGCGCGGACTTGCCCTCAAGGTCGCACGTGCCTATCGGCCTGATGTCGTGGTTGGGGTGGCGACAGCCGGCGTCGTGCCAGGCGCCGTGGTCGCGGCCATGCTCGGTCGCGACTTCCATTCGATCCTCGTGAGTCGGAAATACCACGCCGAAACCGTGCGTGACACGCCGGCTGTGTTTGGCGAGGCGCCGCCTCAGGTATTGAACCGGAGAGTGCTTATCGTGGATGAGACATGCGATGGAGGTGATACCCTTCGCCTGGCGATTTCCTCGCTCCAGCACGCGGGCGCGGTGGAGGTCAGAACAGCCGTCTGTTTCCGCACCGGGACCTACGAGCCCGATTTCCACGCTCTGGCGACGGAGAGTGCAGTCGTTCTTCCCTGGGATCGCGAAATAATCGTAAACGGAGATCTGGTCCCGAACCCTGCCTACGCGGAGCTCTTGCGGGGCTAGGGATCGTGTAGTCAGTCTTGCGCGGCCAAACATCCATTTCGCTTGCTGGAAGCGACTCGGGCAAATGAGTCTCGCGGCGGCAGATGGATCGCTTTCGCCGGAACGACTATCAGCTCAGGAGTGCTCGGCGTAGTGGGCGCCGATCATGGACATCGAGCCTGCGAGGAAGCGGCAACGGTCGCTGTCAGTGGCGGGTCCCTCGACTTCAAGGACTGCGACGGGATAATCGGCAAACTTGCCGAGGAACGCTCCGATAATGCCGACCGTCAGGTGGCAGCCGCGGGGGTCTGGCTGGTCGTCCAGGTGGGCTTCCCAGCAGCCGTCGATCTCGACCGCGCAGAAGGCTCCATCGGCTTCCGAGAATGTGGTAGTTCCCCATCCTGACTGCGTCCAGAATTCTCCAGCGCGCCTGAAGAACTGCTGGACGTCGAGTTCCGGTGGCTCCATGGAGTCCTTTGCCTCGACGTAGGCCCTGAAGGCGTCGTACATGGCGTCGCCGCCGGCGAAGGCAGCGTCGCGCAGGGCGAATACCGTATCGAGGTCGGGGCGGGTCAGCAGGGCCTTACGGAGCGCAAGAAGCGCCCGGGGCGGGACTGACAGAAGCAGAGGTGTGGTTGTGGTTTCGTTCACTCTATTGCCCGATCCGGTGAAGTAGCTCGCTCTCGTCTATTATCGGAACGCCGAGCGTCGAAGCCTTGTCTAATTTGCTGCCCGGATCCGTACCTGCAAGCACGAAAGTAGTCGCCTTGGAGACCGAGCTGGTGACGCGGCCGCCATTAGCCTCGATCAGCGCCGAGGCTTGCGACCGGGAAAGAGTCGGAAGTGTACCGGTTATGACGGCGGTCTGGCCGGAGAGAACTCCCGACACAGCAGCCACGGTTGGCTCCCCCATGGTGACGCCGGATTTCTCGAGCTTCTTGAGTAGCGCACGGACGGAAGGATCGCGGAAATAGGCTGCGACGGACTCCGCAATCACGCCGCCCATCCCGCGGATCGCTTCGATCTGCTCCACGTTAGCGGCTGCCAGCGCGTCCATCGAGCCAAAGTGACGCGCAAGGAGCCTCGCGGCGGTTTCGCCGACGTGCGTTATGCCGAGAGCGGTAAGCAGGCGTGAAAGCGGCTGCGCGCGGGACGTGTCGATGGCAGAGATGAGTGAAGCGGCCCCTTTTTTCTGATAACCGTCAAGTGCAAGTAGGTCTTTGTCCGTGAGTGAGTACAGGTCGGCGACATCATGCACGAGTCCCGCCTGCAGCAATTGCTCGATGCGTGCATAGGAGAGCCCGCGGATGTCCATTGCGCCGCGTGACGCAAAATAGACCATCGCTTCCAGCTGCCGTCCGGGACACGCAACGTTGGGGCAATAGATCGCCGCAAGATCGGAGTCGCGCTCGACGGGCGTTTTGCAAACCGGACAGCGCGACGGCATCTTCCACGTGCGCTCGCTTCCGTCGCGTCGCTCGGGAACCGGTCCGATCACTTGCGGGATCACATCTCCCGCGCGTTTGACGAGCACTACGTCGCCAACTCGAAGATCCTTGTCTCTCACAAGCTGTTCGTTGTGGAGAGTAGCAAGTCGGACGGTGGTTCCTCCAATCTCGACAGGCTCGAGCACGGCGTAAGGGTTCAACTGGCCGGTGCGCCCCACGTTGACCTCGATCGCCGTGAGACGCGTTTCGGCGATGTCGGGTGCGAACTTGCGCGCGATTGCCCAGCGCGGCTCGCGTCCCCCGACGACTCCGAGATCGTCCTGAAGCCGAAGTGAATCCACCTTGACGACCCCACCATCGATCGCAAAGTTGAGCTCCGCGCGCAGCTCGTGCTCCACGCGGTGTGCCCATTCGATTACCTCGTCGAGGGTGTCGCATCGCAGGGCATGCGGCGCGACCGGAATTCCCCACGCCCGCAGGGACTCCAGCAATTCGGACTGAGTTCGAAATGGCAGGGCGGACGGATCGTCGAATGCGACGGCGTATCCGAAAAAGCGAAGCGGGCGGGACGCCGAGATGGATGGATCGAGCTGCCGAAGGCTGCCGGCCGAAGCATTGCGCGGGTTCGCGAAGACCGGCTCTCCTGCCGCAACACGTGCTTCATTCATTCGCTCGAACTGATCGAACGGGAAATAGATCTCGCCACGAATCTCGATGCGACCTGGCGGTGCGTCGACCAGTCGAAGCGGAACATCGCGCACCGTCCGGATATTGGGGGTGACGTCCTCCCCGATCGTGCCGTTCCCTCGCGTTGCGCCTACAACGAGGATACCGTCGTCGTACGTGAGGCTGACTGCGGCCCCGTCAATTTTCAGTTCTGCCGAGTAACCGGCGCGGATGATGTCGTCACCTGCGACGCGTATGAGCCGGTCTTCCCACGCATGCAATTCGTCGTCATCGAACGCGTTGGCGAGCGACAGCATCGGAACTGAGTGAGAGTGCTTCGCGAGTGCGCTTTGCGGCTCGGCGCCGATTCTATGTGTCGGTGAATCGGGCGTGCGCAGCTGGGGGTAGGCTGTTTCCAGCTTCTGCAGTTCACGGAAAAGCGCGTCGTACTCGGCGTCGCTGAGCACCGGGCGATCGAGCACGTAGTATTCGTGGGAGGCACGATTCAGTCGCTCACGAAGGAATGCCGCGCGATCGCCGACTGAATCGTGCTTCCCACTAGGAATCTGCGTCTGCTGCTCCCGTTTGCGCGGTATGTTCATTGAATTCACGACCGTCGAATCTGACTATCCGGTTTCTACCAAGTTCCTTTGCGACGTAGAGCGCGTCATCAGCAGCTTTGATCAATGCTTCCGGATCACCTACGAGCGGATGCGGCGCAGCGGCAACACCGCAACTCAATGTCTTGTGGAGAGTCTTTCCGGTGCCGTACTCAAAATCCGCTTTCTCAACGCTTTCCCGAATTCGCTCGGCGAATGTTACTGCTGCGTCAAGCACGGTGCCAGGTAGCAGAAGCACGAATTCCTCGCCGCCGTAGCGTCCGACCCGGTCAATCTCGCGCGCCTCGCCCACGAGCAGCTTCGCGAACTGCTGAAGCACCACGTCTCCCGCTTGATGGCCATAGTCGTCGTTCACGCGTTTGAAGTGATCGATGTCGCACATGACGAGTGAGAGCGGTTCGTGGAGGCGCTGTGAATACTCCCACATTTCGTGCAGCCGTTCTTCGAGCGACCGCCGATTGGCGACGCCCGTGAGGACATCCGTGCTGGACATGATACGCAGCTGCGCATTCGCGGCTGACAATTCCCGTTCGCGCTGCGACAGAGCAGCCTGCAGACCCTGAATGCGGAGCAGGGATTTGACGCGCGCGTCGAGTTCGCGAAAATTGACGGGCTTGGAGACGTAATCGTCGGCGCCCGCATCGAGGCCCTGGACCATGCTCTCGGTGGAGTCGAGCGCCGTCTGCATGATTACAGGGATGAACGGGAGCGTTTCGTCGCTCTTGATGCGCCGGACTACTTCGAAGCCGTCGATCTTCGGCATCATGACGTCGAGGAGGATCAGGTCGGGTGTTGGCGCTGCATAGACTCGTTCGAGCGCCGCTTCGCCGTCGCCGGCTTCATCGACGATGTATCCGCGGGCTTCGAGGCGCGCGCGGAGGAGTTGAATGTTGTCCGGGTTATCGTCTACGACGAGTATCCGCTTCGCTGCCTCATCCGGCATCTGGCCGACCAAGGAACCGCTGCACCTCGGCGACCACGGCGCGCGGCTCACACGGTTTGGCCAGGTAGCCGTCGCATCCCACTTCCATGGCCTTCTCTCTGTCGGAGGCCAGGGCATGCGCCGTAAGCGCAATGATTGGAATGTGCTTGGTTGCAGGGTCGTGTTTGAGCACCTGCGTAGCTTCCCAGCCGTCGATCACGGGTATGGAGATGTCCATGAGGATCAGATCGGGTTGTTGGGCACGCGCTTTCGCGATGCCCTCCTCTCCGTTCAGAGCCTCAATGACGCTATAGCCGAAATGCTTGAGGATCGTCGAGTAGACGATACGGTTGTCCTCGTTGTCTTCTACGAGTAACACTAACTTTCCAGACTCGCTCATTCACTCCTCGCACGGGTATTGCACGACTGACTGCGCAAGATTCTTACCAGCTTCAGTTCACGGGTCGCATGGATACAATACACGACAGCCCAAAACAAACATTTGGCGCCCAAATTCGGCGTACATGGAGCGAGAGAACGCCGGACCGAGCGGCCAAATCAGGGAAGGAGCCGCCGTCCAGGCCGCACGGGCGGCCGTTCTCACGCGAAGCCGACTGGCGCACTGTCGCCCTCGTCAGTGCTGGCATAGTTGCCGGAATGGTGCTTGGGGCCGGCGTGGCGCTACTTGTAGCACCGCAGTCCGGGGAGCACACGCGGCTGGCGCTCTCACGTGAGCTGCGCCGCCGGCGACCGTGGCGGAAAAGCTCATGGGAGCGGCTTGGCGAGGAATTTCGCGAGGCAGCCCGGTTCGGACGAAACCGTCTTCGAGGTTCCGGCACCGCAGACACGCTTTAGGACCCGGCAGCCTCTTCTGCCGGGTGGCGGGCTACCAGACTACAGCTTCTTGAGCGCGGCTGCGGCCTCGGCCTTGTAGGCCGGGTCGTTGTAGTCGATCAACTGTCCAGACACCACGGCCTCGAACTCGGTCTTCGCAGCCGCGTCAAGCCCCATGTCACGGTAAACCTTCGCGAGATCCAGGCGGTGCACGATTCGGCGTGGATCATTGGTTACGGATTCCTCGAGGTAGCGGCGCGCGTTTGCCCAGCTGGCCTGGGAAAAGACATCGCCGCCAAGAAAATTCCGCGCGATCATGCGGGTAAACCCGCTCAGCCGCATGACTTCGGCATTCCAGACACCCATGACGTGGAGGCAGCCCGCATGGGCAGGCTCGATCTTCAGGCAGGCTAGCGCCTGGTCGCGCACCCTGCCTGCGTACTTGACCTTGTCCCGCGCCCCGAGTGTCAACGCCATGCGGCCCAGCGCCTCTGCGAAGACGAAATGTCCGTCGGCGCCGCCCGGATTAACTTCGACTGCGTGCGCGGCGTGATCCTGTGCGCTCTTGTACATCCCGCTACGCTTGCCGGCGTCCGGCTCGGCGGACGCGAGGTCGACCTGCGAACGAGCATCGCGCCACAATGCCTCGTAATTGTTCGGGTCGACGGCAATCGCCTTCTCGTACGCGGCAATTGCTTCGGGGGCATTGCGCTCGGTGTACGCTGCATCACCTTTTGATATCCAATCCGCTGCCGACTGTGCACTGGCCGGCAGCACGGGGATCGCAAATACGATTGCCGTGACGCCTGCGATCGCGATCTTTCGAATCATGGCGGGAATCTCCAAGAACGTGAACGTTTCTCCAAATACCCCAATGATCGTTCCGCGGCTCATCGAACGAAAACGCGATGGTGGAAGTCTGACCGCCCGCGAATGGCGAGACCTGATTCACGCCTATTCGTCCGGGGAGGTCCCAGACTACCAACTTTCTGCATTGCTCATGGCCGTCTTCTTTCGTGGGATGACGCGTGAGGAAACTAACGCGCTGACCGACGCAATGTTGAGCAGTGGGTCAACGCTGGATCTCTCCACGCTGGAAGTTGCACGGTTGGACAAGCACTCGACTGGCGGGGTCGGCGACAAGGTGTCGCTCGTCCTTGCGCCGCTCATCGCTGAACTCGGCGTTGCCGTTCCGATGATGTCGGGGCGCGGACTCGGGCATACGGGTGGCACGCTCGACAAGCTCGAATCGATTCCCGGCTTTCGCACCGATCTGTCACTCACCGCAGCAATCGAGCAACTCACCCGCATTGGATGCGCACTCATCGGACAGACCGGCGAGATCGCGCCTGCTGACAAGAAGCTGTACGCGCTTCGAGATGCGACCGGAACTGTAGAGGCGATTCCGCTCATTTCTGCGAGCATAATGAGCAAGAAACTCGCCGAGGGGCTGACAGGGCTCGTTCTGGATATAAAGAGTGGAAGCGGCGCTTTTCTTCCGGAGCTCGATCGCGAAATTGATCTTGCCAAGACCATGATCGAACTCGGGGCGGACCGCGGGTGCCAGGTCGTGGCGTTGGTGACGGCGATGGATCGGCCACTGGGAAACACTTGCGGCAACGCACTTGAAGTCAGGGAATCGATCGAGTTCCTGCACGGCAGCCCCCCGGCCGATCTTGCGACCGTCACCTACGCGCTGGGTGCCGAAATGCTTGTACTCGCCGGAGCCGTGGCGACTTACGAGGAGGCGCACGAGCGCATGCGCGATGCAATTCAAAGCGGACGTGCGGCCGATCGTTTTCGCGCGATCATCACCGCGCAGGGCGGCGATCCGCGTGTCATGGACGACGTTTCCGTATTACCTCAGGCACCGGTGCAGGTCGAGTACCGTGCGACCCGCGACGGTATAGTGCAGCACGTGACACCGCGTGCAATCGGGCACGGCGTGGTTGCACTGGGGGGTGGCAGGCGCACGATGCGCGACGTGATCGACCCCACCGTTGGGTTCGACATTCGCGTGAAGCCGAACTCCCCGGTGAAAGTCGGTGAGCCGATCGCGATCATTCACGCCGCGGACGAAGCGGGAGTCGCGATTGGCCGGAGCGTGCTCGATGAAGCAATCGGAATCGGGGATTCCATCGTGGACGTGCTTCCGCTCGTATCGCACCGCATAACTTCCGACTCCGTGCAACGCCTCTAGCGCCGGTTGTCACGGGTTGATCTCACGTCGGGTCGCAACTTCTGCATCGGCCGGCGCGCCCTCAAGCAGCAGATTCCGCGGAACATCGTGGCGCTCGGTCGAGAGGCGAATCGCGACTGAGCACGTCTCCGAGCATGCGTCTGGTGGGAGAGCGATGGTCCATCGGGGGCGCATCGAGCGATAGACTGCAAGCTGGCGATCCGTACTGACGATCGTTTTTCCATCGGAGTCGCGGACGCTCACGTGCGCGACGCCGATGAATGCGCCGTTGCCACTGCGCGTCAGAGTTGCACTCACATCGATGGCTTCGCGGCGCGCGACGGCGTCGACATCACCGATCGTAACTCCCGTGGAGACGGAACCTTTCCGAAAGAATATCGGGAGTACGGTCGCCGTTTCCATCGCAATGCGCACGCGTGCGGATGTCGCGTCGGACGTGTCGACAAAGGCGGGCGGCGCATCGTCGCGGGCGTGGACCGTAATTCGGGCCCAGTATTCTCCATCGGACAGTTGAGCAGGCGGTCGCGCCAGAAGCCGGACGGTTCGTGTTCCGCCAGGGCGGAGCGTAAAGCGGCGCGGGTATGGAAGGATCCAGTCGGCCGCGCTTGCGCTGTCTGGTCCGTCATGAAGTTCGACGCGCAGGCGCCCCGCGGAATCCGTGGTTGCGAATCCGAATCGGAGGTCCACGCTGAACTCCGCACGCGTGGCGTGCGGGTTCAGCACTGTGATAGCGCCCGCTGGGCGCGAGGGCGTGAGTACCACCATGTGCGGATCGACTCCGATTCCGGCGACCTGCGCGCCGGCGATGCGGCCGAGCGCACACCATGCCACACCCGTCCTTGCTGCGCGGACGCCGACGAGACGCAACCTCACAGGTCTGCGTAGGCCGCGGTGATCTGACCCGTGCCCGTGTATGCAGACGTCGACTGGCCTGCGGATGCGGTCACAGTGGCACCGATTCCAAAGTAGATATTGGTACTGCCGTTGAACGTCTCGAACGAAACCGCGATCGGATCGCTTGTCCCGGAATTGAACGACACCGGTGTTCCGCCGAGCGCAGGGCTGTTGCTCACCACGTAAGTCCATCCCGTGATCGGCAGATTGGTACCAGTCGCTGGATTCAGCTGCGATGGCATCGACAGGGTTACGGTCACGGCCGAGCCGCCCTGGCCGATCAGTTTGAACTGGCCACTTGTTGTTGCCGTTGGCGCGATCGTCTTTGACGTAGACGTCAACAAGCGGCCGAAGTCGAGCGAGCGCGAGACGACGAGCGCGAGTGGGCACACGACCATTGCGTTGACGGCCATCGATCCTGACGCAGTTGCCTGCGCGTGTGCGGGGACTGCCATCATCGTGACGAGAAACAGCTGCGTGGCAAAGCAGGTTCGGCGAATCAGAGGCTGCATTTTGAAACTCCTGCCGCATCGGCGGCGGGTAGGGTGAGTTCTACGCGCCGAGTATATGGTGAGCGTGAAGCGCAGGAGTGATCGAGGATGCGCGTGTGGGGGCGATTCTATGCGCGCCGATTTATGCGCGCAGGCGTGATCCGACCGACGTGGCGCAGGCTGCGGCTCTCGCGCGTATGCGAGCGCCGAAACGGGTTGCGAACGCTTCGTCAATGCCCTCCGACACCGCGAGAGATGCTATCGCGGGCGCAGCATCCACCATCCGATCGAGCAGCGACGCAATGTCAGTGAGCAGACGTTCGGGATCGACACGGATCTCCGATGCCTGTGCCGCCCACGTCGCGCCTGTAATGTCACCGAGCGTGGTCCCGCCGCCGACGGACATTGCGACCGGCAGCTCCGCCTCGTTCGTGCGCGTTCGCAGTAGCAGTGCGCTCGCGAGGTCGTACAGCGGGGCCAGCGTCACATTGCCACGTGGTGCGATGAGCAACGAGTAATTGCGCGGGTGAGCATCCGTGCCTCCGATCGCCCAATTCAGTGCGACCGCACGCAGAAACCGGTAAATGTCCTCCAATCCGTGGGAGGTCTGCTCGCGCAGCAGGGTCACGATATCCGAAATCCCTGGCGCCCCCTCCGCGCGGTACTTGAGGCGCGGATTTACCCCGAGCGCCTGAGAGATGTCTTCCTGGTGCAGCCGATGGATGATGCCACCGATCCGCTCGCGATCGTATCGTTCCACGACTATGGCTGTCTGGTCTTCGATCCGGAGGATCGAAGACTTTGCAGCGATGCAGCCGACCGCTTGGGCCAGCTCCAGGCACAGGTGCTCGTTCTCCGTGTGGTGCAAGATGCCACTGAGTGGCGGCTTGATGATATGCGTGGTTGCCGCGCGGCCCGACGGGCGGCCCCAGCGACTGCGGATGGGATCCCAGGTGAGGGCGACCTTGGCGAGGGCGCCCGGCAGACTGAACTGACCCGCGAGGGAAGCCGGAGGCCCTGCGGTATTTTCTGCACTGAGTTCGCGCAGGACTCCCGCCACCTCCGCGTCGGTGAGCCATTCGACGTGGCCGGCGCCGCCATTCTCGAGTACCGGCACGCGGTCCGGTCTGGCAAACTGCACAGCGCCAGGACAGTCCTCCCCCACATGCGCCAACAGCGCGAATGGATCGTCGGCCGGCACTCCGAACTGATGCGCCACCGCATTGAGCCGTGCTTCGCTATCCGGGAGAAGACCGCGCAGATAGTATGTGACCGCCGGCCCCGCGTGTACCTGGCTGGCGAGCGGCAGCGAGAGCGACAGCGGGAAAGCGTCCGGCGCGGTGCGCCACGATGCCTCATACGTCAAGACGTGGGACCCCCCAGTCGAACCTCGGCGGATTACGCCCGCGACGCGTCCTTGCAGCAGTACCACGAGCGTCGAGGGGGGCGCCTGACGGCTGGTAGCCTGGGTTCCGGTGCTTCTGATTCCGTTAGACACGCGGCGTCTCCTCGGACTCGGAGAATGATGCATCGAGCGAGATCCCGAGGGCGGAGAGAGCCCGCAGGGTGAGGCCAACCTCGAGCCGCGGTTTGCCAGACTCAAGAAGTCGAACCCACTGACGGCTGGCCCCGACGCGTTCCGCGAGCTGGCTCTGGGTAAGGCGCACCGCTTTGCGACGGTCGCGGACCAGCAGTCCCACCTCGTGTGCCGTGCGAATCAGCATCCTTCCTCCGAAAAAGACAACGATCATATACAAAGTAGATGATGGCAACGATTGTTGTCAAGTAGGTAAATGGCAACGATCCTTGTCGTCGGGTCCACGGACACAGGGACAATGCCGACGGTCAGCCTAACCGATGACTGATACGAAAAAAGGGCGCCGCCATTTCGGCAGCGCCCTTCCAACTCACCACTAGTCAGTCACTCGTCGACCCCGATTTCAGCGGAACGACGACGTCCGACCGGCGCCGGCAGTTCCTACACGTCGAGATTGCTCACGAATTTCGCATTGGCTTCGATGAACAGTCGTCGTGGTTCGACGTCGTCGCCCATCAGGGTCGAGAATATGTGATCGGCAAGCAGTGCGTCTTCCATGTTCACTTTCAGCAAGGTGCGGGTATTCGGGTCCATGGTCGTCTTCCAGAGCTGATCGGGATTCATTTCGCCGAGTCCCTTGTAACGCTGGATGTTGACCGACGTCTTGCCGTCGTTGCCGCCCATGCGATTGATTAGGTCGTCGCGCTCCTTCTCGTCGTACGCGTAATACTCTTCCTTGCCCTTGGCGACGCGGTAGAGCGGCGGCTGCGCGAGGTAGATGTATCCTGCCTCGATCAGTTCCGGCATCTGGCGGAACAGGAACGTGAGAAGCAACGTTCGGATGTGTGCGCCGTCGACGTCGGCGTCAACCATCAGAATGATCTTGTGGTAGCGAGTCGACTCGAGCGTGAAGTCGTCGCGGATACCAGCGCCGATCGCTGTTATGATCGTGCGAATTTCCTCATTCGAAAGCACCTTGTCGATGCGAGCCTTTTCGACGTTGATGATCTTGCCACGAAGTGGGAGGATCGCCTGGAAGTTGCGGTTGCGTCCCATCTTGGCGGAGCCACCGGCCGAATCGCCCTCAACCAGATACAGCTCGCAGAGAACGGGATCACTGAGCGAACAGTCGGCAAGCTTGCCGGGCAGGTTGCCGACATCCAGCGCGCTTTTCTTGCGAGTCAGATCGCGAGCCTTGCGCGCGGCCTCGCGCGCCCGTGATGCGGACAGTGCCTTTTCGATCACTATGTTGGCGACCTTGGGATGCTCGTCCAGATAGCGATTGAGCAGCTCGTTCATCACTGACTTGACAGCCCCTTCAACTTCGGAGTTGCCGAGCTTGGTCTTGGTCTGTCCCTCGAACTGTGGCTCATGGACCTTGACCGAGAGCACGGCGGTCAATCCCTCGCGAACGTCGTCACCCGAGAGCGTTGATTCCTTGTCCTTCTTGTTGAAGGTGCTGCGGCCGAGGTATTGATTGATTACGCGTGTAAGGCCGGACTTGAAGCCGGTGAGGTGTGTTCCGCCTTCGTGCGTATTGATGTTGTTGACGAACGAGAAGACGTTCTCATTGTAGCCGTCGTTGTACTGGAAGGCGATCTCGATGCCGATGTCATCGTGTGTCGTGTCGATGTAGATGACTTCGGGATGCAGCGGCTTCGTGCGGGCGTTGAGGTACTGCACCATCTCCTGCAGGCCACCGCGCGCGAGGAACGTTTCCGACTTCTCCTGGCCATCGCGCTCGTCGGTGAGAGTTATGCTCACGCCCTTGTTGAGATAGGCGAGCTCCCGCATGCGATTGGCGAGCGTGTCGTATTTGTAGCTCAGATCGGTGAAGATCAGATCGTCAGGCTTGAACCAGGTCCTGGTGCCGGTATCGTTCTTTGCGACGGTGCCGACAACCTTGAGCTTGGTGACCGTCGTGCCGCGATTGAAATCCATGTAGTGGATCTTGCCGTCACGGCGCACCCAGACCTTGAGCTGCGACGACAGAGCGTTTACGACGGAAACGCCGACGCCGTGCAGGCCGCCGGAAACCTTGTAACTGTTCTTGTCGAATTTTCCGCCCGCGTGCAGAACGGTCAGCGCGAGTTCGAGTCCCGGGATCCCTTCTGTCGGGTGGATGTCGACGGGAATTCCTCGACCGTCGTCGATCACCGTGATCGAGTCATCCTTGTGGATCGTTACCGAGATTTCGGTCGCGAAGCCAGCGAGTGCCTCGTCAATCGAGTTGTCAACGACTTCGTAGACCAGGTGATGCAGACCCGTTCCCGATGTTGATCCGATGTACATGCCGGGACGTTTGCGCACAGCCTCCAGTCCCTTGAGCACCTGAATGTTCTCCGCATCGTATTGAGGAGCGGAGCGTTCGATCTTTTCCTTGACGGCCATTTACGCGACCAAATTGGCGTGAGACGGATACCGAATGAAACCCGAATCAAACGGTCCCACAGACTCTGTAAGATAACGCAAGGGGGCCCCGTTCGCAACCCGGCCGGTACGGTGTAAAGTATTGTGCTACAACGACTTGGAACGCTCAGTCCGGGCGCTGAAGCTGGAATCGAAGTTTTCGGACACGGGGACGGTCCGGATCGACGTTCAACGCAGCTACAAGCTGCGGCTCCATGAGTTGCAATTCGGTCATCCAGGCGTTCGTCTTCACCGCAACAAAGAGGGATCCGTCCGGGGTCACGAACAGTGGCTCCGTGACCGCGGCGATGTCGTGGCCAACGAGTTCGGCCCATTCCGGAACTACCGCCGCCTGCACCATGCGCACGTCGAGGCCAGCCGCCTTCAGATAGGAGCTGAGCGCGTCAGAAATCTTTTCGGGGCCGCGCTTTCCGGGTGACATTTCAGTCGTTTGCCGAGATTGCCGAGTTTGCCGAGTTTCCAGCGATGATCCCATCCCTGATGCTCCATCGCTCGAGACGACTCATGTCCGATGGTATGTCGCCTGCGCGAGGGACCGTGAGGATGGTCTGACCGGTCACGGTCTCGTGAAGAAGCGCAAGGATGTGCGCACTGCGGCGCGTGTCCAGCTCGGCGAACGGATCGTCCAGCAACAAGACCGGATCGCTGCCGGTTTGCGCCTTCAGGGTTGCCGCTTCCAGCAGGCGAAGAGTGATCGCCGCGGTGCGCTGCTGGCCGCCGGAGCCGAACGTGCGAAGATCATGACCGCCGATCTGCAGGGCGACGTCGTCCCGGTGTGGTCCGGCATGCGTGAGACCTCGCCGAATATCCAGCGGCCGCTTGCGAGCGAGTGTGTCGCTGAGCTCAGTCGCCGCGTCGCGCGGATTCGCAATCGAAGTGACGTACCGCATCGTCATCGGTTCCGGCTCTCCGATTGCCGCCGTCAGGCGCGCGAATTCCGCTTCATGATGATCCATCCAGGCAACGCGCTCGCTGAGGAGCACCGCACCGCTTGCAGCGAGCTCCGGTTCCCACGCCGCTACACTGTCATCGGTCTGGACGCCGCGAGCGACGCCGCGAAGCGCGGCATTCCGCCGTGCAAGTGCACCACGATACTTCTGCAACGCGTTGAGATAGCGCGGAGACGTCAGAGCGAGGGCGACATCGAGAAAGCGGCGCCGTTCCGTGGGCGCTCCGCTCACCAACGCGACATCGCGTGGCGATATGACGATCGCGGGAAGTGAACCAAGGGCGGCGCTCAGCCGTCTTGATTCCGCGCCATCGACAACAACTTTCTTCCGTCCGCGGCCAAAACCAACGGACAGCTCGTGTTCCGCGGGCGTCTCGACCGTCGCGTGAAGGTGGAACGCCGCGGCCGTAAAGCGTACAAGATCTGCGTCGCGCGCCCCGCGCATCGATCTCAGTAGCTGGAAGTAGTAGATGGCTTCCAGCAGATTCGTCTTGCCGTGGCCATTGTCGCCGATCAGGACGACCCCGTCGGACGGAAACGTAAGGTCCGCGCGCGCGATATTTCGAAAGTCGCGAACTGATAGATGTTTGAGTCGCGCCATTCCGCAATTGCGCGCTGGTCTCAGCGTCCGCTGAAGCTCGGCGCGCGTTTCTCGAGGAAGGCCGACATGCCCTGCTGCATGTCGTCGGTGGCTGCAAGCAGTCCGAAGTGGTTCGCTTCGAGCGTCAATCCTTCTTCCAGCGTCATTCCAAGTCCGCGATCGACGGCTTCTATGCACAACGCGACTGCGAGCGGCGCGTTCTGCATTATCTGCTTGAGCATCAGCTGTGCGACACCGAGCAACTCGGCCGCGTGAACGACACGATTGACCAGCCCGATACGCAGCGCTTCCTCGGCATCAATCATCTCGCCGGTCATGAGGAGTTGTAGCGCGCGTCCCTTGCCCACGAGGCGCGGAAGCCGTTGTGTGCCACCGTATCCGGGGAGGATTCCCAGCTTGACCTCCGGCTGCCCGAACTTCGCATGTTCGGAGGCGATCCGGACGTGGCAGGCCATGGCGAGCTCACATCCGCCGCCCAGAGCGAATCCGTTGACTGCAGCGATGACTGGTTTGGGGCACATCTCGAAGCGCCGAAATATTTCCTGACCTGCGCGCGCTCGCCCCTTCGCCACGAAGGGTGTCTGACTCTGCAACTCGGTGATGTCAGCGCCGGCGACGAACGCTCGGCCGGCGCCGGTGAGTATTACGCCGGCAACATCCTGCCGCACGCGGGCTTCGTCGATCGCTGCGCCGAGCTCGGCGATTGTACCGCTATTGAGCGCGTTGAGTTTGTCGGGCCGATTGACGGTGATCGTGGCGATCCGATCGGCTACCTCGAAGGTAAGAAAGTCGTAGGAAGGCATGCGCGGAATATAAGCGCCGCCAGTCGTGCCGATTTGCCGGGCAGCCTTCTTGCTTGGCTCCCGGTACATGCGACAAACATGGCTATCGAGACACGGTAGCAAGCCGGGCCACTACACGTACTTGACGTCGCAAGGGAAGGACGTGTCCGCCCGGCGCGCTACGCAGATAGATGCGCTTGCGATCCCACCGGCCTGGACCGATGTGCACGTCGCCGCGGGAGAGCGTTCCGCGATTCAGGCCTGGGGTTTCGACGCGCGCGGGCGCAAACAGTACAGATATCATCCGAATGCGATCAAACGGGGACAGCGGCGCAAGTACTATCGCGTTGCCCAAATGGGTCGCGATCTGCCCGCGATTCGACGGCGGGTGCATTCAGATTTCAGGAAGAAAGGGATGTCGCGGGAGAAGGTGTGCGCCGCGATCGTACGATTTCTCGCCGACGGATTCTTTCGGATCGGGAACGATCGGTACGCAAAGGAGAACGGTACGTTCGGACTCACTACGCTTAAAAAATCGCACGTCAAGGTGACCGGCGAGCTGATCGTCTTCAACTATATCGGCAAGCGCTCGATACGGCATCGTCAGACCGTCGTGAGTCGCGACCTGGCCCGTTTTGTAAATGTCCTGCTGAAAGTGCCTGGCGTTCGACTGTTCCGATACCAGGATGTTGACGGAGTCTGGCATAACATCGAATCGGCGCAGGTAAACCAGTATCTCCAGGATCTCGCCGATTTTCCATATAGCGCGAAGGATTTCCGAACCTGGGGCGGGACGCTTCGTGCCGCGACGGTTCTGGCGGATGTGGGGCCGGCCGAGTCAGTTCGTGAAGCGAAGCGGAACGTCGCGACGGCGATCAGGCTCGTCGCGGCGGAGCTGGGGAACACGCCAACCATTTGTCGGAAGGCGTACGTTCATCCGGTGGTAATCGAGCGTTACCTGGATGAAGGCGATACAATACAATTGCCGTCCAGTGCGGACGGCGGTGCTGCGGTCCCGCGAGCGAGCGGTGTACACTCTGTCGAAGAGCACGCACTCATCAAATTCCTGGACAGTCATTTCCCGGAGCGGCGCAAGCGACGGCGCACCGGATCTGATTAGAGGTGCACGGCGCGCATGTCAGCAGTTTCGCTCGACCGGGATCTGAAGCTGCACTGCGCTGCTCTAAGCCGATGCAGGGCATGTGGTGAGCGGGTGGCTGGCGCGATTCCGATCGTTTCGATGGCGCGCTCGCCGCGAGTGATGCTGGTGGGTCAGGCTCCAGGCCAGGTGGAGAAGACCGACCAGCGTCCGTTCGCCGGTCGAGCCGGGAAGACGCTGTTCAAATGGCTGTCAGCGGCTGGCCTCGCCGAGGAAGCGGCGCGGGAGCAGATCTACATCGCCGCTATTACGCGATGCTATCCGGGGGCGAGCGCCAGTGGGCGTGGCGATCGTGTGCCGTCGCCGGCCGAGCAGAAACTTTGCAGCCGCTGGCTGGATGCGGAGCTGGCGCTCATACGGCCGCGCGTGATCATTCCAGTCGGTCGGCTGGCGATCGACCGTTTTCTGGGGAAGGTTCCGCTCGAACGGGTGATCGGAAAGGAGCGAGTTCTGAAAATCGGTGATTTCGAAGCCTCGGTTATCGCATTGCCGCATCCATCGGGCGCAAGTAGCTGGATCCATGGCGCCGGACATGCCGATCTGCTCGCGGACGCGCTCGCACTTCTCCGTATTCGCCTCGGGGAGACCTTATATTTGTAGGCTGTGAAAGCGACGACGAAGTTTCTCACTGGCGGAGCACTGATTCTAGGTGTTGCTGGCTATCTGATGGCCAATTCCATCAGCAAGACGGCGACGTATTACCTGACGCCGACGGAGCTTTCCACAAAGGTTTCGTCTGATCCCACGTTCTACAACACGGGCGTCAAGGTTGGGGCGCGCGTTGTATCGGGGTCGATAGTGCGTCAGCCCGGTGGTCGGGAAACCGCGTTCAAGATCACTGACGGGACGCATACATACGGCGTCGTTTACCGCGGCATCACACCCGACACGTTCACGGACAGTGTCGACGTCGTAGTGGAGGGACGGTTAGGTCATGACCAGGTCTTTCACGCTACGACGCTTCTCGCAAAATGCGCATCGCGCTATGAGAACGCGCCGGATCGTCCAGCGCGCGTCCAGACGTGATGTCAGCGCGGCAATGACCGCGCGCAATTCCTCTCTCCCGGATCATTCTCGCGAAAGCGGGAATCCTTATTAAATGATTCTCGTTGGTGAGCTGTCGCTGTGGGTCGCCCTCCTCATGGCGGTCTGGACTGCGACCGTCGCATTTGCGGGTGGCTCGCTCAAGCGCCAGGATCTGGTCGCAAGCGCTGAGCGTGGCACGTATGCGACATTTGCAATGGTCGTGCTTGCGTCGATCGGGTTATGGACTGCGATCTTCACGCACGACTTCTCTCTCAAGTACGTCGCCTCGTACACGAGCGCGAATCTGCCGAAGGCGTATCTGTTCACCGCCTTCTGGGGTGGCCAGGCGGGATCGATGCTCTTCTGGGTGCTGATCCTAACCTTCTTCTCGACGGTCGCCGTACTGACGAGCCGGAGCCGGAACCGCGAACTGATGCCGTATGTGATCGGCGCACTGGCGGTGATCGCGATATTCTTTCTCGCCACGCTGTGCTTCGGGTCCAATCCGTACGAGCGACTCGACTGGCTCCCGGTGGACGGCCGCGGGATGAATCCCCAGTTGCAGAACCCGGGGATGGCGATCCATCCGCCGAATCTGTACCTCGGCTACGTGGCGACGAGTATTCCGTTTGCGTTCGCGATCGGCGCTCTCATCACACGGCGCCTGGATGCGGAGTGGCTGGTCGCCGTGCGCCGGTGGGCCCTTGTGAGCTGGTTCTTCAACACGACGGGAATCATCCTCGGCATGTGGTGGGCATACGTTGAACTCGGGTGGGGCGGGTACTGGGCCTGGGATCCTGTAGAGAATGCCAGCCTGCTTCCGTGGCTGACGACGACGGCATTCCTGCACTCTGTGATGGTGCAGGAAAAGCGCGGCATGTTGCGCAAGTGGAATGTGGTTCTCGTCATCTGTTCGTTCCTGCTCTCGATATTCGGGACCTTCATCACGCGAAGCGGTGTGATATCGAGCGTGCATTCCTTTGCACAGTCGCCGGTCGGGAACTGGTTCGCCGGCTTCCTCGTCTTCGCGATCGTCGTGAGCGCGTATCTCGTCACGACTCGTCTCAAGGATCTGAAAGCCAACGCAGTGCTCGAGAGCATGGTGAGTCGGGAGGCGGCGTTCCTGTACAACAATCTTGTACTTGTGGGTATCGCATTCTCGGTTCTGTGGGGAACTCTGTTCCCAATCCTGACCGAAGCCGTACGCGGCACGAAGATCACGGTCGGGCCTCCGTTCTTCAACGCGGTCAATGTTCCTCTCGGTCTGCTGTTGTTGTTGCTGACCGGAATTGGACCGCTCATCGCGTGGCGCAGAGCTTCGGTCGCGAATCTCCGGCGGCAGTTCACCTTTCCCGCCGCTGCGCTCGTTATCACGCCGGCGTTGTTGTTTGCCGCTGGAATGCGCAGCATGTCCGCGATCATCGCGTACGCCTTCGCCGGATTCGTCGCGGCGACGATTCTGCAGGAATTCTACAAGGGGATAAACGCGCGCCGATCGATGTATGGCGAGGCGACGCCAAAGGCGTTTGTACACCTCGTCGCGCGGAACCGCCGGCGCTATGGTGGTTACATAGTCCATGCTGGCGTGGTCATCATATTCTGCGCGTTCGCAGGCCTCGCATTCAAGAGCGAGAATGATCTCACGATCAATGCCGGCGAAACCAAGACACTGGTGGATCCGTTCGGTCACACGTGGGCGTTCACGAGCCAGGGTGTATCACGCTTCGACGTTCTGAATCGCGAGGTGACGGCGGTTGCGCTGGAGACGAAGCGTGATGGCAAGGCGGTTGGCGTCATCACGAGTGAGAAGCGACAGTATTTCTCGGGCTCGGATCCGAACAACCGCGTGCCGACGTTCCAGCCTGCAACGGCGGTCGGGATCAAGGGCTCGTTCAGCCAGGACGTGTACGTGACCCTCGCGGGCGTGGTCGGTCAGGATCGCAGCGAGATACGAATCACGTTCAACCCGCTGGTGCGCTGGGTCTGGCTGGGTGGGATGTGCATGGCTATCGGCGGCCTTGTCGTGATGTGGCCGCAGGCAGAGCGGCGGCGAAAACAGGGTGGCTATGTAACGACACTGCGCCCCGATCCCGCATTGGAGCAGGTATGACAATAGGACGCAGAGAATTTCTTCTGTCGATTGCCGGCAGCTTCGCTGTTGCGCGGGTTGCGGGCGCACAGGGCTCAGCGAATACGATGGACGGACCAATGAGTCCGGACGCGTATCACCCGGTGCGACTCCCGCCGAAACCCGGCGCGGTGGCACAGCTTACCGACGCGCAGCGCGACGATCTCGAGCATCATCTCAAGTGTCAGTGCGGTACCTGTCTCCTGGATGTATACACGTGCCGGACCACCGATTTCACCTGCCCCGTCTCGCCATCGATGCACGTCGATGTGATGGGCCTGATCGGCGGTGGTTATGGACCACAGGAAATCATTGCCGCATTCAGGCATGCGTACGGTGAACGAGTGCTCATGGCGCCGGCAAAGGAAGGATTCAACTGGGTTGGCTACTTTGCGCCGTTCGCTGCACTGGGAACCGGTGCCCTCGTGGTGTTCACGCTGATCAAGCACTGGAGCCGGCCAGCAAGCGAGGCCCAGTTGCCAGACGACAATGTTCATGCGACGCCCGAGGAGCTCGCGCGGCTGCGTGATGCAATGAGAGACGACGCATGATGGCGATGCTGGTTGGCACCGCCCTCGCAATAGTGACGCTCTGTTTCGTACTGTATCCGTTGTTTCGCGAGCCGCTTGGAATCCAGACGCGTCGCGCTGCAGTCGCGCCCGAGGTTGGTGTGTCGACCGCCGTCGACGCACTCCGCGAGATCGAGTTCGATCACGTCACTGGCAAGCTCTCCGACAAGGACTATGCCGAATTGAAGTCGGCATACACGCAGACCGCGGTCGCCGCGATGCGAGAGAGAGACGATGGCGAGCCCACCGATCATGGGAGCGACTTGATCTGTGCACGATGTGGCCCGCGGCCGGAACGCGACGCGGTGTACTGCTCGGAGTGCGGGCAAGCTCTCGCGGCCTGACTGACATCATTCGCGCCCCGCGCGTTGCGGACGCCGCTCTCCCCAAAAGGTGAAGAATAGTGCTCTATCAGACCATATCGCTCATTGGTGCTGCGTTGTTGCTGGCAGGCTTCGTCTCCATGCAGCTGCGCCGGATGCGGAACGACGGGGCGTGGTTCAACGCGCTCAATTTCCTGGGATCCGGGCTCCTCGCGTGGGTTGCAATCCACGATCGCCGCGCGGGATTCATCATTCTCGAGGTGGTGTGGGCCATCGCGTCACTGCCACCCCTTTTCAGGGCGCTGACACGCGCGTCGCCTAGCGCTCCAGCGCGATGAGCCTGCGCTCGGCAATCCGTATCGGCAGCAGCGTCGCGGCCACGCACAACACCGCTGTCGCCGCGAATCCATAAATCATTCCACGCGTGTCGATCGGCGTTCCGAATGCGGTTGCGCTGAGATAACTGTACACGGGCCGAGCCTCGAGCACGACGACAATGGCGATCAATGAAATCGCCGTCATCATGAAGATCAGCCCTCCGAACGACGTCGGAATCTGCGCCGCGTTCTCGGTCTCGAACTGCGGGAAGATCGTTCCTGCTCCGATCGCCAGTCCGGATATCGCGAAGGTGAGAAGTGTGATCGTGCCGATCGACACGGCGGTCATGAACTCACTCACCTGAAGCAGAACATCGGTGGTGAAAACAATCGCGAGCGCCAGGGCAAGGAGTGGCACGGTACCCACCCAGAACTTCGCCCAGAGCAGGTCGCGCATGGAGAGCGGGCTCGCCTTGAGCAGCCACCAGGTGCGCCCTTCAAGACTCACCGAAGGGAAGACGAATCGTACGGCAATCGATGCCAGTACGAAGCCAGCGAGTACGAGATTCAGAAATGGAATGACGTTCACCAGAAAGAACGTGATTCCCTGGCCCCGAAGCGGGAGGTACCTGATGTCGAACACGTAAACCACGACGAGTACTACCACGAGTATCAACTGCGACCACTGTGTGGTGTCGCGAAGGAACGTGCGTATTTCCTTCAGCACGAGTTCGCGCCGCGTTGCGGGAAATAGCTGGAGAATCGCATTTGCCGTTCGCGTTTCACTGACGGCGGCACGGCCGGCTCCTTCCTGCGACTTGCTGTAGCCCGACGAATACATCATCCAGTGAAGAATCGCGCCGATGGCCACAAACGCAGCTGCCGTAGACCACAGCAAATAGAAGGGGAGCGCATCTGGCTGGTACCGGAGCCACCCGAGCACTCCCGTCTGTACCCAATCACTCGGAAGCCAGACAGATGCCGGCGTGCGTAGCACGGCCAGGAAATCGACCAGCGAGCGGAAACCTTCCGGTCGCGCAAGGCGCTCAGGCCGCACTAGTCTGAACGCGAGTATCACCCCAGCAGCAGCGAGGATTGTGATGACACTCAACAACTCGCGCGTTCGTCGTGCGGGAAATACGTTCACTAGCAGCAGCGTCAACACGGCGCCGAGCGCGGCGGGAATCACGAGAAACGGAACTACTGCGGCCAACGCGACGAGGGGATACCACCAGCCTCCGTCATAGGCGATTCCGTATGCAGTGAAGATCGGAATGGCCATGAGAACGACCATCCAGCTGGAGTTCACCATGGTCTCGGTGAGTTTCGCGCCGTACACCGCGAGCCAGTCGACTGGCGTCCCGACAAGTAGATCGAGATCTCGCGCGAGGAAGAAGGTGGAAAGCGCGGTGATCACATTCGAGAGGAGAAGCAGTCCGAGAAAGCTGACGAGAACGAGGCCAAGAAGCTTGGCCGCGAGAAGCGTCCCGATCTCCGGAACGTTCTTGAAGTACGTCAACAGGCGGAGGGTCACGCCGAAGACGAAAAGCCAGAAAAGGCCTCCGACGATGGATAGAAGGACGACGCGAAGACCGCGTCCGGCTGTGCCGCGTCTTGCGACCGCTCGAAGCGATCGCACCTTGGGTGAGAGTACGTGCAACAGTTCCGCGGTAAGCATTCGCGCGCTAAACCGAGAGCACTTCGAGGGTCGTTCGTGCGGCCTTTTCGCCTGTCAAGCGCAGGAAGATTTCTTCGAGTGTGCTGTTCTGGTCCGTGCTCGACCGCAGGTCGGCTACGGTGCCCATCGCCACGATCTTTCCGTGCTGGACGATCGCCACTCGATCGCAGAGCGTCTCGGCAACTTCGAGTGTGTGCGTCGACATGACGATCGTATTGCCGCGGTCGACGTACCCACGGAACAGATCCTTGAGAAGGTGTGCAGCCTTCGGATCGAGACCGACCATCGGCTCATCCACGATGATGACCTCCGGTCTGTGTACAAATGCGCTCGCGATTATCAACTTCTGGCGCATGCCGTGACTGTAGTTCTCAACCAGGCTGTCTTTCCAGTCGAGTAAGTCAAAGAGCGCAAGCAACTCCTCTCCGCGTCGGTCGATGTCTTTGCCCCCCTGGCCATAAAGGCCGGCGACAAACCGCAGAAACTCGGTGCCGGTGAGTTTCTCGTAAATGAACGGGCGGTCGGGGATAAAGCCGAGCTTCGACTTCGCCTCGACCGGATTTTCCGCGAGGTTGATACCGTCGATGGTGATCGTTCCGGCCGTCGGCTGGAGGATGCCGGCAAGCATGCGCAACGTGGTCGTCTTGCCGGCGCCATTCGGGCCCAGCAGTCCGAACAGCTCGCCGCGGTCAACGGTAAGATTTATCCCGGCGACCGCGGGGAAGGCGCCATAACGCTTCGTAAGACCTTCGAGCTTGATCACTTAGCGAGTAGCTTCGGGTTGAGCAGGGCGATTTCGTATGCGGTGCGTATCATCGACACTCCACCAGGCTCGGAAGCGGCGACGATCCGTCCGTGAGAGTCCACCCACGCCGAAATCCCACGCGACGGCGTCGTGATCTTCCACGAACGCACTGTGTCCGCGTGCGCAGCAGTCCAGGCGTGCAGCGTCGTGTCAAATGCCGCACTATCAACGACGCGAAATAAGGACTCCGCCGCGATGGCTAGCGTCACGCGCTCGACTCGACGTGCCACGGGGTTGTAGATCCACTGGTCGACGCTTCTTCCGACAGTTGGATGGTGCGACAGGATGAGTGCGATCGGTGCGAGGGATGGAAGCAGCACTTTCGACCGCGCTGCGGCGATCCCGCGAAATCGCAGAGGAGTACCGGTCCCGCCGACGTCTATCGCGAAACTGTCCAGGGTAAACGAGCGATTCAAATAGGCTGTCGACGTCGCGGTGATCACATGGTCGGCATCTCCGCTGTCGGGGGCAAGCCGAACCAGGTCCTGCGACCTGAAACCGGCGGAGCTGGTATCGATGGCAGATGTCGCCTCGCCGATCACCGCCCCATTTCTAGCCAGGGCGTAATAATAGGTAGCGGGGTCGATCCTGAGCGCACCACGGGCAAGAAGCTCGACGTCCGTCAGATTCTGGCGCCGGCGAGCCAGGGCGACCAGGCCGGCCGCCCAGCAGACGAGAACCGCAGCGGCCAGAGCTCGGCGGTCCAGTCTGACCATCACGCGATGGCCAGCCCGGTCTCGTCCGCTATCCAGCTAAGGTATTTGGGAAGACCGGCCGCAACCGGAAGAACAAGCAGTTCCGGCAGCTTGTACGGATGCAGCGTCTCAAAGCTCTGCTGGAGCGCGTCGAGGCACGCGGACCGAGTCTTGAGCATCAGCACCACTTCGGTCTCGTCGGAGATCTTGTTATCCCAGCGATAGATCGACCTGGCCCTGGGGATCATGGTCCCGCAGGCAACCAGGCGACGCTCGAGAAGCGCGCGCACCAGGGTGGCCGCATCGTCCTCCGTACCGACCGTGGTCAGGACTACAACTGCGTCTGAGTGTGGCATACCCGAATTTACACCGTAAGTCCGTTAGGTTTAGAGGGCTATGGCAGAAGAGGCACTCATCGTCCGAGGCGCTCGGGAGCACAACCTCCGCGACGTCAACGTTACCATCCCCCGCGACAAGCTCACCGTCATCACGGGCCTGTCAGGTTCGGGGAAGTCATCCCTTGCATTCGACACCATCTACGCTGAGGGGCAACGCCGCTACGTAGAGTCATTATCGGCATACGCACGGCAGTTCCTTGGCCTGATGGAGAAGCCGGACGTGGACTCGATCGAGGGGCTCTCGCCCGCGATCTCGATCCAGCAGAAGACAGCTGGCCACAATCCCCGGTCAACCGTCGGTACGGTGACGGAGATCTACGACTATCTGCGTCTGCTGTATGCACGCGCCGGAACGCCCCACTGTCCGACCTGCGGACGGCCGGTAGAGCGACAGAGCGCCGCACAGATCGCGGACACGATACTTCAGTGGCCCGGAGGCACGCGCATCGAAATCCTTGCGCCGCTCGTGCGCGAGCGGAAGGGTGAGTTTCGCGAACTGTTCGAAAACGCGCGTCGGCAGGGATTCGTGCGCGCCGTCGTTGATGGGGAACTGATCGAGCTAGCCTCCCCTCCAAAGCTCAACAAGAAGATCAATCACAGCATCTCGGTCGTCGTCGATCGTGTCGTGGTGAATCGTGATGATCGCGGACGCCTCGCCGATTCAGTAGAGACCGCTCTCAAGCTGTCGGATGGGCTCGTCGAGATCACGCGCCACGACGACAAGTCATCGCATCTGTTTTCGGAGCGGTACGGTTGCCCCGACTGCGGAACGTCGCTCGCGGAATTGGAGCCGCGCCAGTTTTCGTTCAACTCGCCCTTCGGTGCGTGTACCAAATGCGGCGGACTCGGTACGCGCAGAGAAGTAAGCGAGGACCTGATTCTCGGCGACGGGAGTCTGACCATTCCCGAAGGTGTGATTCTTCCTTGGGGCGAGCCGGATGGTTACCTGCGCCGGACAATCCTGCCCGGACTTGCTCGCGAGCTCAAGTTCAACATCGACACGCCATGGGGCGAGCTGCCGCAGAAGACGCGTGACGCCCTGCTGTACGGTTCGGGCGGTCGCCGCGGTGGTCCCCGCTCGGTCGATCTCAAATGGGAAGGAATCATCTCGAACGTGCAGCGCCGCTACGACGAGACCGAATCCGATTCGGTGCGCCTGGACCTCGAGGAATTCATGACCGCGCTTCCGTGCACTGCGTGCGGCGGTCAGCGACTCAAGCCCGAGTCGCTTGCAGTCACGATCGCGGGCATGAACATCGGTGACGTCGTGGAATTGTCGGTTGGCGAATCGGTAAAGTTCTTTGGCGGGATCAAGATTCGCTCGAAGGCTCAGCCGGGTCTGGATGCCGACATCGCCGGACCCATTCTCAAGGAAGTTCGCGAGAGATTGAGATTCCTGGTAGACGTCGGGCTCGACTATCTCACGCTTGGTCGCGCCGCCGAGTCGTTGTCGGGCGGAGAGGCGCAGCGCATTCGGCTTGCAACGCAGATCGGATCGCGCCTCGTTGGCGTACTCTACATTCTGGATGAGCCGTCGATTGGTTTGCATCAGCGTGATAATGCTCGCCTGCTCGCGACCCTTCGGCAATTGCGCGACCTCGGCAACACGGTCATCGTCGTCGAGCACGACGAGGAGACGATGCGTGCCGCGGACCATCTGATCGATCTCGGTCCGGGCGCCGGAAAGCACGGCGGATTCGTGATCGCTGAGGGGACTGTCGAGGAAGTGACGAACAATCCAGCCTCGGTGACTGGTCGTTATCTCCGTGGCGAGTCGGTCATTGCCATCCCTGAACGGCGCCGCCCGCAGGACCCGGATCGCGTACTGCGGATCGAAGGTGCTACAGAGCACAATCTGCGCGACGTCACGGCGGATATCCCGCTCGGAAACTTCGTCGCGGTGACGGGCGTGTCCGGATCGGGGAAATCGACTCTCGTCGAAGACATTCTTCACAGTTCGCTCGCGCGTCACTTCTATCGCGCACGCGTAATTCCTGGAAAGCACAAGCGAATCACGGGACTCGAGCACATCGACAAGGTGATCGATATCGATCAGAGTCCGATCGGACGCACGCCGCGGTCAAACCCGGCGACGTACGTCGGGCTGTTCACACCTGTGCGTGAGCTGTTCGCGGAGTTGCCCGAGTCGAAGATTCGCGGTTACGGACCGGGGCGGTTTTCATTCAACGTCAAGGGCGGACGCTGTGAAGCGTGTGAGGGAGACGGTCTGGTCAAGATCGAGATGCACTTCCTCCCGGATGTGTACGTGCCGTGCGACGTGTGCAAGGGAAAACGGTACAATCGCGAGACGCTCGAGGTGCGATTCCGCGGACTCAGCATCGCTGACGTTCTTGAGCTGACTGTCGAGGACGCGACCGAAGTGTTCTCGAATCAGCCGCGAATCTTCAACAAGCTCACAACGCTGAACGAGGTAGGACTCGGGTACATCCATCTGGGTCAGAGTGCTACGACGCTTTCGGGCGGTGAAGCGCAGCGGGTGAAGCTTGCGTCTGAGCTGTCGAAGCGCGATACCGGTCGGACGTTTTACATCCTGGACGAGCCGACGACTGGGCTGCATTTCGAAGATGTTCGCATGTTGCTCAAGGTGCTGCACACTCTGGTGGACCGGGGAAACACGGTACTGGTCATCGAGCACAATCTCGACGTGATCAAGACTGCCGATTACATCATCGATCTTGGCCCGGAGGGTGGCCTCAAGGGAGGTGCCATCGTCGCCAGCGGTACGCCCGAGCAGGTTGCGCGCGTGGCAGCTTCGCATACGGGGCAGTATCTTCGCCACATGCTGCCGGCAACATTCAAGCGCAGGGCGAGCTGATGGTCTCGCTTCTCGATATCATCGGTCCCGTGATGGTCGGGCCCTCGTCGTCGCATACGGCTGGTGCCTGCAGACTTGGCCTGCTCGCGCGCGGCCTGGTTGGCGGAACGCCACAGACGGCGCTGCTCGAACTGCACGGATCATTTGCGAGAACGGGTGAGGGGCATGGCACGGACAAGGCGCTCGTCGCCGGACTGCTCGGCTTTCGTCCCGATGACGAACGCATCCGGACAGCGCTGGAAATTGCCGATGGCGAAGGTCTGGAGTACCGTTTCGAGAAGACGACGATCAGCGATGAATCACATCCGAACACCGTACGCATCACTCTCGCCCTCGGACCTCGCCGCGCGGTTATGGTGGGCTCGTCGCTCGGTGCCGGGCGTGTTCTGGTCACCGAGATCGACGGATATCCCGTCGACATAAGCGGCAACTACTTCAGCATCGTGATTCTCGCGGCCGACGTGAAAGGATCCATCGCGCGAGTCACGCACATACTGTCGAATCACGACATCAACATCGCCACGCTCAAGCTCACGCGGAAGCAGCGCGGAGGTGACGCGTTCATCGTCATCGAGTGCGATGACAATCCGGGCGAGGAAGTTCGCGATGAAATTCGGGCACTCGCCTGGGTTCGCTGGGCCATGCGACTCGACAAGGTCAGCGGCGGCTGAGGCGACCGAATGTACAAGGCACTCGCAGAGGCGATAAGTGATGCGGAGGCACGAGGCGCAAGCCTGTCAACGGTCGCGCTGGATCTCGAATCACAGGACCAGGGACGATCCGTAGCAAGCATTCGTGGATCGCTTGCGCGCGCTCTCGCGGTCATGCGGGGTGCGGTCGAAGCGGGAATGACCGGGGACATGCGATCCAATTCCGGACTCGTCGGCGGTGATGCAGCGAAACTGCTAGGCAGTACTGCGGGCCCGCTGTCCGCGACGCCGTTTCATGACATTCTCATTCGTGCGCTTGCGGTTCAGGAAGTGAACGCATCGATGGGCGTGATCGTCGCTGCCCCCACCGCTGGCGGCGCTGGTGTCCTGCCCGCGGTGCTCACCGGACTTGCGGCGGCACGCGGAATTTCCGACGAGCGTCTCGTTGATGCGCTTGCGACGGCCGGTCTCATCGGGGCAGTGATAGCCGAGCGTGCATCCCTGTCCGGCGCTGAGGGTGGCTGTCAGGCGGAGACGGGATCCGCCGCGGCGATGGCCGCAGGCGCTGCAACGGAAATGCTTGGCGGCTCGCCAACTCAGGCGGGACACGCCACTGCGCTGGCGATGCAGAGTACGCTCGGGCTCGTGTGCGATCCGCTCGGCGGACTTGTCGAACTGCCGTGCGTTTTTCGCAACGCAACAGGCTCCGCCATAGCGCTCGCGGCGATCGAGATGGCGCTCGCGGGAATCGAATTCGCCATCCCGGTTGATGAAGTCAT
>DATBNQ010000098.1:0-4194 GCA_036554185.1 Gemmatimonadaceae bacterium | reverse complement strand
CTTCGAGCAGCAGGACTCGCTCTTGACCGCTCGCAATCAGCCGCGCAGCCGGTGCATCGAGTGCGAGCCACGCAGTCTCGACCTCCGCCATCAGCGCAGGAATGCGCGCTTGCTGTGCAACACGCTCTGCGCGCATCAGCGCCGCACGCGCTACCGTTCCGCGAATGCGCCGCACCGCGATTCCCGCAACGAGTAGCTCGTGCACGGTTTGCAGGGCTGGCGGGAATGACGCTGGATCGAGCTCGGATAGCATCTGCTCCGCTTCGTCCACGCGACCTATCAGTAGCAGCCGTCTGATCTCGAGGTAGCGCGCATGCGCGGCGTTCATGCGGTCGCCGTGTGCTTCGAGCGTCGTGCGCGCTGCGTCCAGCGCTTTCGTGGGCCAGCTCAGATCCCGCGACGCGAGCGCAACTTCCGCCTCCGCAACGATACACCGCGCGCGCGCCACGGATTCATTCTGGCCGAAGGCGCGCGCGGCGCTACGCAGGAGTTCCTTCGCGCGCGCGAGATCACCGAGCTGCGCCATCGCGATGCCCCGAAGCGCGAGCGCGGGTGCGTCGTCGCGCAGTGCGACTCGGTTCAGCGCGCCGAGTGGGTCGCCCGCGGCAAGTGCGCGCGCCGCGGCGGTGATCAGCGAGTCCATCGTAATCCCGTCACACTTGTAACTCCCACCGTTTCGATGTGTTGTGCCAGACTTGTCTCACGACCGATAACGAGGTGTGAGCAGCGAATGGGATCGCGCTTCACGCTCGCAATGCGGAAACTCGAACTCGATCAAACCAGGAGATTTCAGAGCCATGTCTACATCAACGCAGCCAGTCATGCATACACCACCGGTCGTGTCGTCTGAGGAATGGGAGACCGCCCGCAAGGAGCTGCTCGTCAAGGAAAAGGCCAATACCCGCGCCCGTGATGCACTTGCCGCCGAGCGCCGGACGATGCCCTGGATGGCCGTCGACAAAGCGTATTCGTTCGAGGGCCCCCGTGGCAAGGTAAGCCTGCTCGACCTGTTCGAGGCCCGGCGTCAGTTGATCGTCTACCGCGCATTCTTCGAGCCCGGCGTTTTCGGCTGGCCGGACCACGCCTGCCGCGGCTGCTCCCTTGGCGCCGACCAGGTCGCGCACGTCGCGCACCTGAACGCCCGCGATACCACCCTCGTCTTCGCATCGCGTGCACCGCAGCCCGATATCGCGCGGCTCAAGGAGCGGATGGGCTGGAACAACATCCCGTGGTTCACCATCACCGACAGCTTCGACGCCGATTTCGGCGTGGGCGAATGGCACGGCACGAACGTCTTCTACCGCGACGGCGACCGCGTATTCCGCACCTACTTCCTCAACAACCGCGGCGACGAGCAGCTGGGCGGCACCTGGAACTACCTCGACATCACCCCACTCGGCAGACAGGAGATCTGGGAGGATTCGCCCCAGGGCTATCCACAGACGACGACCTACAAGTGGTGGAACTGGCACGACAGCTACGTCGCGGACGCAGCGCCCGATGAGAAGTGGGTCCGGATATCGACCGCCGGAGAGGAGGCGTTCCGGAAGCAGAGAGCGAGCGAGAAGCGATGAGCCAGAGCTGTTCCGGTGGGTCGGAAGGAGGTGCGATCCGCCGGAACGGCGTCGCGGTGAGGGTGGCTGACGCGCTGGCCCTCGCTGCGTCGCCGACCTTCGCCATGATGGCGCTGGCGACGGCTGTCATGAGTGGTGGCTCTGCGGAAATGTCCGGCATGGGCGCGCATGTATCGCCTGTTGGTGGAATGGTCACGATGTACTTGCTGATGAGCGCGTTCCATGCGTCGGCGTGGCTCAAGCTGATTCGTGCCGGCGCGCGCTAAGGAACGATTGGCGCGCGCCATTTCCTCCGGTCGCGTGACGGATCTTCTGGTATTATGGTGCGGAGACAGACTCGACCGCGCGTTGAATTTCACAGATCATTTTGCAGCGCACGACTACAGGGGAAATTACCGATGCCGACCGACGAGCGCACCAGGACAATTCACAGGCGGACGCCGGAATCGGCGGCCATGGTGGCAAATGTCAAACGGGCGATGACGATCACCGCCGCACTCAACCGTTTGACGTTCGACGATGCGGACGAGATTCGCGCATTGTTCAGCGAGCTCATCGGCAGGAAGGTGGACGAGAGCTTTTCACTGATCCCTCCGTTCTATACTGCCGGCGGGAACGAAATCCGCGTCGGGCATAACGTCTTCGTAAATCAGAACTGCACGTTCTACGACCTTGGCGGCCTTGACATTGCGGACGACGTGATGATCGGGCCGAACGTGAGCCTCATCACGACCGGCCATCCCATCGAGCCCGCACAGCGACGCGCCGTTACGGGAACGCCCATCGTGATCGAGAAAGGCGTGTGGATCGCTGCGGGCGTGACCATCATTGGCGGCGTAACGGTAGGTGAGAATTCGGTCGTCGCCGCGGGTTCGGTAGTCACGAGAGATGTCCCACCGAATACTCTTGTCGGGGGAAATCCGGCGCGGGTCATTCGTTCGATTGACGACGGCTGACGGAGCAGCGCGCATTTCGATGCACGCGAGTCGCATCGAATTCGTGACCTGAGTCCTTGTTCTGGTCAGCGCCCCTGCCAGCTCGGCGCGCGTGCGCCAGACCCCACAGACGATACGCGACTCCGGCGCTGATTGCGCATCATGGCATGGGCGCTATCTTCTCGTCGATGACCGCCTCCGCGGCCGTCCCTGGTGTTCGGCACCCGTGGGTCTGGGCCGTGTTGTATTTCCCCTACGGGCTCACCTTCGGTTTTCCGGCTATCGCCCTTGGCTTCCTTGGCAGGCGCGCGGGAGTACCGCTGTCGGCGATCGCCGGCGTCGTGGGCATGTCGTTCCTCGCCGCGGGATGGAAGTTTCTCTGGGCTCCCCTCGGCGACTACACGCTGTCGCGCAAGCGCTGGTATGTGCTGGCCGTCGTGATGCTATCCGCGGGACTCGTAGCACTCACGACGGTTTCGCTTTCCATCCGCACATTGCCGCTCGTGTCACTGCTGGTGCTGCTAACGAGTGTCGCCGGAACGTTCCTCGCCTTCGCCACCGAAGGACTGATGGTGCACAACACTCCCGATGCGCAGCGCGGTCGCGCAGCTGGATGGTTCCAGTCTGGTAACCAGTTCGGACAGACTGCGGGCGGCGGAGTGGGGCTCTGGCTCATGACACACGTTCCCTCGCCATGGATGGCAGGGTTGATACTCGCCGCGATGATCTGCGCATGCACTGCTGTGTTGCCGCTGTTGCACGAGCCGGAGCGTCAGCTCGCGAACGCGTCAGTCGCTGCGCGTGCGACCGATGCCCTACGCAATCTGGGCCTGCTCATCCGATCGCGTGCAGGCCGCATCGCGCTGCTGCTTGCGATACTCCCGATCGGCACCGGTGCTGCGCAGTTCCTCTTCGGCTCACTCGGCGCCGAGTGGCACGCGCCTGCGGATACTGTTTCCGCGGTGCTCGGACTCGGCGGCGGAATTGCAATCGTCGCCGGTTGCTTTGTTGGCGGACGTCTGGCGGATCATCTGCACAAGCCTACTGCATACGCTCTGTCGTGCGGGCTGGGTCTCGCAGCGTGTGTGGTGATGGCGCTCTCACCGCGCACCGCCGCCGGCTACGCAACCTCGACGCTCTTCTACACATTCACGCTCGGGATGGTAGCTGCATCGTTTACCGGACTTGTGCTCGCGATCGTCGGAAACACGGCGGCAGCAACCAAGATCAATCTGTTCTTCGCGCTCAACACGCTCTTCAGCCTCGGCATGCTGCGCGTGGATGGCTGGAGCCACGATGCCTGGGGAGCGAACGGGATGCTGTTTACTGAAGCGCTGGTAGGCGTTGCTGCGCTTGTCGTGTTCGTCGCGGTCGTGAGCCGCGTGCGTGGAACCGGGCTGGTCCTCGATGGAGACGGTAACGCCAGGCAAGAGCCGACCATCGCCTGATCGAGCTCGGGCCGGTGCGTGACATTGCGTGATTTCTGGCCGGTGCAATGCCGCATGAAGTCAACGTTCACTGGGTGGCAGGTGCCTCGGGCCCTGTCGCCGGGTCAACGTTACCCGTGCGAACGGACGGCGCACTCCGGCACTGTCGTTATCCATGTGCCATTGCCACGATTCTTTCGACGGGTCGAAGAGAAACGTCGTATGAAAGCTCGTCGTGGGGGTGTACTGGAAGAGGAA
>DATBNQ010000067.1:0-10285 GCA_036554185.1 Gemmatimonadaceae bacterium | reverse complement strand
ATCAGCCCCGATCTCACACGCGATGACCCTCCCGTGCCCAGTACACTCGGCGAATTTGCCGGCGCCGATCCAGCCCGCGGCCACCACCGTGGTGTGATATACAGCGTCGCTCCATCATACCGCGACGCAAGCGTCATCTGGGTTGGAACAGATGATGGTTTGATTCAGGTAACACGCAATGGCGGCAAGACATGGAGCAACGTCACTCCATCGAGGATCACTCCATGGAGCAAGATCGCTCAACTCGATGCGTCACACTTCGACGATCAGACAGTGTACGCCGCTGTCAACCGTTTTCGCCTCGATGATCTGCATCCACACATCTATCGCACACACGATGGGGGAAAGACGTGGAAGGAAATTGTCACCGGACTTCCCACTGACGCTTCGGTCAACGTAGTGCGCGAGGATCCCGTTCGTAAAGGACTTCTCTTTGCGGGGACGGAGACGACGGTTTATGTCTCGTTCGATGACGGAGATCACTGGCAAACACTTCGCCAGAATCTGCCCGCCACGTCCATCCGCGACCTGGTGGTCAAGGATAGCGATCTCGTCATCGCCACTCATGGCAGATCGTTCTGGATCCTCGACGACATTACACCACTACGACAACTCACCGCCGGAATCGCGAGTGAGCCAGCCCACCTCTTTGCTCCCGCAGCAGCGTTCCGCATTAAACGCGACACGTACACCGATACCCCAATGCCACCCGAAGAACCTACGGGCCAGAATCCCCCGGACGGCGCAATCATCGACTACTACATCAACGGCACTCCGTCCTCGCCCGTGACACTTGAAATACTCGACTCTTCAGGCAAGCTCGTGCGCCGCTATGCAAGCAACGACAAACCAGACGTCACACAAAAAGAGATCGATGCACTCAACGTTCCTGCATACTGGGTGGGACCACCTCACATACTTTCGGCCTCCACCGGCATGCATCGCTGGATCTGGAATCTCCACTATCCCGATCCAAGCGTACTCACCCACGAGTACCCAATCTCGGCGATCCCCCACGATACACCACGCCTTCCATTGGGAACGTCAGTCCTGCCAGGCAATTACACGGTTCGCCTCACGGTCAATGGCAAGAGTTTCACACAACCATTGATCGTGAAGATGGATCCGCGCGTACACGCGACGTCTGCAGATCTTCAGGAGCAGTTTGCGCTGTCCATGCGCGTCGCCGCCATGATCGAGCGCGACTTCACCGCGATCGCTGAGGCGAGAGCACTCCACGTCCAGCTCGACTCCGCAAAATCGCGCGCAACAAACCCCAAGGTACGCGCATCCATCGACTCACTCGATGCACGCATCGACGCACTGAGTGTAACCCGCCTCAACGGCCAGTTGAGCGGCCTGCTCGGCACAATCGACGGCGCCGATGCCCGCCCCACCACTCAAGCAAGCGCCGCTGTCACCGCAATGCAGCACACACTCGACGAAGCCATCGCCGAGTGGACGAAGGTAAAGGGCTCCGCACTCTCCACCCTGAACGCCAGGCTGAGCGCCGCAGGCGTGCAGAACGTCGCCATTCCCCGCGACCTGACCCCATACCGTAGTTCGCTCCAAGTCGGCGAAACCGCCGACAAGGACGACAACGAGCCCTAGGAACACTGAGCAGTCACCCGCGGAAGGTCGGGCCCCGTAACCCTGCCGGAGGTCGGGGCCCACTGGGCTTCGGCACCCACCTACGGAAAAACCAGTTGACAAATCCGGAGGCAACTCATAAACTACGGAAAAGACAGTAGTCACCCTCCACTACCCTACCATGTACTTCCCGCCCCGCGAACTCGAAGTGATGAGCGTCCTCTGGCGCCTCGGCTCCGCCAGCGTCGCAGAAGTCCGCGCCGAACTCAAGGACCAGCTCGCCTACACCTCCGTCCTCTCCGCCCTCCAGACACTGGAGGAAAAGGAATGCGTCCGACATGAGCCCGAAGGTCGAGCATACCGATACTACCCGACCGTCGATGCCAAACGTGCCGGCAAAAGCGCTGTAGCTCGCATCAAGGACGCAATCTTCGACGGCTCCGCAGAGCGCATGTTCGCACAGCTCGTCTCCGATCGACACATCACCCAGGAAGAGCTGCAGCGCATGCAGCAACTGATCGCCGAACGTCTGGAGCGCGACTCATGACCGTAGCCATCATAGTCTACATCCTGATTGTCACAGTTCCACTGATCGCCGCAGCAGCGCTGACCGAAAAGCTTTTCAGACTCTGGTCGCTACCTGTGCGCGGTGCATGGGCCATAACTGCTCTCCTGATCGCGCTCATCGGCGGACGAACCATCACTCGCCAGTTGCTCGCTCCGAGTGGACCTGCATCGATCTCCACGGTCAGGTACGTTGAGTCGGCAACTCCGATCACTGCGACCGGCGTTGCCGGCGTTCAGGCCTTCGCACAAGAGCTGGTGTCATTGCCACGCACCACCGCTGCGTACGTCGCGCATGCCATTGGGCCTGCGTCGAACGTGCCGCTCGCGATACTGTGGTGCGTCATGAGCATCGCCATGCTCATCCTCGTATCCATCGTGTATCTTCGCGTCTGGAAGGCGCGTCACGACTGGAGCATCGTCGACTTCTCCGGCCAACGCGTCCGCGTCGCGCCGCACGCCGGCCCCGCGGTGATCGGCCTCTTTCGTCCGGAAATCGTCGTGCCGCGCTGGGTACTCGATGCGCAGCTCGAGGACAGTCGGCTCATCGTGATGCATGAGATGGAACACCGCGCCGCACGTGATCCCTTGCTGCTTGCGGCGGTGTGGGCACTCGTCGCGCTGTTTCCGTGGCACCCCGGTGCGTGGTACTGCCTCGCCCGTACTCGTCTCGCAATCGAGCTCGACTGTGATGCGCGCGTCGTGGGACACGGTGCGTCGCTCAGAACCTACACACAACTGCTAGTAAACCAGGCAAGACTGCGACTCGGCGCCCCGATGCATATGTGGCTCGGCGCTACTTCGCTTCTCGAGCCATCCTCTCACCTGGAACGGAGACTTCGCGCCATGATAATTCCCGACAACGCAAAAGCCGCACGCAAGCCACTCACCCGCTATCTGCGCACAGCGTCATACATCGCGATCGTCTCCACCATCGCAATCGCAGCATGCGAATCCCACGTTCCGACTGCTGCTGATATCAGCGGCCTGGATGCCGCTTCCGCTCAGAAGGAGGCAGCCGGGATATTCAATGTTCAGAAGGACTCGGGCAAGGTAGTCGCGCTTACCGTCCCAACGTATTACGTCAATGGCTTGCGTGTATCAGACGAAAAGGCTAAATCGATCGTACCGGATAGCATCTCGTCAATCACGGTTTCGAGAGCCACTGAGCCTGGCGGCCAGCAGATTCACATCATGACGTTGGAGGCTCTGGGCAAGGACGGAACTTCACTCTCGTCCCGCACCGACAACGTGAAATTGGCATTCGTCGAGAGGGACAACGTCAAGTCCGGAGAAAATCTCGCAGCCGGCAGCAAATCACTTGGCGACCCGATGTTCATCGTGGATGGTGTCGCCGCGGACGCCTCTGTCCTCAAGACATTGCCACGGGACCGGATCGACAAGATCGAAGTCCTGAAGGGACCAGCGGCTCTCAAGATGTCGACCGATCCCCGCGCGAGGAACGGAATCGTCATGATTACGCTGAAACACTGACAGTCCAGACTTCGCGGCGAGCAAGCCGTGCACGGTTCATCCGTGCACGGCTTTTTTCACCCCGGTTCGCCAGCCAATCCCTTGATCTTGCGCACGGTTCGTTCGCGCGCCTGCAACGATCTGCAGATGATCAGGATCGTATCATCGCCGCCTACAGTGCCAAGTATGTCCGGCCATCCCTCGCCGTCCAGCGCGCTCGCTATCGGCTGAGCTCCACCGGGTACGGTCCGCAAAACCGCCATCTCGCTCACTCCATCTATCCGCATGAACATCTGCGGCAGAAGCGTGTCGAGAGCGACTCGCGCCTCCTCGATGTTCCCGTCCGTAACCGCGTACCGAGCCCCCTCCGACGTCGGAACCCGCGCAATGCGCAACTCCCTCAGGTCCCGCGACAATGTCGCTTGTGTCACGTCCCACCCACGCCTGAGAAGCAATTTCCGCAGATCCTCCTGGCTCACCACCGCGTGAGTCTCGATGGTCTCCAGAATGGCGTTCTGCCGCTCTCGCTTGTTGGCCATCCCGGGAAGATAGCCCTCCCGGCCCAACCCCGCCCAGCCTGTTGCGATTACATCCTCGACCGATTATTTATACATATTCGTCGCATAAAATTCCATCAAGAGCCGCCCATGCCCTTCACCCCCAAAAAGATCGCCCTTGCCTACTCCGGAGGGCTCGACACCTCGATCATCGTCCCCTGGCTCAAGGAGCGATTCCCCGGCGTGAAGGTCGTTTGCGTTGCCGCCGACATCGGACAGGGAGATGAGCTGTCCGGCGTCAAGGCCAAGGCAATCGCTTCCGGAGCGGATGAGTGCTACGTGGAAGACCTGCGCGACGAATACGTCAGCAACTTCATCTTCCCGACACTCCGCGCTGGTGCCATCTACGGCCGGAAATATCTGCTGGGCACCTCCATGGGTCGCCCCCTGATCGCCCGCCGCCAGGTCGAAGTCGCGCGCGCGGTGGGCGCAGACGCCCTGGCGCACGGCTGCACCGGCAAGGGGAACGATCAGGTTCGCTTCGAGCTGACCTATGCGGCCTTCGCTCCGGACCTACCGGTCATCGCTCCATGGCGCGAGTGGGACATCCGGAGCCGCGAGGACGCGATCGCCTACGCCGCTCGGCACAATGTCCCCGTCGCCGCGACCAGGGAAAAGATCTATTCCCGCGATCGCAACATCTGGCACATCTCGCACGAAGGCGGCTGCCTGGAAGATCCCGCGCAGTCGCCCCCGGATGATTTGTTCATGATGTCGCAGTCGCCCGAGTCGGCGCCTGACACGTCGGAAGAAGTCACCATTACCTTCGAGCGCGGTACTCCCGTCGCCGTCAACGGGCACACCATGTCACCGGTACCCTTGCTCGCGATGCTCAATGAGATTGGCGGCCGTAACGGCGTTGGACGGATCGATCTCGTCGAGGACCGCCTGGTCGGCATGAAGTCTCGCGGGATCTACGAGACTCCCGGTGGCACACTCCTGTACACGGCACACAGCGAGCTCGAGCAGCTCACGCTCGACCGCCGAACCCTCGCTGCAAAGGATCTCATCGCGCCGCGCTACGCCGATCTGGTGTACGAGGGTCGCTGGTGGACGGTCGAGCGCGAGTCGTACGATGCGTTCGTAAATGTCACCCAGGAAACCGTTACCGGCTCGGTCACGCTTCGACTTTACAAGGGCAACGCCATCGTAGCCGGCCGCGAAAGCGCGTACGCGCTTTACGATGAACGCTTCGTCACCTTCGGCGAGGACGATGTCTACCAGCAGAGCGACGCGGCCGGCTTCATCCGGCTGTTCGGTCTCTCCGCACGCGTCCGTGCGCTCCGCGATCAGGAACGCGCCGCCGAGGAAGCCAGCGGAGACCAGCAGGCCGCATAGTCGCCGGCACCTCGACCTGTCCCTCCCCGGCCTGCCCGTGATCTCCCGCGGACAGGCCGCGCCGTACCCGCCCACGTTCACGTCACACCCCCGCCCTCCGCACTGTACCTTAGGAAATGACCGCTGACTCCCACAAACTCTGGGGTGGCCGTTTTGCCGCGCCCACGGCTCACGCACTTGACGATCTCAACCGTTCAATCGGAATCGATTTTCGACTCTGGCCATTCGACATTCAGCTATCACAGGCATGGGCTTCAGCACTTACTGAAGCCGGCGTACTGACCGAGGAAGAGCGTGATCAGATACGCGGGGGACTGGATGTCGTAGCAGAAAAAATTGCCACAGGTGCGAAACCGGAAGAGTCGGACGAAGATGTGCACACGATGATAGATCGCATGCTGCACTCCGAGATCGGCGATCCCGCCTCACGGTTGCATACCGGCCGATCTCGCAACGATCAGGTCGCGACGGCCACTCGTATGTGGACGATGGATGCGGCCACACGCGTGGATACCGCGATCCGCGAACTCCAGCGCGTGATCCTGGATCACGCCGAGCAACTGCGCACAACGCTGATCCCCGCGTACACGCACATGCAGCGCGCGCAACCAGTCTCCGCAGCACACTGGATCCTGAGCCACTTCTGGCAGCTCGAACGCGATCGCGCCCGCGTTGCCAACGCCGCCTCGGCGGCCTCCTCGCTCCCACTCGGTTCCGGTGCGATCGCTGGCTGTGCATTCCCGATTCCACGCGAGCAGATTCGCGCCGAACTTGGTTTCAGCACCCTGTCCCGGAATTCCATCGACGCCACGGGTGATCGCGACTTCGTAGCCGACATGCTTTATGCGATCACAATGCTCGGCGTTCATCTCTCGCGCCTGAGCGAAGATCTCATCTTGTATGGATCGAGTGAGTTCGGCTTCGTGACGTTCGGCGATACGTTCACTACCGGATCCAGCATGATGCCGCAGAAACGCAACCCCGATGCCCTCGAGATTGCGCGCGGATCCGCGGGAAGAATGCTCGGCAACCTCACTTCGGTCATCGCAACGATCAAGGGCTTGCCAAGCGGCTACAACAAGGATCTTCAGGACGACAAGCGACCGCTCTTCGATTCCGTCGACACAATGCTGCTCGTGCTTCCAGCCGTCGCCGGCACCCTCGGTGAGCTTCGCTTCAACGCGCAACGCATGCGCGCGGCCCTGTCTTCCAGCATGATGGCAACCGACCTCGCCGATTACCTCGTGTCGAAAGGAACCAGTTTCCGCGAGGCGCACGGCGTTGTCGGGACACTGGTCCGCAACAGCGAGTCCAGCGGTGTGGACCTGAATCACATGCCCTTTACTACCTTTGCTGCGGCCCATCCGTCATTCGATCACGACGTGTTCGATTGGCTGTCCCCGGACGCCTCAGTCGCTCGCCGCAACGTCACTGGCGGAACGGGCCCGGAGGCCGTAGATGAACAGATCGCCGCCGCGCGATCTGCGATCGGTACCGCGGTGCGCAGGCTCCAGCTCATTCCCTGAACCGAGGGAGCAGAAATGTCCGACTCGCAGAAAGAAACCCCACCAGGTCCCGACCTGACTGTCGGAGTTCCTGCTTCATCGATCGTCGATGGATCGATGCTGCTTGGTCACGTAAACAACGAGCCGGTTCTCCTCGCGCGGACCAGTGGCTCAGTGTACGCAATCGGCGCGACGTGCACGCACTACGGCGGCCCCCTTGCCGAGGGAATCCTCGTCGACGATACCGTCCGTTGCCCCTGGCATCACGCGTGTTTCAGCCTCAAGACCGGTGAAGCGTTGCGCGCGCCGGCACTCGATCGCGTATCGTGTTTTCGCGTCGAGGAGATCGATGGCACCGTTTTCGTGCGAGAGAGTATCGAGCCACCATCCGTCTACTTGCGCCCCCTCGCAAGCCCCCCAACATCGGTCGTGATTGTCGGGGCTGGGGCTGCGGGAGTTGCGGCCGCGGAGATGCTGCGGCGATGCGGCTACGCGGGTACCATAAAGCTGTTCGACCAGTCGCATACTGCACCGGTCGACCGACCGAACCTGTCCAAGGATTACCTCGCGGGGCATGCCGAGGAGGAATGGGTCAACCTTCGCCCCGAAGATTTCTACACCGCACACAACATTGAACTGCTTCGCGGTGAACGCATTGCGCAAATCGATACCAAGTCACGTAACGTCGTGACGGAGACTGGTGAGATCGTCAAGTTCAGCGTATTGCTCCTTGCCACGGGAAGTTCACCGGTGAAACTTCCGGTTCCCGGGGCCGATCTACCCACAGTCCACTATCTGCGTACCCTCACTGACAGCAATGCTATCATTGCTGCAGCGAAGCAGGGCAGACGCGCGGTTGTTATCGGAGCGAGCTTCATTGGTCTCGAGGTCGCCGCTGCACTCCGTGAGCGCGACGTCGCAGTCACAGTCGTCGCGCCGGAATCGCTTCCGCTCGAACGCGTGCTTGGCGCTGACCTCGGTCGCATGATTCAGGCGCTGCACGAGAGCAATGGGGTAACGTTCAACCTTGGAGCCGGAGTCACGTCGATTACGTCGAGCTCGGTCGAGCTCGCGAACGGCACATCCCTACCTGCGGATTTTGTCGTCGTTGGAGTCGGCGTGCGACCAAACGTCACGCTCGCGCAGGAGGCTGGATTGCACGTTGACAATGGTGTCGTGGTCGACTCGTCTCTCGCGACTTCTGCGCCAGGGATTTATGCTGCTGGCGACATCGCGTCGTGGCCCGACCCGCGCGCGGGACAGATACGCGTCGAGCACTGGGTCGTCGCAGAACGTCAGGGGCAAACAGCAGCACGCAACATGCTCGGCGCAAATGAGCCCTTTACGCTGACTCCGTTTTTCTGGAGCAGACACTTCGATCTGACTGTCAACTATGTCGGACACTCGGCGCGCGATGACAAGCCGCGTGTTGATGGCTCACCCATCGCGCACGACTGCACCGTTACGTACGTCGCACCAAGCGGCGCTACAAGTGCCCAGGCCGATGTCGGCCGCGATAGGATGAACCTCCTCGCCGAGGCGCGATTCGACGGCGAGCTCGTTTGAGCATGCGGCCTCTACTATCGGCGCGCTGATGCTTATCTGGCTTTACATCGCCGTTGGAAGCGGGCTTGGTGGCGTGAGTCGCTACGTCGTCGGTACCGCCATTCAGCAGCGTTTCGGTCTGGCGTTCCCCGTCGGTACTCTTGTCATCAATATTACTGGCAGTCTGCTGCTTGGTTTCATTCTGCGGCTGGCACTCGGTGGTACGCAGATCTCGCCGGAGACGCGCGCGCTGCTTACGACCGGATTCTGCGGCGGCTACACGACATTCTCGACGTTCACGTATGACACGGCGGTGATGTTCGAGAGTGGCCAGTATCGCCGTGCCGCAGCATACGTCACTCTAAGCGTCGTCCTTTCGTTGCTCGCGACATTCGCCGGCTTTGCCCTTGCACAGTCGGCACTCACATTTCGCAGCCGAGCCTGACGATGTTCCACGGGTTGAAGGGCGAGCGCGTCCTGATGCGCATCCACATCGGTGAGCGCGATCGGTATCAGGGCAAACCCCTCTACGAGGCAATTGTCAATCTTCTGCGCAAGCGCGGCTACGCCGGCGCGACAGTCTTTCGCGGGGTCATGGGGTTCGGCGCGAGTGGTCGCGTATCCGCTGATCACATGGAGTTGCTCGCCTTCGACCTTCCGCTTGTAATTGAATGCGTCGAGACGCAGGAGAAGATCGAGGCGATCCTTCCCGACATCGATGAGATGATTGACGCCGGCCTCATAACGCTCGAGCGCGCCAAGGTCATTCTCTATCGTGCCAGGCGCGACGATGCGCCAACCGGCAGCCTGCCGGACGAGGATCGGTTGGACATTACCGGCGACTGGCAGGAACGTAAATGAAAACAACCCCCGACCAGTTGTGGTCGGGGGTTGTTGACTTGCCGCAGTCAGCTGGCCCTAGAACATCACGCCGAAGGTGATCGGAATGAATGCGGTGCTTCCGCCACCATCGTTGCTGAAATGGTTGTATCGTGCTTCGACGAATGCGTTGAATCCGGACAGTGGAATCGTGAGTCCGCCGCCTATATCATAACCGAACTTGGTGCTTCCGCTCGCTGAGTAGGTGGTGCCACCGGATGTCGTGCTGGAACCCGGAGTGAATCCGCCAACTCCGCCGATGATGTACGGGCGAATACCGGTTGCCGTCGGAACCTCGAAGACCGCGTTTGCAGTGTAGGACCAGACGTGCACATTACTGTTGCCTGATCCTTTGGCTCCGAAGTTGTCATAGTTGACATCACCACGAAAACCGATCGGCAACGATGGCGTTCCGAGCGAAACGTGTCCGCCGACGTTGTATCCCGTATTTACGAAGTTGGAGAGATCACCACTGGGAATCGACGCGCCGCCCGAGAGTCCGAGTGAAAATGGTTTCGTCGCGCTCGTGACACCCTGGGCGCCAGCCAATGCGGCGCTGGAAGCGGCAATGGCCGCAATCGCTACAAATCTTGAAAAGACCGACATGCAAGCTCCTTTTGACGAGTTAAGAGGTTCCAATCAAACGCGCCTCGGATCCGGAAATCCGCGGCGCGCGTCCAGCATCGTGCTTCGTCATACTAGTAGTCATGACGATTGAAAAGGTTTCGCGTTAACGCACGAAACGTATGTTTCTAGAAAATTAGGCCGAAGGTGATCGGGACAAAATGATATGAGCTTGTATTGGCGCGATTTATGGCGTGGTACCGCACCTCT
>DATBNQ010000059.1:0-6895 GCA_036554185.1 Gemmatimonadaceae bacterium | reverse complement strand
AACGCGCTCGACGTCACCATGTTGGCATACTCGGCGATGAAGAAGAGCGAGAACTTCATCGCGCTGTATTCCGTATGGTAGCCAGCCACCAGCTCGGATTCCGCCTCGGGCAGATCGAACGGCACGCGGTTGGTCTCCGCGAGCGATGCAACCAGGAATATGATGAACGCAACCGTGAGGTTGAAGACGTTCCACATACTGTGAGCCTGCTGCCGGATTATCTGGCTCATCGTAACGTTGCCAGCGAGCAGAATCACCGGTATGGTCGACATGCCGAGCGCGACTTCATACGAAACCATCTGTGCGCTGGAACGCAGGCCACCGAGAAACGAATACTTGTTGTTGGAGGCCCAGCCAGCGAGCACGATGCCGTACACACCAAGGGACGCGATGGCAAGGATGAACAGGAATCCCACCGGTAGATCGGTAACGACGAGGTCGACACGTCCCCAGCGAGTCGGAAGCGGGGATCCGAATGGTATCACGCACCAGACGATCATCGCAGGAATGAACGAAAGCGCGGGCGCCATGCTGAACAGGGGCTGCGATGCGTTGCCCGGTTCAGTCTCTTCCTTCATGAAATTCTTGATGCCGTCCGCGGCCGGCTGCAGCCACCCGCCGCGTCCACCAACTCGATTGGGGCCGCGCCTGCCCTGGATCCACGCGGAGATCTTGCGTTCTGCGAGGGTGAGGAGTGCCGCAGCCACCATGTAAACGGTGAAGACGACGACGAGCTTGATTATCGAAAAGATTATGAATGTCGTGTAGCCAGTTATTGGCGCCTGCGGGTCAACGACCTGGAGCAGCGCGTGAACAGGAATCACTTCACGCCTCCGTTCGCAATCATTCCGCGCATGCCAAGGCTGTCGTAACTCATCCCCGCAAATGCTGAAACTTCGGATGCCATCGCCGAGAACACCTCACTGGCGAGGTAGAAGGCATCGCCCCTGCCCAATGCGGTGAGGATGTCGCCAACCACCCACCAGCTTGGGCGTGCCATTCCGGGCGCCGCCTTGGCCTGCGAGAAGCGCTGCACGCGGCCGCGCAGATTGGTGAAGGTGCCGTCCTCCTCCGCATAATTTGCGATCGGGAGCACGACGCTCGCGCCGCGCAGATTTTCCGGCAGCGTGGTGCCGATCAGGACTATCGCACTCGCCAGTGCGAGCTGCTCCGCGGTTGCACCGGAGAGATCAGCATCCGCAACGACGAGCACGTCGCCCTTTGCAAGCCCGTCGAGCGGTGAATCCGTGCGCGTGAAGCCGAGAAGCTCGGCGCCAGTACCGTTTGCCGCGCGATCCGCACGCAGGCTGAGATCCTTGACACCTGGCAACGGTGCTTCCGGGCCCGTCCGTACCGTGAATGCCCCCGAACCGCCAGCTGCGCCGATGAGCTTTGCAAGAAGATGAAGCGTCTCGTTGGAGAGATTGGGTGACGCGGCGACGAATGCGCGCTTGCCGTCGAGCAGAGCAGCGGCGGCGGGGATTGCGACATCCCAATCCGCCGCGGCAAGTGACTCACCGCGACGCACGAGCGGGACTTCGATCCGATCCTGGCGATTGATCCAGCGATAATCGAGCCGACCGACGTCGCACATGAAGTACTTGTTGACTTCCTCGTTCGGACGCGGACGGAAACGTATCACCATGTTGTCACGCGTATCGATCGAGATGTTGCAACCCTGACTGCACCCCGAGCAGATGGATGGAGCGTGATCCAATTCCCAGGACCGTGCCTTGTTGAGCGAATCCTTGGAAAGCAACGCGCCGACGGGGCACAGATCGATCACGTTGCCCGCCCACGCGTGCGTGAGTTCCTTCCCTTCGAACTTGCCGATCAGCGCGCGATCCCCACGCTCACTCACGTTGAGCACGGTGTCCTGTGCGATCTCGTCCATGAAACGAACGCATCGCGTGCAGAGAATGCAGCGGTTCGTCGTATAGAGCACGTCACCACCGAAGTCCTCGATCGGATTGAACCGCTTGGGATCCCGAAGGCGCGACTTTGCCGGTCCTTCCTGATACGTGAAATCCTGGAGCTCACACTCGCCAGACTTGTCGCAAATTGGACAATCGAGCGGGTGGTTGATCAACAGCATCTCGAGTACACCCTTGCGTGCTTCGAGCGCCTTCTCGGTATAGATGTGAACGACCTGTCCTTCAGCCACTGCCGTAGCACACGAGGGAGCGAGCTTCGGCGCCTTTTCAACTTCGACAAGGCACATGCGGCAGTTCCCGGCGATTGAAAGGCCGGGATGATAGCAGTAGTGCGGGATCAGCACGCCAGCGCGCTTTCCAGCCTCCAGAATCGACGTCCCCTCAGGCACCGAGACAGGTCGTCCTTCGATAGTGAGATTCACCATCCTGGGCTGGGCGACGGCTGTCGTTGGTTCGGCAGTAGTCGCCATCTATGCCACCGCCGCTGTAACGGGGTGGAACTTGGGCTTCTTGATCAAGGCTTCAAACTCCGAACGGAATTTGTTGATGCCGGACACCACTGGCACGGCGCACGAATCGCTCAGTACGCAAATCGTCTTGCCAGTCATGTTGTCGGCGATACTGAACAGCGTGTCGAGGTCCTCATGCGTCCCCTCGCCATCGCGAATGCGCTCCATGATCTTGGTAGTCCACGCAGTCCCCTCTCGGCACTGAGTGCACTGGGCGCAGCTTTCGTGCGCGAAGAACCTCGCGGCACGGGCGATCTGCTTGACCATGTTCTGTTGATCATCAAAAACAATCACACCGCCGGAGCCGAGCATCGAGCCCTGCTCAACGAAACCCTCGTAATCCATCTTCGTCGCTTCGGCCTCTTCCATCGTCTGGATCGGGACGGAGATACCGCCGGGAATTACAGCTTTGAAGGTGCGGCCAGGAAGTGGGCCGCCGCACAGGTCGTACAGGAAGTCCTTGAACGAGAAACCGAGCGTTACCTCGTAGTTACCCGGCCGTGCGATGTTGCCACAGACGGAGAACAATTTCGATCCCGTACTCTTCGGGCTCGATAACGACATCGCCTTGTACCAGTCGGCGCCGTGCACGAGAATGTGGGGTACTGCGGCGAGTGTTTCGACGTTGTTGATTGTCGTCGGTTGCGCGAACACTCCGGATACCGCGGGAAACGGCGGTTTGATTCGCGGGTTCCCACGCCGGCCTTCGATCGAGTTCATCATCGCGGTCTCTTCGCCGCAGATGTACGCGCCGGCGCCCTTGTGAATCACAATGTCGATGCGCTTGCCGGTGCCCATCGAGTTGGTGCCGAGTATGCCGGCGTCGTATGCCTCGCGAACCGCCGCGCGCATTCGCTCCAGCGGCTCCGTAAATTCGCCGCGAATATATATGTACGCCGTCTCGGCTCCAATCGCGTAGGCGCCGAGCGCGCAGCCTTCGACGAGCGCGTGCGGTGTCCAGCGCATTATTTCGCGGTCCTTGAAAGTCCCGGGCTCGGACTCGTCCGCGTTGCAGCAGAGATAGTGCGGCTTGCCGTCACCCGGTTTCATGAACGACCACTTGATACCGGTCGGGAAGCCGGCGCCGCCGCGACCGCGAAGGCCTGACGCCTTGACGACGTCGACGATTTCTGCCGGTGTCATTGACAACGCTTTTCTCAGTCCTTCATAGCCACCGCGCTTGCGCCACCCGTCGAGCGGGATCGCGTCGCGATCGCCAAAGTACCTGGAGAGAACCGGTGTCTCGCTCCCGTGCGAGGGGTGCGGATATCCCATTATTTGAGCCCTGCCAGAATTTCAGGAACGCGAGCAGCCGTCACTGACTCGACGACCTCCTCGTTGATCATCACGGGAGTGGCGAAGCCACAGGCTCCGAGACACTCGACTTCGATGACCGTGAATCTACCGTCGGAGGAGGTGACGCCGAGATCGCTGCATCCCGTGTGCTCCAGCAGCGCCGCGACGACATCCTCCGCGCCGCAGATGTTGCATGGAGTCGTGGTACACACCTGCACCAGGTATTTCCCAACCGGGTGCTGGTTGTACATCGTATAGAACGTCACGACTCCCTTGACGTACGCCGGCGTCAACTCGAGAACCTGGGCCACCTCAGCCATCGCGTCGTCGCTGATCCACCCGCGATCTTCCTGCACCATCCAGAGGGCAGGAAGGATGCACGCCATTTTTGTTGGATAGAGCGGGAACAACGCGTCAAGCTCCTTGCGTCGATCGCCGACAAAGACCGGCTGGTATGGAGTCTCGTGCTCGTGCGTAGCTGCGATCATCTGTCGATCTCTCCCAGCACCACGTCTATGCTTGCATTTATGGCAATTACATCGGATAGCAGATGACCTTCGACCATCTTTGGAATCGCTGAAAGGTTCACGAATGACGGAGGGCGGATGCGCCACCTGACGGGCTTCGCGGATCCGTCAGAAACCATATAGTATCCCTTCTCGCCGCGCGGGCTTTCGACCGCGACGTACGCCTCGCCGACCGGCGGACGCGGTCCTTCCATGACCTGCTTGAAGTGATGGATCATCGATTCCATGCCGCTCGTCGAGTCCTTCTTCGACGGCAGGATAACTCGCGCGTCATCGACATTGATCGGACCGTCAGGGAGCCGGTCGAGCGTCTGATACAGGATACGTGTGGACTGCCGCATCTCTTCCATGCGAACGAGATAGCGATCGTACACGTCACCGTTGACGCCTACGGGCACCTCGAAATCGTAGGTCTCGTAGTCGAGATACGGAAAATCCTTGCGAACGTCGTATGAAACGCCGGACGCGCGGAGCATGCAGCCGGACAGGCCATAGTTGACGGCTTCCTCGGGGCTCATCACTCCGAGCCCGACGGTACGACCAACCCAGATCGCGTTGCGCGTCAACAGGACGTCGACGTCGCCGAGGACCTTGAGAAATCCGTCCAGGAAACCGCGCAGTTGCGCAGTCCAGCCGTCGGGGATGTCGGCCATCATGCCGCCGACGCGCGTTACAGAAGTGGTGAGTCGCGCACCGGTCCATGCTTCGAGCAACTGATAGATCTGCTCTCGCTGATGGAAGGCCCAGAGGAAGGGAGTGTACGCGCCAATGTCGATCGCAGTCGTTCCAAGCCACACCAGGTGTGACATCATGCGCGACAACTCGCATGCCATGACGCGAAGAACCTTGCAGCGCTCGGTGATTTCGATACCAAACAGTCGCTCCGCGCCGAGCGCGAACGCGACGTTGTTACCGGGAGCGTTGAGGTAATCCTCGCGATCCGTCCAGGGAATTATCTGGTTGTACTGACGATATTCGCCGGTCTTCTCGAACCCGCAATGCAGGTAGCCGATGTGCGGTATGCAGCGCACGACAGTCTCACCGTCGAGCTCGAGCACGAGCCGGAGCACGCCGTGTGTAGCCGGATGCTGCGGCCCGAGATTGATGAGCATGTGCTCACCGTCGAGCGCGGGCTCCAGCGCAAGCGGCTCCTCGAATGCGATGGCCGTTCCGCCGTCGTTCGTGACTACGGGAACGCGCTGCGGTCTACCCGATGCGTCGAGTCCACTGGTGGATAGCTCGACTTCAATCGTTCTGGTCTTGGTCGCCATTACTCTACTCTCCCGTCCTTTCACCAGAGGCGAGGCGGCGGCGCATGTCGTCCGGAATGTCGGTGAACGCTTCGGCTACGGTCAACTCTTCCATGGAGTAGCGAGACTCCGGATTTGCCGCCAGCGCCTGGCGCAGCTGCTCCGAGCGGCTGAAGCGACCCCGGAGCGGGAAGTCCTTGCGCAACGGATAACCTTCCTTGTACTGCTCCCACATCAGCAGGCGGCGCAGATCGGGGTGACCGATGAACTTGATCCCGAACATGTCGTAGCACTCCCGCTCGAGCCAGTCGGCGCCGTGGTATATGCCCCAGACGCTATCGACTTCGAGCGGTGAGCCTTTTTCCAGTTCGGTCTTGATTCGCAGGAAGCGACGATACGGTAGTGAACGGAGATGCCAGACCACTTCGATCGGCACTTCGGTTTCGCGGTACTCAACAGCAGTGACATCGACGAGGTAATCGTACCGCTGAGTCTGATCGTCGTGAAGCCAGCGAATGATTTCGCCAACGCGGCCGCGGGCCACGAAAACCGTCGTCTCGCCCCAGACTACGGCAGACCTGATGATTGCGTCGCCGAACTGCTGCTTGAGGGCGGCCGCAGACGGATTCGCGTCGCCGCCGCGGTGCGGCACATTCTTCGGAGTGGCTGGCGGCGTTGCGCCGGTGAGCGCGCTGCCCACCGAGACGATGTCAAACGATTCGGTTTGTCCGGTCACGGCGTGGAGCGCGTCTGATTGATCGAATTGCCGAACGGTTCCGAGATCTCATCGATGGCCGGCGGCGGGATGTACAGCTGAGTCGTGGGATCCGGCTCCATCTCGTCGCGGAGCGCGCGGTCCGACATGCGCTCGTTCATGACTTTCTTCTGGAGCATCTGAATTCCGTACAGCAATCCTTCTGGGCGTGGCGGACAGCCGGGTACATAGACGTCGACGGGTATGATTGTGTCTATTCCCTGCACCACCGCGTACGTATCGAACATGTTGCCGGTTGACGCGCAAGCTCCCATCGCAATCGACCACTTCGGTTGCGCCATCTGTTGCCAGATTCGGCGGATGATCGGCGCGAGCTTGAATGGCACGCGACCGGCGCAGATGAGCACATCGGACTGGCGCGGCGAGAACGACATGCGCTCCATTCCGAAGCGTGCGAGATCGAAATCGGCGGCGGCGGTGGCCATGAACTCGATCGCGCAACATGCCGTACCGAATGGCATCGGCCACAGCGAATTGGCTCGGCCCCAGTTGACGAGAAAATCAAGACGTGTGGTGACCCAGCCATCCTGGGACTGCGGATCGTACTCGACGCGGCTGAGTGCCGAATCCGGGCGAGCGGTCAATCCCATTTAAGAGCTCCTTT
>DATBNQ010000046.1:0-2760 GCA_036554185.1 Gemmatimonadaceae bacterium | reverse complement strand
GAACGGGGGCCGATCCGCGTTTGTATCGATCCAGCGATCCGTTCAGATCTACGGCTTCCTGATGGACCAGTGGCAACGCCTGGTTGTAGACGGAGAGGAGATGGCCGACAATCCAGTTCATGCAGTTGCCGGCGGACTGCGGCTGTATGAGCGACTCGGCCTGCGACAATCCGGCAGTGTTGAGCCGAACGACTTGGTGGACCATGCCGGCCTGATGCCGAAGCATGGATATCTCTCGATTCGAGTGTGATGCGCTTGCGTTCATGATTGCACTGGCTCCGTGTCCAGGTGGGTGAGGTATCCGGCAAGCCGGTCGAATGTGCTGCTCCAGCCTTGGGTGTGACCGGCATGCGATGCGAGCGTGTCGAGGCCGGTCTGGCGCAGGGTCAACTCCGTCTTCGATCCGCGGGCTACGAAGGTGATCGTGACGAGTGTCTCGACACCCGGAGTTCCGTCGCGCCGGAGCCAGGTGTGGGTGAAGGCGAGTCGCTCCGGTGGAACGACTTCAGTGTAAACGCCCTGCAGCCAGTGATCCACGCCATCGGCTGAGCGCATGCATACTCTAAAGCGACCACCGGGACGGATGTCGGATTCTTCGGTCGTTACGGTGAATCCGATCGGCGCCCCTTCCCAACGCTTCAGGTGCTCCGCTTCGGTCCACGCGGCGAAGACGAGCGGCCTCGGCGCGTCGAATATGCGCGTTATCAACAACTCCGGCACTTGTGCGTCGGTTGCCGCTGCGCCGCCGCTATCTGCGTTTGCGGACATGACGTTTCCCCTTTGGATGGATGGTTTTGAGATAGGCGTCCAGCGCGTTGAGGCGCGCGTCCCAGAAGTGTTCATACTGCGCCAGCCAGTCGGAGACTTCCTCGAGTGGTCTGGCTTCGAGTTTCGCGGGCCGCCACTGCGCCTCGCGTCCGCGCGAAATGAGACCGGCCGACTCCAGGACCTTGAGGTGCCGAGAGACCGCGGGCTGGCTGATCGCGAACGGCTGCGCGAGCTCCGTGACGGACGCTTCGCCCGTGGAGAGCCGCGCCAGAATTGCTCGCCGCGTGGGATCGGCTAGAGCGGCAAATGTTGCGTCGAGACTGCTGGAGCTCTGTAGCATATAAACGATAGGTTATATAGCGTAACTGTTATATACTCGACTATTCGGGCGTTGTCAACGGGTGGGATGGGGGCATTTCGCGCGTGGTGTGCAAGATCCCGATCGGGCGGCGTCTCCATGCAAGCGACACTCCCGAACGGAGATCAACCCATGCGTACCCCACAGACTTTGACAGCGAGCTCGACTCGCGTTCTTCCGGCATTTGCAATGGTGGCAATGCTGAGCCTCCCGCTGGTTCTGGCCATGACCGTCAGCTCGGAGGCGCGGGCGCAGGGCGTGCTCATCCCGCGCTGCGGGAACGGCGGCGAGTGCGTTCCTCTGCCATGCAGGAGCGATCTCCAGTGCCGGCCACTGCCCTGGGGTGCGGCGATCACCAGAAGCGCGTCGCGCGTGAGCGTCACCCTCCGTGATGGTGTGCTTCACTACGAGGTCGACGAGACTTTCGTCAACAACGGCGGCCGAATCGGTGAGGCGGACTACATCTTTCCGTTGCCACACAACGCCGCATTCGCCGATCTCAAGCTTTCGATCAACGGTGAGCTCGTTGGCGGCGAGACGATGGATGCGCAGCACGCGCGCGCAATCTACGAGGAGATCGTGCGCCGGCAGCGCGATCCTGCGTTGGTGGAATGGATGGGTTATGGCATGTTGCGCGCGCGAATATTCCCGATCCTCCCCGGTGAATCTAAGCGCGTCGTTGTTCGCTTCGATCAGATCGCCGAGCGCGAGGGTGATGCGTTGCGAATCGACTACGTGCGTGGCGGTCCGATCGCGCGACGGCCTCTGGTGCAGACCGTTCGAGTCGACCCCGGTCTTGCAATCGGAGATCCCGCCATCTCCGCGTTCACGCTCAGCTATCCCGCGCACGGCAAGTACGGTACGCCATACTCCCCGACGCATGAGCTTCGCTTCGACTCGCGCGACGGCATGGACATCGTAACGGCGCTCGGCGACTCGCCGGATATCACGGTGCTCGTTCCGGTTGCAGGCGGCAGCGGGCGGCCGGCGATCACCATGCTGGCGAACGACGACGGTCGCGAGGATGGATTCGCGTTGATCAATGTCGTGCCGCCGGTCGTCGCGCGTGAAGTCGCGTCGCGCGACATCACGTTCGTGCTCGACGTCAGTGGCTCCATGCTGGGCAGCAAGATGGAGCAGACGCGGGCGGCAGGCCGTCAGCTGCTCGCCTCGCTCACGCCGCGCGACCGCTTCCGTCTGATAGACTTTTCGACCGACGTGCGGTCGTTCCGTGCGGACTTCGTACAGGCGACGCCGGCGAACGTCCGCGCAGCGCAAACCTATCTCGCATCGCTGTCTGCCGAGGGATCGACGAACATTTCCGGCGCGCTTTCGGAAGCGTTGCGCGCGCGGGGCGACGGCGAGAGAAGCAATCGGCTTCAGATCGTGCTCTTTCTCACCGATGGTCAACCAACGATCGGCGAAACCAGCCCGGATGCGATCGCTGCACAGGTTGAGCGCACCCGCGGAGCGGCGCGCGTCTTCACCTTCGGGCTTGGCGCAGACGTCAACGCGTCGCTGCTCGAGCAGCTCGCGCTGCAGGGGCGGGGGACCGCGCAATTCGTCCGGCCTTCAGAGGACGTGGAACGCGCGGTATCGATAGTCTCCAGACGGCTTACCAATCCAGTCGCGAC
>DATBNQ010000038.1:0-7718 GCA_036554185.1 Gemmatimonadaceae bacterium | reverse complement strand
AAGGCTGCTCGACAGAACGAGCAGCCCAACTGTGGCGGTCAGAATACCGCGGATAGTGTTGCTCATGACGCGAGAAGAGTAGATTGGCATCGGTGACGCAAATGAATCTGACGGAATCGCTCGTGCGACGTGCGTCGCGGCGCTCGGCCCAATCTACTCGCTGCCCGCGCGCGGCGCAGGCGGACAGCCTGTCGACAGCCTCGACGATCGTCGGCAAACTATTCGCGACGATCGTCGCCTCGTTTGCGCTCGCGCTGACCGCGGCGCTCGCATCGGCTCAAACATTACCGCAGTCGGCTCCTGCGTCGCGGACCGAGCCAATCACGTACCCAACGTCCGACGCGAATGCGCGGACTCGGCTCGGCCAGCTCGCCGGTGATACATCGCACCTGGGTGCGTTTTTGTTGCGCTCGCCGTCGAGTCGATTGTTCGGAGATACCGCACTCGTACGCGGACCATACTCGCTCACGTGGCTGTTGCCCGACGTGCACATCGTTGCCAACAGTGCACTGCCGTTCTCCCAGAACGATGGCGGCCTCTGGGCAGGTCGCGGACTGGGCGGCCGGATCACGTCCGGTGCCGTGTTCACTACCGGACGATGGAGAGCCGTTATCGCACCCGAGCTCTGGCTCGACGCGAACGCTCGCTTCGATCGCATCACGCAGAAGAACGGGTGGCTCTTTCCCAACCCTCCGGTGCCCGAATCTCGCTATGGCGCGGGCTTCGCAAGCGCGTGGTACGCCCGACCTTATTCCGCGGACCTCCCGTGGCGCTTCGGCAACGCGTCGATGGGGCGGCTCCTTCCGGGGCAGTCCGGGCTCTGGTACGACGCCGGCCCGGTCGAGTTCGGCGCCACTACTGAGAACGTGTGGTGGGGGCCGGGCATCCGGAATGCAATCGTCATGAGCGACAACGCGGCCGGCATCCCACGGCTCGAGATCCGCACCCCGCATCCCTGGAATACGCGCGTCGGGAGCTTCGAGGCTCAGTGGTTCGTGGGCGCACTATCCGAGTCCCAGTACTTCGACACCACAAAGGCCAATGACGTGCGATCGATCGCAGCTGCGGCCGTCACCTGGCAGCCCGTTTTTCAACCGACGCTCACGCTCGGCGTGACGCGCGCCGTCTATGCAACGTCAAGTGGGTATGGATCGGTTCCATTCCGATGGTTCGATGTGCTCGCCAACACCGGAGATCCGGCCAATCACCCGGCGGCCGACTCGTCGCTCACGCCCGGTGGAAGGGATCAGTTGTTCTCGCTGTTCGGCCGCTGGTTGTTCCCCGACGATGGCTTCGAAACGTACGCTGAATGGGCGCGACAGACAGTCCCATCTTCGTTGCATGACTTCATCGTCGATCCGAGTCACTCGCATGGATATACGCTGGGCTTGCAGTACCGCCGCCCGGGGCCGATCGACAAGCCGACCTTCACGGTCCAGGGAGAAGTCACAACTCTGGAACAAAGCGGGGATTTCAAGAATCGGCCGGTTGGGGTTTTCTACACGAGTCGCCGCGTGATTCAGGGCTACACGCAACTCGGATTACCGATCGGCGCCTCGTTCGGGCCGGGCGGCTCGAGTCAGTGGCTAGCGGTCGATCGCGTTTGGTCGCGGGGCTCCGTTGGTGTAACATTCAATCGCATCCGGTGGAACGAGGATGTGCGAAGCACCTACACCTGGCCGTCCTATCTTGGGTTCTGCAATCACGATGTCTCGATCATTCCCGGCGTTCGCGGCGGGCACACGATGATCGGGGGCTATCTGTCCGGCAACGTGATGTTCGGCGACAGGCTCAACTACAACTTCCAGAACATCTCGGGCTGCCAGGGTCCTGCCAAGATCGACGTGCACAACACGACGATCTCCCTTTCCTGGTCGCCGTTCAGGTAATGGCACCGACAGCCGTGGGTGACGATTGGCAGGATATTTGCCCCGAGCGCAGGCAGTGATGTCAACTCGCTCCTTGCAACCCACCTCGCCCCGCCTGCATGACGCCTGATTCGTCATCCGAGCCTGAGCAGCGAATAAGGCTCTTTTCTCTACCAAAAACCGTTCGCAGCAGGAAAGCGTTCAGCGCCACCGCGGAGTGGCCCGCGCGCGTGCTTCGCCAGCGCCGCCCTGTGGCGGTCCGGCGGCACGCCGTACGACTCATCAAGCGGCTCCTCGTGCTTGGTATCGCCGACGTCTCGGCGGTCCTCCTCATCCAGGCACTGGTCTGGGCGCTCGCACGGTCGGCAAGCTTCCCATACATGGACGGTATTCCGACGCCGTTCGGGCCCGCGCCGGCGCTGGTGCTGCTGGCGAGCCTTCTCGTCACGGGCAACTACTTCCGGGGCGTACATCTCTACCAGGCGGCGAGACTTGCGGCCGCCTCTGCGGTGGCCGCGGCGGTGTTTCTGTGGCCTCTGGTGGGGATCCACGGCCCCGCAGTGGTGCTTCAGCTGTTCGTCGTGGTCGCCGGAACGCTCTGGTTCATTCTGGCCGCCGAGCGCAGGCTTACGCAGTGGTTTCTGCGTGTGGTTTGGCCGGGCCCGAGCGGCTCGACGCCCGCGATCGTCGTGGAGCACGCCGATGCGGAGCACTGGAATTTCGATCAGATGACCACCGATTTCGGCGGTGATTACAGGCCGGTCGGCACGCTGACTCTGGCACGCGAAGGCAAGCAGCGCGAGGCGCTGACGAGGCTGGCGCACGCTATCACGGCCGTCGGTGCCGAGGCTGTGATCGTCGGGTCTCATCTCGAAGAAGAGCAGGTGAGAGAAGTGCTCGACATCAGCCTTTCGGCGGGTTGCGAATTTCTGTATCCCGCGCGGTCGGTGCAGATCGCCGGCCGCAGACCGCTGCTGGTCTGGCATCAGGACGAGCCGTTCTTCGAGCTTGGTGCGCCGCTTTTAAAGGCGCAGGCGCTGGTGCTGAAGCGCGCGGTGGACGTGGTAGGTGCGGTTCTGGCGATGATCCTCGTGGCGCCAGTCATGGCAGTCGTCGCGCTGTTGATCCGGCTGGACTCGCCGGGCCCGATCTTCTTCTTGCAGGATCGCGCTGGCCTGGGCGGGAAACGCTTCCGCATGCTCAAGTTCAGGACGATGCGCGTGGGCGCGGATGACGAGAAGGAAGACCTCGCCTATCTGAACCACACGGGCGATCCGCGGCTATTCAAGATTCCGGATGACCCGCGAGTGACGCGCTTCGGCGCCTGGCTCCGTCGCTGGAGCATCGACGAGCTTCCGCAGTGCTGGAACGTGCTGATCGGCGACATGTCGCTGGTGGGCCCGCGTCCGTTCTTCGAGTCCGATCTCGAATCGTACGAAGACCACCACTTCCGCCGGCTGGACGCCAAGCCGGGAATCACCGGGCTCTGGCAGGTCAACGGCCGCAGCGACGTGGTCGACTTCGAGGAAGTGGTCCGGTATGACAGGGAATACATCGAGCACTGGTCGCTACCGCTCGACTTCCAGATCATGCTGAAGACGATCCCGGTGCTGTTCAGCCGAAGCGGGGCGTACTAGGAACCTCGTCATCCCGCCGACCTGACCGTCATCCCGCCGACCTCACCGTCATCCCGCCGAAGGTCGGGATCCACGGACGACGCCTGGATGACGCTGCCCATGCCTCGCCGGCGTCGCCGATTGCTCGTTTTGCATTCTGTTACTCACCGGCGACTACCGTCTACGTGGTGCCGGTCTGCGGTGTCCCGATAACAGCGTTCATCCGTTGCAGCACGTTGTGCCGATGACGCCTGCAAGCCTGGACGACATCGTTGTTTCCTCGTCCATGGATCCCGACCTTCGGCGGGATGACGATTCGCTCTTCACCGTCATCCCGCCGACCCCACCGTCATCCCGCCGAAGGTCGGGATCCACGGACGATGCCTGAATGACGCCACCCATGCCTCGCCGGCGTCGCCGATTGCTGGTGTTGCATTCTGTTACTCGCCAGCGACTACCGTCTACGTGGTGCCGGTCGGCTGTGCCCCGGTAACAGCGTTCATCCGTTGCAAGACGTTGTGCCGACGACGCCTGCAAGCCTGGACGACATCGTTGTTTCCTCGTCCATGGATCCCGACCTTCGGCGGGATGACGGTGGGGTCGGCGGGATGACGGTGGGGTCGGCGGGATGACGGTTATGTCGGCGGGATGACGATTCGCTGCTGCGCTCTTCCGGGGTGACAGGTGTGCTAACGCTCGTTGGAGCCCAGTACAAGTGGGAGTATCTCCGCCGCCGAGCGCGGTGGCACTGGCGAATGGCGAAACTCCTTCCTGTTGCCAGTCACGATGTAGTCCGCTTGCACAGCGAGCGCGGCGGCTGCATGTACCGAGTCCTCGAAATCCGCCATGCCGAGCGCGACGGCGGCGTGGAAATCCGCGCCCGTGAGCGGAACGACCGACAGCAGCTGCAGCACGTAAACAACAGCCAGGCGAGCCGTCGCGTCGTCAGTTCTCTTCGCGATGAAGTAGTAAATCGTAGTGATGGCATGAGCGGCGATATAGCCGTCGGCGTGATGCGATTGGAGAGCACTGAGCAGCCGCGCGCCGTCGATCCCGGGTTGACCCCGCTTCAGCACAACGTCGAGGATTACGTTGGTGTCAACGAGCAGTTTCAGCATCGCGTGGCGCGGCGGTTTCCCACTGATGGTCGCGCCGCGCGCACTTCAGTAGCGCTCATTTCTTTTTGCGTTTTGATCCGTACTTGGTTTCCAGGTACTGATGATATACCTCAACGGGATCCGCGCGATCGACCGTCTGACGTTGCCGAGCCGGCGCTGCTATGCCGTAGAGCAGCGCGACGGTCGGACTGAATTCCGGACCCGCTTCACCGTCGGGTAGATTTGCGAGAAAATCCCCCACGAGTTGCGACACACTCGTATCGTGCTGCACGCCGTACTGTCTTGCGCGCTCCATGACTGCCGGGTCTACGGAGAGATTCGTGGGTAACTTGGGCATTCAATCTCCTCTATGCGCATATCAGCATTAAAAATATGCGCATACGCGTCCGCCGTCAATATCGGGACTAAGACGACTTGGCGCCGGATGTCCTGCTCAGCAAGAGCGGGAATGGGCCTGCTGCCGACCAGTTTCAGTGCTGTCGCGCTCGGAGACCGATAACATGGATCCCCGCTTTCGCGGCGATGACTGGGGCGCGCGGTGGATCCCCGCTTTCGCGGGGATGACTGGGGCGCGGTGGATCCCCGCGTTCGCGGGGACGACTGGGCCGCGGTGGATCCCCGATTTCGCGGGGATGACGGGTGCCATGACGGGGGCGCCATGCGTCTCGCGCCATCCCGCTTCCCGCCTCGCTAAATTCAGCCCATGCAAGTGTTCATCTCCGGCGCGGCCGGCTTTCTGGGCAGCCATCTGGCTGAGGCGTACGTTGGGCAGGGAGCCCACGTCGTAGGGTGCGATAATCTGATCGGCGGGGAGCTCTCCAACCTGCCTGAAGGGATCCAGTTCGAGCAGGCTGACTGCTGCGACGTCGCCACGATGAAGCGCCTGATGGCGGGCTCCGACCTGGTCTATCATTGCGCGGCAATCGCCACCGAAGGGCTCAGCGTTTTCTCGCCGGCGCTCATCGCTCAGCACGTATATCAGAATACCGCCGCGATGCTCGTCGCTGCAGCGTCCAATAAAGTCGGCCGCTTCATAAACTGCTCGAGCATGGCACGTTACGGTGACGCCCAGGCTCCGTTCACCGAGGAGACGAAGCCGCAGCCCGTCGATCCGTACGGCATTGCCAAGTATGCCGCCGAGCTGCTGGTGAAGAACGTCGCGGACACCCACGGCTTCGAGTACGCGATCGCGGTACCGCACAACATCATCGGCCCCAAGCAGAAGTACGACGATCCGTACCGCAACGTCGCGAGCATCATGATCAATCGCATGCTCAAGGGCGAGCAGCCGATCATCTACGGTGACGGTGGCCAGAAGCGCTGCTTCTCGTTCGTGCAGGATTGCGTCGACCCACTGATGAAGATGGGAAGCCGCGACGGAATCGCGGGCGAGATCATCAATATCGGCCCCGACGAGGAATACATCTCGATCATGGAGCTTGCCCGGACGATAGCGGAGATGATGAACTTTCCGCTCGATCCAATTTTCGTCCCCGAGCGGCCGCGCGAAGTTCGATACGCAACGTGTTCCGCGGACAAGGCTCGGCGGCTCCTCGACTACGAGACCAAGGTGTCGCTGCGTGACGGCCTGCGCAGCATCATCGAGTGGATCCGCGCGAACGGTACTCGGCCCTTTCAGTATCATCTCCCGATCGAGATCGATTCGCCGCTGGTGCCGAACACGTGGAAACAACGGATGATGTAGTGCTGCTGCCGTGAACAGCGAAATAGCGCGTGCGCTGCGCTCGCGCGTAGGGCGAAATTCATTACTCAATCTGGCGGGGCTTGCGGTTCCGCTGGCCGTTGCGGTGGTCGTGCTGCCGACGCTCACGCACGCGCTCGGTCCGGCCCGGTTCGGACTGCTGGGTGTCAGCTGGGCGTTCCTCGAGTATCTGACACTGTTCGACGTCGGACTGGGACGAGCGACGGTCCGTTACGTCGCAGACTCGATCGCGCGCGGCACGCGCGACGAGTCGCAGATCACGGCGGTCTCGCTTTCCGTGCAACTGATTATTGGAAGCTGCGCGGCAGTGGTGCTGATCGTCTTCGCGCCGACGCTGGCTCAGCACGTCTTTCGCGTCGATCCGGGACTGGTGCAGGAGGCGTCGAGTCTGTTCGTGGTGGTCGCGCTGAATCTTCCCGTGGTGCTCGCGCTGACGACCTATCGCGGCGTGCTCGAAGGTGCGCAGCAGTTTACGCTGAGCAACTCTATCAAGATTCCGGCGTCGGCGGGCTCGATCATCATACCGGCTGTGCTCGCACGCATGGGACACTCGCTGCCGAACATGCTGCTGTGGGTACTGGTGTGGAGAATACTCGCAACGGTCGTCACCCTGGTCGCGATTCAGCGCGTGATTCCCGGATTCAAGCTCGAGCCTCCCCGCGACTGGCGACGGCTGCGAAGTCTGATCAGTTTTGGCGGCTGGGTCGCCGTTTCCGGAGTGATAAGCCCGATGCTGATCTATTTCGACAGGTTCGCGCTCGGAGCGCGCTCGGGACTCGCGGCGGTCGGATACTACACGGCGCCATACGAGGGAATCACGAGGATGCTCATGATTCCCAACAGTCTCATCGGCGCATTGTTCCCGCTGCTGACGGGATTGGGCGTTGTCGCCGCGTCATCGCGGATCGACAGGTTGTTCGCCTCGTCGATGCGCGCGCTGGTGCTCATGATGAGCGTTCCGGCTGCGATTGCGCTGTTCTTCGCTCCGGTGATCCTGCGTCTGTGGATGGGGCCCGAGTACGCGGCGCAGGGTGAGATGGCGTTGCGGATCCTTTCCGTGGGAGTGCTCATCAACGCGGTCGCGCACATCCCGTACACCTTTCTCGAGGCGGCGGGCCGGCCTGACGTGCCGGCAAAGTTCCACATGATCGAGCTGGTGATCCACGTGCCGATCGCGTGGTATCTCGTGGGCGCGTACGGAATCACAGGCGCAGCGATTGCGTGGACGGTGCGCGTGACTCTTGACACGACGTTTCTCCTCATCGCGGCGAGCAGGATCATACCGGTTTCATTGCGGCGCGTATTCTGGAGCGAGCGGGTTGCGCAGGTGGCCACGTGACGCGCATAGCGGTATCGATCGTGTCGACTGGCGAGTGCGAGCGCATTGGTCCCT
>DATBNQ010000036.1:0-26453 GCA_036554185.1 Gemmatimonadaceae bacterium | reverse complement strand
AGATTTGGAACGGTGCCAACGCAACCGGATCCCTTCAGCGAGGCGAGCAGCGGATTCGGATCGTAGTACGCCCATCCGTTCGCACTCGCCTGACTCTGGATGAACGTGTTGTATCCCGCGACACTCGCTGCAAGGCTTGCTTGCTCGGTCGCATCCAGTATGAAGATATCTCCGACAAGGGTTCCCGGAATCGAATTCGGTGCGCATCCGACGACTCTTGGGTGGGCGCCGGAACGCATCTGGCCAATAATCTGGATCGAGACGAGCGCCTGGTTCCCGGGTGCGACCAGGCAGTTGGGTAGCACGGTAGTAGTTCCACCGGCGAACTGGTCGAAGCCAGCCTTGAACGCCGGATTCTGCAGGGCTGCGACCGGGAATAATGCGGGCACTCCGCCCACGTTCAGCACGCCGATCAGCACGGCGCCCTTGATTGTCGGAATCGCCTTCAAACCACTTACCAGTGCGCCGTACGCGGCCTGGAAGTTAGCCTGCGACGTCACGCCGGTCGTCACTCCCGGAGTTGGAACCAGTAATCCGGAAATCGCGGCAGACAGCACGTCATTGTTGCCGATCCAGGCTGTTACGAATGTCGGATTCGCGTCCGCCGCCTTGGCGACCTGCGTCTTCCCGCCAAGGATGAACGTGGTAAGCGCGTTGGAAGCTGTGGTACTCACACTCGTCGGATCGACGGCAAGTGCGCCCGGAACGGCGACGTTGTTCAGGGCGCCGGTAATCGAATTCACACTTCGCAGCCCGCAAGTTCCACCCGTTCCGCCGTCGAGCCGCGCCTGGGTCTGGAAGTTCACAATGGGTGGCGGGCAGCCAGGATTCGCGAGCGACGCGTATGCGTAGCGCGTCTTCATCGCCTGCGCCAGAAGCGACGGGTAGCTGAGCTTCTGTGTGCTGTCGTTGATGCCGCCAGATTGATATCCGGCGGTGAGGCTGTTGCCGATTGCAACGTAACTCGTGAAAAGTGCGTTGACGGGAACCGGCGGCGGCACTACTGCGGTCGGTCCATTGTCTGCGCACGCTGCCGCAAGGATCGCAATCGTCGCGACGGCGATCGCGCGGATCGTATTGGTGGATCTGATCATCGGATTCACGCGCGGTTAGAATTTGATGTTGAGAGCGGCCGAGAATACGTCGGCCGAGAGGGTATACGCCCCCGTGTTGAGCTGAGAAACGTCCTGTGAGGCGCTCGTCCGCTCGATGATCCGACCGCGGCGCCCTGGGGTGTTCACGTGCAGGTAACCAACGTCGAGCTTGTACATGCTCGCAACCGGAATCTCGACACCGGCGGAAAAGTTTCGCCTGTTCATGTCGGGAAGCAGGGGTGTGACTGTAACGTCAGGTGCCGGACTGTTCGCGTAGCTATAGCCTGCTCGGCCGACCCAGGAGTGAAATTGATGCTCCGCGCCAAACCGGTATGACCATGAGTCGTCGTAGTTCTCCAGCAGGGAGCGACTGTCACTGGCTGCGGGACCTGTGAACGTCACTGGGAGCGTCTGAAAAGCAGACCAGCCGATCCGCGCGAGGTCGACAGACAGTTTGGTGCCCTCGAATCCGTTATAGCCGAAGCCTCCCTGCATCTGCCACGGGTGCACAATGCGCGACGCCCCTTTCTGGCTCACAAGCGGCCCACCCGCCGCAAACTGCGGCGCCAGAATCGCGTCGATGGGTACAGCAGTCGCCGGATTGATCGGGTTGTTGACTGGAAGCGTGAGATTCGTCGGGACCTGCACGAAGGTCGCGTCGGCATTTCTGTAATTGAAAGTCAATTGCGAAAGGAACCGCGCACCTATGGACCAGTCGCCGAACTTGCCGTGCACGCCGACGTTGTATCCGACGGCGCTCGCCGTGCCATGAAACCTGGCGCGCGCGAATTCCGTTTCGGAGGCGATGCCAAGCATTCCGAAAGTCACTCCTGGCTCGGCGAATTGCTGCGACAGGTCGAGTGCCTGTTTCAGGTCGACAGTGGAGTGCCCGAAGACGGGACCGCCACCGATTGACCAGTTGTCATTTGCCTGAAATGCGATGTTTGGCTGGACGTAAATCGTCTGGAGCGAAGCGCGGACCGCGGAAAACCGCCCCGGAAAATTGTCATGCCATTGAGAGGTGAGGCCGTACGGCACGTAGACGCCGATGCCAAGAGACGCTTTACCGATCCGCATGGCGGCGAATCCGGCGGGTACAACGGTCGGGCGGATGTTGCTGTCGTAGCTACGCCCTGTTGTATCCTGCCTGAACGTACCGCGGACAGCGATGTCGCTGGCCCCGATGCTGATGGACTTACCCTCCAGGTCAGCTGCCGCACCTGGGTTCCAGAAGATCGTGGACGCGTCGGCGCAGGGCGAGCCTGTGACTGCGAACCCCCGCGAAACGGCGCAGGTTCCGACCTCGTTCAGTCCAAAGCCCTGCGCCGACAGAATCGTCGCAGGTAAACACACGGCTACGGCGGCAAGCCATCGCGCGCGGGTGAGAAACGACGGGAAAGGCCTCATGCTGGACTCACGTGTTTAAGGGGTGAGATTCGCGGCTCGGCAAGGAGTGGGTCGTCAGATGAACCGGCTAAAGCCACCCTGAAACCTATGGTCTGGCGATTGAAGCACCATAGGCCAGAATTGCAAAGCAGCACGGGAACGCCCGCGTGGCCGTCTGGGTGGCCGGCTCGGGGCCGGCCTGGTCCGAGGTTGCGAGCGTCGCCGGGCTACGGTCCAATCAGCCGGCTCGGATTGACTAACGCACGGGTGGTGCATAACTTAGGAGGCTGTCGCATTTCGTATTCGATTATCTCCCAAATGAAGACTTTCTCCGCCACACCGACTGATATCCACCACGATTGGTACATCGTGGATGCGGAAGGCATGGTGCTTGGGCGACTTGCCACGGAAGTGGCGCGAGTCATCCGTGGTAAGCACAAGCCGACTTTTACCCCCCATATGGATGGGGGCGACCACGTCATCGTGATCAACGCCTCGAAGGTCAAGGTCACTGGTCGCAAGGCGGAGCAGAAGCGCTACTTCCGGCACACCGGCTACATGGGCCACGAACGCTTCACCACCTTCGAAGACATGCTCGGCAAGCACCCGGAGCGTGTGATAGAGCATGCCGTGAATGGCATGCTCCCGAAGACCGCTCTCGCTCGCACACACATGCGGACAAAGCTCCGCGTTTACCCGGGTGCGTCACACCCGCACAAGGCACAGCAGCCCAAGCTGCTGACCATCACCACCAAGTAAGCATGCCTGTAGAAGGAACTATCCACACGATCGGCCGTCGCAAGGAAGCTGTCTGCCGCGTCTACATCAAGGCTGGATCGGGTAAGTGGCTCGTAAACGGCCGCACACTCGGCGATTACTTCCCGCGACCGGCGCACGTCTCGACCATACAGCAGCCATTCGCCGCGACGGATATGCTCGGTCACTATGATGTGACCGCAAATATCGATGGCGGTGGGTTGTCGGGTCAGGCTGGTGCTCTCAGACTCGCGATTGCGCGCGCTCTGGTGAAGGAAGACGAATCACTCAAGCCCAAGCTCCGCAGTCTCGGCTTCCTTACTCGCGACGCACGCGTCGTCGAGCGCAAGAAGCCGGGCCGTCCGAAAGCACGTAAGCGCTTCCAGTTCTCCAAGCGATAGACTTTTGCGGGACGGCGCGAGCGCCGTCCCTTTATCCCTCATCCTCCCCGAGTTTCGACGGGTGCCGGCTTCGGTCGGTCGTCGCGACGCTGACGGGAGGAGACGACATCAACCAAGCAAGGAATACTCAGCATGTCCCAGCCTAACCTCGAGCAGCTGCTCGAAGCCGGCGTTCACTTCGGCCACCAGACGCGCCGTTGGAACCCGAAGATGCGCAGATTCATTTTTGCCGAGCGCAACGGCATCCACATCATCGATCTTCAGAAGACCCTGCGCCAGCTCGAGCTGGCTCAGAAGCTCGTTCGCGACGTAGTTGCGCGCGGCGACCAGGTCCTCTTCGTCTGCACCAAGCGTCAGCTGGTTCCGATCGTCAAGTCGGAAGCTGAGCGCTGCGGTGCGATGTTCGTGACCGAGCGGTGGCTGGGTGGTCTGCTCACGAACTTCCAGACGGCCAAGAAGCAGCTCCGCAAGCTCAAGGATCTCGAAGCTGGCATCGAGGGCGGTGGCGACTTCGCGAACTACACGAAGAAGGAACAGCTGATGATGACGCGCCAGCGCGACAAACTTGCCAAGAATCTTTCTGGCATCAAGTCGATGACGCGTCTCCCGGGCCTCATGTACGTCATCGATTCCAAGAAGGAGCGCATCGCGGTCGCCGAGGCAAACAAGCTCGGGATTCCGATCGTTGCGCTCGTTGACACGAATGCGGATCCGGATCTCATCACGGTTCCGGTTGCCAGCAATGATGACGCGATTCGCGCGGTGGAGCTCATGACGGCGTCGATCGCGGACGCGATCATCGAAGCGCGGCGTGAAGCGCCCGTTCGCACCGAAGTCGAAGAGTCCGAGTCCTACACCTACAGCTCCGATCGCGGGGCAGAGCCGGAAGCTGGTGACGAGCGTCGCCGTCGGCGTCGGCCGCGTCGTCGCCGGGCAAACCAGGAAGCCATCGCTGCCCGACTCAAGGGAGTCCCGGGGGCCGAGGGCGATGCAGCGGCTGCCGATGACGGCGGCGACAGTGGAGACGCCGACAGCGGCGACAGCAGCGCGGAACCGGCCGCAGAGTAACTGCGACCAACTTGCCTCGAACGCCGCCGCGGATCACCTCGGCGGCGTTCGTTTGACAGACACCGATAAAAACCAACCGAAGGCTAAAGATGTTTACAGCTAAAGACGTTCAGACTCTCCGGCAGCGTACCGGCGCGGGAATGATGGAATGCAAGAAGGCGCTCGAGGAGATGGCCGGCGACATGGAGAAGGCCGTCGATCATCTCCGCAAGAAGGGAATAGCCAAGGCAGAGAAGCGTTCCGGCAAGCAGACCAGCGAAGGATTGATCGCGAGCTACATTCACCACAACGGCAAGGTTGGCGTCATGGTGGAACTGAACTGCGAGACCGATTTCGTTGCCCGCACCGATGACTTCAAGGAACTCGGCCGCGAAATTGCGCTCCACATCGCCAGCGCCGCGCCTGTAGCCGTTGACAAGGATGGCGTGTCACAGGATCTGGTCGATCGCGAACGCGCTATTTTCGAAGAGCAGGCGAGGGCCAGTGGCAAGCCGGAAGCCATCATCCAGAAGATGGTCGAAGGCAAGGTGGAGTCGTATTACAAGGAAGTCGTGCTCATGTCCCAGCCGTACGTGCGCGAACCGAAAAAGACCATCGGCGATCTCGTCAAGGAAGCGTCCGCCAAGCTGGGCGAGCACATCCAGATCCGCCGCTTCACCCGCTACCAACTTGGCGAGGAGTAAACGCGATTGACCGATCCCAAGTTACGCCGCATTCTGCTCAAGCTCTCCGGCGAAGCACTCGCCGGCGACAAGGGCTTCGGATTCGATTTTGACGTGATCTCGGGCTACGCCAACGAGATCAAGAATGTGGTTGACGCCGGGGTCGGCGTCGGACTTGTGATTGGCGGCGGCAACATCGTCCGTGGTGCACAGATCTCGCGCATGGGGATGGATCGAGTCGCCGCCGATTACATGGGTATGCTGAGTACCGTAGTCAACGCGCTCGCGATGCAGGATGTGCTCGAACGTATCGGCGTTGACACACGGGTGATGACCGCTATCCGAATGGAAGAGATCGCAGAGCCCTACATCAGGCGTCGCGCGCTGCGTCATTTCGAGAAGGGTCGCGCGGTGATCTTTGCTGCTGGCACGGGCAATCCCTATTTCTCGACCGACACTGCAGCTGCGCTTCGCGCCATCCAGATGCGCGCTGACGTGATCATAAAGGCCACGAGTGTGGACGGTGTCTACTCCGCCGATCCCAAGCGCGATCCGACGGCCGTGCTGTACGAAACGATTTCCTACAACGACGTGATGCAGCGTGAACTCGGCGTCATGGATCAGACAGCAGTGACGCTGTGCAAGGAGAACCACCTTCCGCTCATCGTCCTGAACATCAACCATCCGGGAGCGGTGATGAAAGCCGTTCGCGGCGAACCAGTGGGGACGCGCGTATCATGATGACGATTCCGCAGATTTCAAAAGACGCACGTGCGGCCATGGACAAGGCCATCGAGAACTCCAAACGCGAGTTCGGCTCCATCCGCTCCGGCAAGGCCTCACCGAACATGCTCGACACCGTTCGAGTTGAGGTGTACGGGCAGCAGATGCAGCTCAACCAGGTGGCGAGCGTCAGCTCGCCGGACCCGCGCTCGCTGATCGTGACTCCGTACGACAAGGGTCAGCTCAAGGCGATCGAAAAGGCAATTCGCGAATCCGATCTCGGCCTCGATCCCAGCACCCAGGGCGGTCTGATCCGCGTGCCGCTTCCTTCGATGAACGAGCAGCGGCGCAAGGAGCTCGTGAAGATCGTGCACAAACTCGCGGAGGATGGCCGTATCGGCATCCGGCACGCGCGCACGGATGGACGCGAGAAGCTCAAGAAGCTCGACAAGGTTTCCGAGGACGAAGTAAAACTTGCCGAGAAGGATCTGCAGAAGATCCACGACGATCATATGGCCCAGCTTGAGTCGCTGCTGAAGGCGAAAGAAGCGGAAATCATGGAAGTCTGACGCATCACGTGTCAGAACTCTCCAAGCGTGTCCTATTCTCGGTGATCGCGGCGCCAGCCGGGATAGTTGCTATCTATCTCGGCGGTCCGGTTCTCGCCACGCTGCTCTCCGTCATCGCTGCGCTCAGTGCGTGGGAATTCTGTCGGATGGCCCGCGCATCAGGTGCCCAACCGTTCGACGCGGCAGCGATAGTCGCCTCTGCTTCCGTGCCGCTGATCGTGTACGGGGTTCGTCTGCGCCTGATCGCGCCGACGCTGACGCACGTTGTGATCGCCATTCTGGCGGTGGTTGCTGCAACGGTGTTCAGGCGAGGAATTGACGGGCGGCCGATGCTCGCCGCGGCTACGACTGTCCTGTGCGTGATCTACGTCAGTCTGATCGCATATGTCTTCGACCTGCGATTCAATGATTATGTGGTGTCCGCGCTGGGCGGAACGGTGCTCGCAATGTTCCCGATACTGCTCACATGGGCGACCGATGTTGGTGCGTACGTGTTTGGCCGCATGTTCGGGGCGCACAAGCTCATGCCATCGGTGAGTCCGGGGAAGACCATCGAGGGCGCCGCGGGCGGACTTCTGCTTGCGGTGGTCATCGGCTGGCTGTACGTGCGCTACGTTCTGCACCCGTATGCGCAACTGGCACTCATGCCGCTTGCGACCATTGTCTTCGCCGCGTGTGTGAGCGCTGTGGCACAGATCGGTGATCTTGCGGAGTCGCTGCTGAAGCGAGAGGCTGGAATCAAGGACAGCTCCGCGATCATTCCCGGACACGGCGGCGTGCTCGATCGCTTCGACAGCCTGCTGTTCGTGCTGCCGGTTGCTGCTCTGCTGCTGCATCTGATGCTCATTCCGGCGCCCGTGTGACCATCCGCCGCATCGCGGTACTTGGCTCCACCGGCTCGATCGGAACGGCCGCACTCAGAGTCATCGCGCGACATCCAGACAAGTTCCGTATTGTTGCGCTAACGGCCTTTTCAAACGCCACGTTGCTGCGAGAGCAGGCGGTCGCCATTCGACCGGAATTCGTCGGAATCACCAACCCGAATTCCGATTGCGAACCGTCGTGGGCCACCGGCAGCGACTGTCTGATCGCGGCGGCGACACTGCCGGACGCTGACATCGTCGTCAACGCGGTGGTCGGTGCCGTGGGATTACCCGCAACGCTCGCAGCGCTTCGAGCTGGAAAGCGGGTCGCGCTCGCAAACAAGGAATCGCTCGTCATGGGCGGCGAGTTCGTACTGCGGGCGTGCATGGACGGCGGCGGCGAAATCGTTCCGGTCGACAGCGAACATAGCGCAATTCTTCAATGCATTGGGACGAGGCCAATCGCTGAAGTGTCTCGCGTCATTCTCACCGCCTCGGGCGGTCCGTTTCGCGATTGGGACCGCGAGCGCATCGCCGGCGCGACTGTTGCGAATGCGTTGAATCATCCGACGTGGCGAATGGGCAGGAAGATCTCGATTGACAGCGCAACGCTCGTGAACAAGGCGCTCGAGGTGATCGAGGCACATTACCTTTTCGGGCTGCCGTACGAGCGAATCGATGTCGTTGTGCATCCCCAGAGCATCGTTCACTCGTTCGTCGAGTTCGTCGATGGCAGCGTCGTTGCCCAGCTTGGCTTTCCGGACATGGAGTTGCCCATACTGTACGCGCTCACGCATCCCGCGCGGGTTCCAGACGTGCCGGCGCGCCGCTTCGATCCATCCATCGCTTCGCCGCTCACGTTTGAAGCTGTCGACGGCGACCGGTTTCCCGCGTTCGAGCTCGGGCTGCAGGCCGCGGCGATGGACGGCTGTGCGCCTGCCGTGTTCAACGCGGCGAACGAGGCAGCCGTTGGCCTCTTTCTGCAGGGTGCCATGAAGTTCCCCGACATTTCTCGCGCCATCGCCTCGGCACTGTCGGCCACGGCCGCCTTGGCAGCCGCGTCCGTAGCCGATCTTTCCCTGGCGGACGCTGCGGCGCGGGAACACGTAATGCGTTGGTTTACGGCTTAGCTTTATGGACTGGCGTGATCAGTCCGCATGAGCGGACAGTCAAGTCCGGGTCCGACATCCACCAGCAGAAACCATGGCTCTATTCGACGACTGCCCGCTAGCGGAGATCCTGTCACAGAAGCTCACCGAGTCGCGTGAGACGCTGACGAAGCGATGGCTGGATCGGATCGCTTCGAGAGTCGCGATGGAGCCAAACCGAGTGTTCCCAACGGCGGATCTGCTCGATCACGTTCCCATACTTATCGATGGAATCGCGGCATACGTGGCCGATCCGGCCGCGATCGTGTCGTCGGACATGGGCGTCGTGGACAAGGCGCGCGAGCTAGGCGCTCTACGGCATGCGCAGGGATTTGACCAGTATGAGATTCTCAAGGAATTCGAGATACTCGGCGCCATCCTTCTCAACTTCGTCGGTGAAGTCGCGGAGCAATCCGATGTTCCGTGCGGTCGCAGTGAGCTTCTCGCGTGTGCGCAGCGTGTCTACCAGGCGGTGTCGCTGATACTGCAGTCCACCTCGACCCAGTTCCTTCAGCTCGTTACTGACCAGGTCGCGGAGCGCGAAGATCGACTACGCGCGTTCAACCGCGCGCTGACGCATGAGTTCCGAAACCGGATCGGCGCGTCGCTTGGAGCAGCGCTCATTCTGGACATACCGGGTGTACACGATGACAAGCGCCAGGAGCTTGCAGCGCTGATCGTCAGAAATGTGCGTGGAATGCAGGCGATTCTCGACAACCTGCTGGAGCTCTCTCGCGTTGGCGCGGAGGCAAGGCAACACCGGCACGTGCGCCTGCCGCGAGCTGCGGCGGAGGTTGCTCGCGAATTGCGAGACATGGCCACGGTGAGTGGGGTTACACTGCGGCTTTCCGATCGCATTCCAGACGTCGAAGTCGCTGCCAGCGCTGTGGAGCTGTGCCTCACCAATCTCGTCTCGAACGCGATCAAATATTCCGATCCGGCGACCCCCGACTCGTGGATTGAAATCCGCGGTCGCATGGAAACAACGCAGAGCGGTGAGAGAGAAGTAATCGTCGAAGTCGCGGATAACGGCATCGGCGTACCGATTGCCGAACGCGGCCATCTGTTCGAGCGATTCTTTCGGGCGGATAACCGCGCCTCGGAGATCGATGGCACCGGCCTTGGCCTCAGCATCGTTCGGGAGACCGTTACGGCATTGGGCGGCCGGGCGCTGGTGGAGTTTCCCGAGAACGGCTCGGTATTTGGTTTCGCGCTACCGTGCAGGCGGGGCGAAGAGACAGAGCCCGCGCCCGCCGCCGGCGCGTAGTCGGCCGGCTAAATTACGACTCATCCGACCAGCACGTTCGCCGTTCCACTGGCCGCGCGCCGAACCCTCGATCCCAACTCATGCTAGTCTGGCTCGCCCCCGTCTTCGTACTTGGCATCGTCGTGTTCGTGCACGAGTTCGGCCATTTTCTGGCGGCAAAGGCTTTCGGTGTCTACGCTCCGCGGTTCTCAATCGGCTTTGGGCCGGCCATCGCGAAAAAGCGGATCGGCGAAACGGAATATCGGATCGGAATCCTCCCGATTGGCGGCTACGTCCGGATGGCGTCGCGCCTGGATGAGACGAGCGCAGCGCTGGAAGGCGGCGGCGAGCTCGCGGTCGAGGGAGAGAATCTCGATCCGAATCAGCTGGTCCCATTCGGCTCCAAGCCGGTCCCGGAAAACCGCTGGTTCGAGTCCAAATCGCTGACGGCGCGGTTGATCATCATGCTTGCGGGCGTGACGATGAACGTGTTGCTGGGTTTCGTCATAAACGTAAGCCTGGTAAAGATTTACGAGCACGCCCCGACAACTCGCTTGAACCAGGTCGTGGCGGATCAGCCGGCGGCGCGCGGCGGTCTCCAGAAGGGTGACAGCATTGTTGCCGTAAACGGCGCCCCGGTGAAGGCATGGGAGGATTTCGTTGCCGTCATCAAGAGCTCGAGCGGTTCCGCAGTCTCGGTTGGCGTGCTGCGAGGGAATGCTCCCCTGACGCTTGCCGTGACCCCGGTCGCGGACACGGTCACCGATCCCAACACGGGCCTGACCACCCGCGAGGGGCGCATCGGAATTGCGGCGGGCCAGAGCGAGAACACGGTCGGAATGGGACGGGCGCTGGCCGACGGTGGCAGGGCCACCGTCGACATGGCCACCCTCGTGTTCACATCGCTCCGCCGGATTGTGACGCGAAAGACCTCGGTAAGCGAGTTGGGAGGGCCCATTCTGATCGCAACGACCTCCGTCCAGGCGGCGCGTCAGGGCGGGTCAGTGCTGTTCTATCTGATATCGCTTCTCAGCGTGAACCTGGCGGTTTTCAATCTGCTTCCGGTTCCCATTCTGGACGGCGGCCAGATAGTGGTTCAGGTAGTGGAAGCCATTCGTGGCCAGCCGTTGAGCGACAGGGCGCGAGAGAACGTGGCTCGAATCGGACTCGCGCTGATTCTGACGCTGTTCGTCATGGTGACGTTCAACGACATAAAGCGGATTATCGTCGGGGCCGTCTCGGGGCATGCCGGGTAAGGTCGGGGAATAACGAAGTCCGTGGACCAGGGGTACCATACCATTCCCGGATGGCTTAGTTTTAAAGGCTTACCAAGAATTAGATGACCCGACGCGCAGATAGCGCGACACGCACACCCTGTTACATGGCTTTCGACAAGACTCCGACAATCGAGAAGTACCGCGAGAATGCGACCGACACCGGTTCCTCTCGCGTCCAGGTAGCCGTCCTTACGGATCGAATCAACTACCTGAACGAACATTTCAAGACGCACAAGAAGGATCATCACAGCCGCCGCGGCTTGCTGAAGATGGTCGGTCGGCGTCGCCGCCTCCTCGATTACATGAAGCGGACGGAAGTTGAGGGATATCGCCAGCTCATCGCCGAGCTCGGGCTCCGTTACTAACACGAAAGTTGAACGGGAAAACGCGCGTCGTGAGGATGACATCTTCGTCATCCATCATGCGCGCGTTTCGTGTTCCAGAGAGAAAATCTGAGAGATGATGAAACGCATTGAGAGACAGTTCGCCGGCAGGACCCTGAGTATTGAAACGGGCCGCATGGCAAAACAGGCAGCGGGCTCCGCGCTTGTAAGATTTGGAGACACGATGGTGCTCGTCGCGGTAACCGTCAGCGACAACGAGAGCACACTCCCGTTCTTCCCACTAACGGTCGAATATCGCGACAAGGCCTACGCCGCGGGCAAGATTCCCGGCGGCTTCATAAAGCGCGAAGGACGTCCGCACGACAGCGAGATCATATCGGCACGAATCATCGACCGATCGATCCGCCCGCTGTTCCCGGAAGGTTTCAAGAACGAGACCCAGGTTTTCGTGTCAGTCATCTCCGCCGATCAGGAGAATGACGCCGATGTGCTCGCGCTCGTAGCCACTTCGTTCGCCCTCAACGCTTCGAAGATTCCATTCCTCGGTCCGATCGCCGCCGTGCGCGTCGGACGCGTGCAGGGCAAGTGGGTTCTCAATCCCACTTTCCTGCAGCTTCAGCACAGTGAGATGGACATTGTCGTCGCAGGATCTGACGACTCCATCGTCATGGTCGAGGGCGGCGCCATCGAGGTTGCCGAAGAGGATATCCTCGGCGCGCTCACGATCGGCCACAAGGGCATCAAGGAACTCGTCGCGATGCAGGAAGAACTGCTTGCGCAAGTCCGGCAGCCCAAGATGACATGGAAGAAGCCGGAGCTTCCGGCGGGGCTTTCAGCTGCGGTCAACAAGCTCGCTGAAGGCAAGATTGCCGCGGCGATCAACCAGGCCGACAAGCACACCCGCATCGAAGCGGTCGAAGCGGTCAAGAAGGCGGCCGTGGCTGATCTGCTTGCCGACTTCCCGGACAATCCAAAGGATATCGCCGGCCTCGTTGGCGATCTTGAATACAACGCGCTCCGCGCGCAGGTGCTCGACACCAAACACCGTGTTGACGGACGCACCACGACCGAAGTCCGACAGATTACGATCGATACCCAGCTGCTTCCGCGAGCGCACGGCTCGGCGTTGTTCACACGCGGACAGACGCAGGCGCTCGTTTCAGTTACGCTCGGAACGGCGAACGACGTGCAGCGTCTCGATTCGATCGACGACGCAGGCGAGACCACCAAGTCGTTCATGCTGCACTACAACTTCCCGCCATTCTCGACCGGTGAAGTTCGCCCCATTCGCGGCACCAGCCGCCGCGAGATCGGACACGGCAACCTCGCCGAACGCGCGTTGCACGCAGTGCTGCCGCCGTTCGATGAATTTCCGTACACGATTCGAATCGTATCCGATGTTCTCGAGTCGAACGGGTCGTCTTCAATGGCCACGATTTGCGGTGGCTCGCTCGCTCTGTTCGATGCCGGCGTTCCGATCCGTTCCCCAGTCGCCGGCGTGGCGATGGGACTCATCAAGGAAGGCAAGCGCTACGCGATCCTGACGGACATCCTCGGGACCGAGGATCACCTCGGCGACATGGACTTCAAGGTTGCCGGTACGGAGAAGGGAATCACGTCGATCCAGATGGACATCAAGGTCCAGGGACTCGACCTCAAGATCATGCAGGAAGCCATGGCGCAGGCGCGTGTTGGCCGCCTCCACATACTTGGCGAGATGGACAAGGCTCTTCCGGCGGTCCGTCCGGACCTGTCGCAGTACGCGCCGCGTATCGTTACCGTCAACATCAATCCGGAAAAGATTGGCGAGTTGATCGGGCCAAAGGGCAAGACGATTCGTGGAATCCAGGAAGAAACCGGCGCGGAGATCAGCGTCGACGACAGCGGATTGGTGACCATCGCTGCAGTTGGCGGCGAGGCCATGGAGCGCGCCAAGCAGATGGTTCAGGCGATCACAGCCGAGCCCGAGATCGGCGCGACGTACGAAGGCACGGTCAAGAGCACGACCGCGTTTGGCGCGTTCGTCGAGATCATGCCGGGCACCGAGGGGCTCGTGCATATATCGGAGCTCAAGCACGGTCGCACGGAGAAGACTGAGGACGTCGTCAAGAAGGGAGATCGGGTCCGCGTGAAAGTTCTCGATCGCGACGAGCGTGGCCGTCTCCGTCTATCCATGAAGGCGTTGGAAGCGGCGCCGGAAGGTGCTTCATCGAGCGCCGGGTCATCTCATGGTGATGGCGACTCATCGGCTGGAAGTGACGAACAGCAGGAAGGCGGGGAGCGCAGCGAGCGTCCGCGCCGGCCACGCAGCGGCGGGCGTGGGCGCAGGGATTAGCGTTAGCGGGGCGGACGTCCAGCGGACTGTTCTCCCTAACGGACTGACCGTACTCTCGGACAACGTTCCGGGAGTGCGGTCTGTTGCCTTTGGGGCATGGGTCCGCGCCGCAACGCTGCACGAGAACGCCGAGAAGATGGGCATCTCGCACATGCTCGAACACATGGTGTTCAAGGGCACGGAGACTCGCAGCTCCAAGGACATCAGCCTTGCGCTCGAGACCCTGGGTGGCTCGCTCGACGCGTATACCGCACGCGAGCATACTTCGTATCAGGCGCGCGTGCTGGACGAACATCTGCGCGACGCAGCCGATGTGATCGGCGACTTGATGTTTCATCCGACGCTGCGCGACGCGGATCTGAAACTGGAGCGGAAGGTCGTGCTCGAAGAGATCGCCATGGTCGACGACACCCCCGACGACCTGGTGTTCGAAGTCCACAACGAGCGCCTGTTCGGAGCCAACGGTTACGGCTTCCGCATTCTGGGAACCCGCGAGACCGTCTCTTCGTTCACGACCGACGATCTCCGGTCGCTCCACAGTGCGGCATATCGTCCGCAGAACATCGTCGTGGCCGCAGCGGGCTCGGTCGACCACGATGATCTCGTCTCGATCCTGACAGATACCGGCTGGATGGAGATGGCGGGGGCTGCCGGCGGCGACTTTGCTGCTTCGAGCGCCTCCTTTCAAGCACCTTCATACACGCACGTAGAGCGCCCTGGTGCGCAGACCCAGCTCGTTTTTGGCAGCTCAGCACCCGCGCATAGTGATCCGCGCCGGTATGCGTTCTGCCTGGTCAGCATGCTGCTCGGCGGGGGGATGAGTTCGCGGCTCTTCCAGCACGTTCGCGAAGAGCTCGGGCTGGCGTACGCCGTCCATACTTTTTCGTCGTTCTATTCGCGCGCGGGCATGCACGGGGTGTATGTTGGAACGTCACCAGAGTCCGCCAACGAGGCGGCTGGTGCGGTGCTCGCGGAACTGGCGCGGATCGCGGACAAGGGTATTCCCACGGACGAGCTGGCCGCTGGCAAGCAGCAATTGAAAGGACAGATAACGCTCTCACTCGAGACACCGAGCGCGCGGATGTATCGCGCCGCGGGCCTCGAGTTGTATGGCGAGCCCTTTCGCTCGCTCGACGAGATGCTGTCGATGGTCGATGCAATCGACGAACAGACAGTCTCCGAAGTTTGTGCGGCGTGTTTTGCGCCGTCGCAGCAGACAGTAGTCAGCCTTGGACCTGCACCTCTAACAATCCTGTAGATACGGCCATGAAGATCGGAGTCCCGAAGGAAATCAAGACCAATGAGAATCGTGTCGCGCTGGTACCCGCCGGCGCCGAAGCTTTAATCGCCGCCGGTCATTCAGTAATGATCGAAAAGGGCGGTGGCGAGGGCAGCGGATTCTCGGATGCTAACTATACGGCAGTTGGCGCCACGATCGGCGCCGATGCCGATGCAGTCTGGCGCGAAGCCGACATGATCATGAAGGTGAAGGAGCCCATAGCGGTCGAGTGGCCGCGCATGCGAAAGGGACAGGTGATCTTCACCTACTTTCACTTTGCGGCTGACGAGAAGCTTACCAAGGCCCACCAGGACAGCGGCGCAATCTGCATCGCGTACGAGACCGTGGAGCTCCCGAATCGCGAGCTGCCACTTCTCACCCCGATGTCAGAGGTCGCCGGCCGGATGGCTGTCCAGGAAGGCGCCAAGTACCTCGAGAAGCTTTACGGCGGCCGCGGTGTGTTGCTCGGTGGGGTTCCGGGTGTTGCGCCCGCCAAGGTGGTCATCATCGGAGGGGGCGTAGTTGGCGTAAACGCCGCCAAGATGGCTGCCGGCCTCGGCGCGAAGGTCACCGTGCTCGACGTTTCCCTGGAGCGGCTACGCTACCTCTCAGACGTCATGCCGGCGAACGTAACCCTCATCTACTCGAACCGGCACAACATCCTCGAACAGATCCACACCGCCGACCTCGTGGTTGGTGGCGTTCTGATTCCGGGAGCCAAGGCCCCAAAGCTGGTTCGCCGCGAGGATCTCAAGACGATGCAGCAGGGCTCCGTGATCGTCGATGTCGCGATCGATCAGGGTGGTTGCTTCGAGACGATCCACGCCACCACGCACGAGAATCCCACGTACGTCGTGGACGGAGTGATCCACTACGGAGTCGCCAACATGCCGGGCGGCGTACCACGTACCTCCACACTTGCTCTTACGAATGCTACCTTCCCGTACGCCCTGCTTCTGGCGAACAAGGGATGGAAGCAGGCGCTGCGGGACAACGCCGCGTTGCGAAAGGGGCTCAATATCGTCGAGGGCAAGGTCACCTATCCTGGTGTGGCCGAAGCTTTCGGAATGCCGTTATCCGATCCGGACTCGTTCCTCAACTAGTCCGGCACCACCCTCGTAACTTGTAGGAAGCACGCATGCGCTGGCCGTTTTTCAGAGGTGGATCACTGTTCCCGGCGACCGGGATCGCCGTGGATCTGGGTACCGCGAACACCCTTGTGTACGTCAAGGGCGAAGGTATCGTGCTCAACGAGCCTTCCGTCGTCGCGCTCGATCGTGAGACCAAGAAGGTGAAAGGCGTTGGCCTCGAGGCCAAGCGCATGCTCGGTCGGACGCCGGAGAACGTGATTGCCGTGCGTCCAATGAAGGATGGCGTGATCGCCGACTTCGACGTTACCGAGAAGATGCTTCGCTATTTCCTGGCCCTCATCATCGAGAACCACGTGTTCCGCGTGAAGCCGCGAGTCATCGTCTGCGTGCCGTCCGGCATTACCGAGGTGGAAAAACGCGCCGTGCGCGACTCCGCACTCGGCGCCGGTGCCAAGGAAGTGATGATGGTCGCCGAACCGATGGCAGCCGCAATCGGTGTCGGCCTCCCGGTGGATACGCCGACTGGCAACATGGTAATCGACATCGGCGGAGGAACTACGGAAATCGCAGTAATTGCGCTGTCCGGAATTGTGAGCGATACGTCCATCCGCACAGGCGGCGACGAGCTTGACCAGGCGATCCTGCAGTTCATGCGCAAGAATCACAGCCTGCTGATCGGCGAGGCCACTGCCGAACAGGTCAAGATTCAGATCGGCTCAGCCCATCCCGTAGGTGACGAGCGTGAGATGGATGTGAAGGGGCGCGACCTTGTCTCGGGAATTCCCAAGACAGTTCGCGTTCATTCCTCCGAGATTCGTGAGGCCGTCCAGGAGCCGATCCAGCAGATCGTCGACGCTGTGCGCCGCGCGCTGGAAATCACGCCGCCCGAGCTCGCGGCCGACATTGTCGATCGCGGAATCGTGATGACTGGTGGCGGCGCACTCATTCGCGGCCTTGACGTGTTGCTCGCTCTGGAAACCGGCCTTTCAATTCATGTTGACGAGGATCCGCTCACGTGTGTTGTTCGCGGCACCGGCCGGATTCTCGACGACGAAGAAAAGTACTGGTCGGTTCTCTCCCCCTGAGGTAGAGGGTGGCACGTCTCGGACACTCGAACAATCGGCTCGATGGGACCGTGCTCATTGTGTGCACGGTCCTCTCGCTTATCGCGCTCGTCCTGCCAACCCAGGTGCGCGGGCCGATTGCGAGCGGCGTGCGACGCAGCGTACTCGCGCCCATGCTTTCTCTCCAGAAGCGAGCCGAGGAAAGCCGGCGTGCACTGTCGAGTCACGACGCCGTGGTCAACCAGCGCGACTCGGTATCGATCCAGGCGATGGCGGTGCCAGCCCTTGCAGCCGAAAACACGAGGCTCCGCGACCTTCTCGGTCTTGGTAGCAGGTTGAAATGGGGATTTATCCCGGCAGAAGCGCTACACGGTCGCGGCGCACAGGATGAGTTCGGTGTAACTCTCAGCGCGGGCTCCCGCGCCGGCGTGGTAAAGTTGAGCCCGGTTGTTGCACCTGAAGGTCTCGTCGGCGTCGTGGATAACGTGGACCCCTCCATAAGCCATGCGATGGTCTGGACCCATCCCGACTTCCGCGTCAGCGCAATGTCGGAGGATGCGTCTGCATTTGGCATTGTACAGGCGCATCTCGAGGCCGGACCGGGTCGATATCTTCTGGAAATGCGTGGCGTCCCGTTTCGTACATCCATTCGTCGGGGAACCATGATCGTGAGCTCGGGGCTCGGTGGCGTCTATCCGCGCGGAATCCCCATCGGGCGCGTTCTGGGCGAGACGAAGACGGCTGAGTCATGGGCGCGCACGTATCTCATACGACCCGCAGTGTTCCCCGCCGATGTCTACGCAGTCATGATACTGAGTCCGGATCGCGCCTCAGCCGGTGTGGACAATGTGTGGGCCGTCGGTACGATCGCTGATTCGTCGGTACGGAAGATCGTTGTAGCTGGCGATTCGCTTGCACGTTCCGCCGCGCTCGCCGAGGCGAACGCTCGCCAGGCTGCGCAGGATTCGGCAACGCGTGATAGTCTCCGTCGCGCTGGTGTTCCGGAGCAGTCGATTGTACCTCCTGACGTGCCCGCGCCGACGCGTCGGCCGATCACGCGCCGTGACAGCGTGCGAATCGATACGACGCATCGCGACAGCGTGAAACGTCCGGCGGTCCGCCGCGATAGCGCTGGAGTACCGCACACACCATGACGAAATCGGCATGACACTGACCGGTTCGATTCGCGCGATTGCCACGTTCGCGGTGCTGGTGCTTCTGCACTTCACGCTTCGCCCGTTCCTGGACTGGCGCGCGCCGATCGACTTTCTGCTGCTTGCAGTCCTTACGGCCGCCGTACGTGTTCGGCCGGCGGGCGCCGTTGCAATCGGATTCCTTGTCGGAATCGCTGCCGACTCACTGGCACCGGATTCGCTAGGTGCAGCCGCGCTCGCGATGTTGCTCGTCGCATACCTGGCCTCCTGGCTCAAGGCGGTGTTCTTTGCCGACAGCCTGCCATTGAACGCGATGTTCTTCTTTGTTGGTAAGTGGATCTTCGATATCGTTTACTTCATTGCTGAACATCACCTTTCCGGCATCGATCTTGTTCAGCAGCTGCTGCTCTGGTCGCCGCTATCCGCAGCCGCCACTGCAATTGCGGGTGTCCTGGTCCTTCTGCTGATGCGGCCACTTCTGGAGCCATCGCCCGCGTGAGCGTTCATCCGAACGACATCGCGCGCCGGTCGCGCGTCGCGACACTGGCTCTTGGTGCACTTATCCTGTGGTTGATGGGCGCATTCTTCAACGCGCAGGTGCTTCAGCACGATCGATACAAGCTTCAGTCGCAGGAGAACCGCCTGCGCGCGCTGCCGCTGCCGGCGCCGCGCGGAATCATTTACGACAGATTCGGCAACATTATCGCGGAGAACCTGCCAGGATACTCCGTATCGCTGGCGCCAGTGAATGTCGACTCGCTCAAATCATCGCTCACGCACCTCGCGACCGTCATCGCCCTTACGCCCGATCAGATCAATGCGGCGATACGGCGGTTCCGGCGCGACCCAAATCGCCCGACCCTGATCATGTCGGACGCTTCAATGAGCGTCGTCTCGGTGCTGGAAGAGCATCGCATCAACTTTCCGCGTCTCATCATTCAATCCGTTCCCAAACGTTTCTATCCTGACGGTCCCGCCGTCGCGTCGTTTGTCGGATACACCGGTGAAGTGACGGACGCCGATCTCAACTCGCCGGCGTACAAGGGTTACAAGCCGGGTCAGCTCGTTGGCAAGGGCGGGATAGAGAAGGAGTATGAAAAGGTTCTCCGCGGCACCGAGGGCGTTCGTTACGATGAAGTAGACGCGCGCGGTCGACAGGTGCGGCAGGCAACGCCTCGACTCGATCTCAATCCAGAACCGGCGCCTCCGCTTTACACGAACATCGATCTGGATCTGCAGCGCTACGTTGCCACCGTATTCGGTGATTCCCTGGTCGGTGGTGCGATCGCTATCGATCCACGAGACGGCGGCGTTCTGGCGTTGTACAGCGCGCCAAGCTATGACGTGAACAAATTCACCGGCGGGATTCCTGAAGACTACTGGAAGAGCCTGCTGGCCGATGACAGGCGTCCGCTCGTCAACAAGGTGACGCAGGGTCGATACCCACCGGGATCGACGTTCAAGCTGGCCACCGCTGTGACCGGTCTCGAGGACGGCGTGGTTACGCTGGATGAGCACATGCCGGTTCCATGCACCGGTGGTTTTCAATACGGTAATCGATACTTCAAGTGCTGGGACAAGAAGGGACACGGCTCGATTTCGCTTGGGCGAGCGATCGAGGTGTCGTGCGATGTCTACTTCTACCAGCTTGGTCTCAAGATTGGCCTCGCGCGAATGATTGCCGGCGGCGTGTCACTCGGCTTGCGCGACAAGACCGGGATCGATCTGCCGGACGAAAAGCGCGCGCTCTGGCCATACGCAGTGGATTATTACAACAAGATGTACGGCGCACGCGGCTGGAGTAATGCGGTTACGTTGAACCTGTCGATCGGGCAGGGCGAGAACTCGCAGACGGTCGTGAACATGGCGAAGTTCTACGCCGCGCTCGCGACTGACGGCACGGCTCCCACCCCGGAGATCGTCAAGCGGGCGCCGGTACGGACTCGCGTCTTCAAGTTGACGCAAGAGCAGATGGATGGCCTGCGCACCGCGCTCGCGGGGGTGATCGGGCAGGGTACGGCGCAATCAGCGCGGATCCAGGGGATAATGCTCGCGGGCAAGACGGGGACGGCGCAGACCGGGAAACGCGTCAATGGTGTCGAGTTGAACCATGCGTGGTTCGTCGGATTCGCCCCCGCGGACAAACCGACAATTGTCGTCGCGGTGATGCTCGAGTACGGCGGACACGGCGGTCGCGCCGCGCACGTTGCGTCGTCCATCATAGCGCACTATCTCAAGGTTGCTCCGGTGACTGCAGTGCAGTCGGAGGGTTGATGTTTCGGAAGACGCTGGCCGACTATCCACTCGCCATTACCGCGATCGCGCTGTCACTGTTCGGAGTCGCAATAGTTTATTCGGCTGGTCAGACGGACGTTCCGACGTACGTCGCGCCGCTCTGGAAGTCGCAGCTGATGTGGCTCTCTCTTGGCGTCCTCTGCGCCTGGGGCATCGGGAATTCATCGGTGCGCCTCATCGAGTGGGTTACATGGCCGGCCTATCTTCTGACGCTCTTCACTCTTGCGTCACTGTTGGTGCTCGGCGCCGGTACCGGTGCGAATGGTCACATGCGGAGCTGGCTCGCGATCGGCGGCCATCGTCTCGGTCAGCCTGCCGAGATTGCGAAGATTGTCGTGGTTCTGATGTTGGCGAAGGTCCTCGCTGAACGACGCGAAGCTCCGAAATCGCTACTCGAGTTGTGGAAGCCAGGCCTTGTTGTCGGCGTCCCCTTCGCGCTCATCATGCTCCAACCGGACCTCGGATCAGCGATCGTCTTCGTTGGAATCTTTTTCGGTATGCTGTTCTGGTCCGGCGTCCCGTGGCCGCTTTTGGTATTGCTCGCGAGCCCGGTCGTAAGTCTCGTGCTGTCGTTCAGCACCGGATTGTGGGGCGCGTGGTTCCTGGTGCTGATCGCGCTCGTACTGTGGTACAAACCCTATCTGCTTGAAGGGATCGTGCTCGTCGTCGCGAACGTCGCAACCGGCGTCATCGCTCCGATACTGTGGGAGAAACTTGCGCCGTATCAGCAGAACCGCCTCAAGGTGTTCCTCGATCCTTCCGCAGATCCGCGCGCGTCGGGCTACCACGTTCTGCAATCGAAGATCGCGATAGGATCAGGCGGCCTGTTCGGCAACGGTTTCACGCTTGGAACCCAGAAGCGCAGCGGCTTTCTTCCGGAGCAGCATACCGACTTTATTTTTGCGGTCGTCGGAGAGGAGCTCGGGTTCATCGGAGTCGCCCTTGCGCTGACGCTGTTTCTTGCGCTGTTGCTCCGGGCGACGAGGATCGCGTCACGAGCGAACGATTCGTTCGGCAGTCTTGCTGCATTCGGATTGATGTCGTGCTGGCTCGTGCACGTCGTCGTGAATGTCGGAATGACGCTGAATCTCATGCCCATCACGGGCATCCCGCTGCCATTCTTCAGCTACGGCGGATCGTTCATGCTCGCAAGCTGGCTGGGCGTCGGGATCCTGTTGCGAATATCCGGCGAGGGCAGGGGACACGCGGGCGCGCTGCTGTCGTAGACCCGCGGTCTCCCGGAGCCGCTACGGCGCCAACGCCGGGAACCCGCCGGGATTAGTTTCTCGCACGATTGCATACACCGCATCGAAAACCGTTTCGACGTTCGGCTTCGACCAGTAATCACCGTCGCGTCCGTACGCCGCGCGATGCGGTTGCGCACTCAGGGTGCGTGGCGCCGCGTCGAGCCAGTAGAAGCCTTCCTGTCGCTCGAGTACTTCCTGCATCATGAACGCGGTCGCGCCGCCCGGCACGTCCTCGTCAAGGAAGAGAACCTTGTTCGTCTTCCTGAGCGACTCGACTATCCTGCTGTTCACGTCAAACGGTAGGAGCGTTTGCACGTCGATGACTTCCACGTCGATGCCTGCATTTTCGTGCAGCAGATTGGCGGCGTCGAGCGCGATCTTGCAGCACGCTCCGTAGGTGACGACCGTCACATCGGAGCCCTGGCGCAACACCTCCGGAACTCCCAGCGGGACGGTGAATGTGTCGATGTTTGCCGGCAACGGTTCCTTGATGCGATAGCCATTCAACACTTCGACGACAATGGCCGGATCATCGCCCTTCAGGAGCGTGTTGTAGAAGCCGGCCGCTCGAGTCATGTCGCGTGGGACGCAGATGTACATGCCGCGAAGTGAGCTCAACATCATCGCCATCGGCGAGCCGGAATGCCAGATTCCGACCAGGCGGTGTCCGCGCGTCCGGACGATCACAGGCGCTTTCTGCCCACCGCGCGTGCGATACCGCAGTGTCGCGAGATCGTCGGACATCACCTGCAGTGCGTACAGCAGATAATCGAGATACTGGATCTCAGCGATTGGACGCAGCCCGCGCATCGCCATGCCGATCGCCTGACCGACGATGGTGCATTCGCGTATGCCGGTGTCGCCCACACGCATCGGTCCGTACCGTGCCTGAAGGTCGACAAATCCCTGATTGACGTCGCCCAATCGTCCAAGATCTTCGCCGAAGGCGATCACTTTCGGGTCGCGCTTGAGCGCTGCATCGAAGCACGCGTTCAGGATCATGTACCCGTCGATGTCCTGTGCGTCGTCTGCGTACCGCGCTGGTTCTATCGCGACACTCAGGGCAGATTCGTCGGATTCGGAATACAGCTCCGCATGGTATCGATCGTCCATGAGCGCATCCTGTGCGCGCTTCCACGCAATCAGCGGTGCGGCGGCGGAGGCATCGCTCCGGAGCGCGACCATCGCCTCGTGCACCACCGCGGCGATCTCACGGCGCAGCGGCGACTTGCGCGCCGCAAGGTCCTTTCCAGCTGCGTTCAGCGATGCTGAAACGTCGCCGCCAACGCCGGATCCAGCAATCGACGCGAGCATTTCGACGACCTCGTCCTTCTCCGCAGTGATTGGCGACTGGTATTCGCGCCATGCCGCATCTCGTCCGTCTCGTGCTGCGTCTGACTCTCGCTCCTCGATGGAATCCAGCTCCTCTGCCGAAGCGATCTTCTGCTTTATGATCCAGTCGCGGAAGCGTGCGACTCCGTCGTGATCCTTTTCCCACTTCAATCGCTCCGGAGACTTGTACCGCTCGTGGCTACCGGAGGTGGAGTGGCCGCTTGGCTGTGTCAGCTCGACGACGTGCACGACTGCTGGCACGTGATCGTCGCGCACGATACTGACAGTCTTCTGGTACGTCTCTCGCAGGGCCGCGTAGTCCCATCCTGCGACTACCTCGAGCTCGAAGCCGTTGGTGCCCGGCGCGCGACGGAATCCCGCAAGCAACTCCGATATGCTCCCCTTCGTCACCTGCATCTCGTTGGGGACCGAAATGCCGTACCAGTCATCCCAGACGGAAAGGAGCATTGGAACCTGCATCACGCCGGCGGCATTGATTGTCTCCCAGAACACCCCTTCGGCGCAGGACGCATTTCCAATCGTTCCGAATGCCACCTCGTTGCCGTTATGGGAGAACTGGGAGAACTGATGCAGATCACCGAGCTCACGGTAAAGCTTGGAGGCGTAGGCAAGGCCGAGCAGGCGTGGCATCTGAGAGCCGGTCGGCGAACTATCGGCAGATGACTGGTACGAGTCAGCAATCGATTTCCAGTGTCCCGCGTCGTCCAGCATTCGTGTTGAGAAGTGCGCGTTCATCCCGCGGCCGCCGGACGCCGGGTCCGCAGCGATGTCGGCGTGCGCATAGAGCTGCGCAAAGAACTGCTGCACGGTGAGGAGGCCGAGCGCGAACATGAGCGTCTGGTCACGGTAGTAGCCCGATCTCAGGTCGCCCGGTGAGAACGACCGGGCCAGGGCCACCTGTGGCAGCTCCTTCCCGTCGCCGAAGATGCCGAACATCGCGCGGCCAAGCATCACTTCACCGCGCGCAAGTGTGCTTACCTGTCTGCTCCGATACGCGATGGCGTAGTCCTCGATCGCCTCTTCCGGGCTGAATTTGGACCCGTGTGCGGCGGTGCTGCCTTTTCCTTTGCTCAACAGTGCTCCGTCGTGTGTTTCTGTGCCGTTTACTGCCGTGAATCGGGTGATTCGTCGCCTTGACGAACCAGGACCGGCAGCGAGCAATTTAGCCGCGAGAGCTCGAATTCACTCGCTCGCGGCTGCCGCGGCTCAGGAATCTTCCAGTTCGAGCCACGTAACTCGTTGTATTGCTTGGATTTCGGACCCCAACCCTCTAAATTTATCTGGTTATGGTACGAGTCGCCCGGGTCCAGCCAGATAGCGTCGCCGCGGAGCTTGGAATTGTCCCGGGGACGGAGATTCTGAGCGTCGATGGCCGCGCGATTGCCGACTTCCTCGATTGGGAGTTTCTCTCTGCCGAAGATGAAGTATCGGTCGAGGTGAAGCAACCCGATGGAGAGGTGGTCATCTTCGAAGTGGAACGACCGGAGCTCGAGCCGTGGGGCATCATGCTCGAGCCGCCGCGCGTAAGGCAATGCGCCAATCGGTGCGATTTCTGCTTCATCGAAGGACTTCCGACTGGCCTCCGCAAGCCTCTCTACCTTCGCGACGACGATTACAGGCTGTCCTTCGCCTACGGCAACTTCGCGACGCTCTCGAACGTCAAGGAACGCGATATCAATCGCATCCTCGAATACCGGCTGTCACCCCTGTACGTCTCGGTGCACGCGACCAACTGGGAAAAGCGAAAGGTCGTTCTCAATAATCCGAAGGTCCCGAACATCGTCGAGCAGCTCACGCGCCTGGCGGAGGGTGGAATTCAGTTCCACTGCCAGATGGTCGTCGTCCCCGGTCTCAACGACGGCGACGTGCTCGAGGAGTCGCTGCAGGATCTCTGGAACCTGGGCGATGCGGTGATCTCGGCCGCTGTAATTCCTGTCGGGCTCACGCAGTTCTCGCATCTCTACACTGGCAAGTCGATGGATCGCGACACCGCCCGGGCGCTGTTGGACCACGTAGAGCGGTGGAGTGCCAAGGGCATGCGAGAACGCGGCGAGTCGTGGGTGCTTGGTTCCGATGAGCTGTATCTGCTAGCGCAGCGCGACTTGCCCGGCGAGGAGCACTACGGAGATTTTGCGCAGATCGAAAATGGAATTGGCTCGGTTGCGCTGCTGCGCGTGCGCGTGCGCGATGGACTCTCGACCCTGCCAGCCATGCCGGGCAGACGCATTGGAGTAGTCACTGGCGTTTCCATGGGTGCGCTCATGCCTCCGCTGCTCGACGACATCGCGCGCGTGACCGGCGCCCGGTTCGAGCTGATTGTCGCAGAGAACTCGCTATTCGGACCAACGACCACCGCATCCGGCCTGCTCGTTGGCGCGGACATCCGCCGCGAGCTCGAGAACAGACACGACCTGGACCTGGCACTCATACCAGCCGAAACAATCAACGAAGACGGAATTTTTCTGGACGACGCCTCATTCATAGCGGTTCGCGAATCGCTCCCCATGCCTGTGTTTCCCTCGTACGACTTCATCGACGTGCTTGCGTCCGAGCCGAGCGGGGTTGCAGCGTGAGTGGTACGCCAGTCGTCGCTCTGATCGGGCGCCCCAATGTTGGAAAATCTGCGCTGTTCAACCGGATAATCGGTGGACACACTGCCATCGTGAGCGAGGAGGCCGGCACGACGCGCGACCGGCACTTCGGGCGCGCCGAGTGGAATGGTCGGTCGTTCTGGATCGTCGACACCGGCGGGCTTCCGGAGAACACGCGCGAAGCGATCGACGGCGAGATTCGCAAACAGGTTCTCGAAGCGATTGCGGAGGCGGACCTTCTGGCGTTCGTGGTCGATGCGCAAACTGGCGTGCATCCGAATGATGCAAAAGTACTCGACCTTCTGCGCGCGACAGACAAGCCATGGATGGTCATTGCCAACAAGGTCGATGATCCAGCCAGTACCGATTTCTATGAGTTTTACCGGCTTGGCGCGGGAGAGCCGCTGCCCGTTTCCGCGACCAATGGCAAGGGCTCCGGCGACATGCTCGATGCGATGGCGGCACTCCTTCCGGAGTCCAACGAGGAGGAGACCGACGCGATTCGCG
>DATBNQ010000007.1:0-7970 GCA_036554185.1 Gemmatimonadaceae bacterium | reverse complement strand
TTCCATGCGCGAGCATCAACGCTATAAACAAAGTGGAGCCCATGCCTGATTGAACGGCATGGGCTCCACTCTTGACGTCAGTTGGTGCTACGAGCCCTTATCTGCGCGCGCGGGCGGCTCTCGCACCGGGATCTGCAATTTCATATTCCGTGGGTGGTGTTTCTCCCAGGAGGTAGTGGACGAAGTAATCCCAGCGACGGCGCATGATGTAATTCGCTGCAGACCCGTAGCCGTGTCTGGCGTTGGGAATGATGATCTCGTCAAAATCCCTGTTCGCCTTGATGAGCGCGTCGACAACAAGGAAGGTATTCGACGGTGGAACGTTATCGTCCGTGGATCCGTGCACGAGAAGCAGGTGGCCCTTGAGGTTCTTCGCGACACTCTCGTTGGATTCCTGCGTATAGTTGTCGGTGCCATCCGCGTTCCGGACAAGCAGTCCCTGATACCGTTCGCCCCAATCGTCTTCGTAATTGCGTTGATCGTGGTTGCCGGACTCGGAGATTCCGACCTTGAAGAAATCAGGATACCGGAACATCGCATCAGCAGTTGCGAATCCGCCGCCGGAGTGGCCGTAGATTCCTGCGCGATCAATGTCGATCCACGAGTAGCGAGAGGCCAGCTCCTTCATTGCACCCACCTGATCGGGCAGCGTGTTGTCGCGTCCCATCGCGCCGTAGTACGCGTCGTGGAAGCTCTTGGACCGGTTGGGAGTTCCCAATCCGTCGACGGTGATCACCACAAAGCCGAGTTCTGCGAGTGCCTGATGATCGCCACGTGCGGTGCTGAAGCTGCGCGATCCGACACTACCCGACTGCGGACCGGGATATGGGTTGTTGATGATTGGATACTTCTTCGTCGAGTCGAAGTTCGTCGGACGGAACATCAACCCATAAAGCTTCGTCTTGCCGTCGTGCGCCGTAACGGTGAATGGGATCGGTGGCTTCCAACCGGAGGCGAGCAGTCGCGAAATATCCATGTGTCCGAGCTGCATCACGACATTGCCCGATGAGTTGCGCAGCACAACGGTTGGCGGAATATCGGGTGTTGAATAAGTATCGATGAAATAGCGACCGTCGGGCGAAAGCTGAATGGAATGATCGCCGCTTTCCGGGGTGAGTGCCTTCCATCCCTTTCCATCGGCGTTGACACTGTAGAAGTGACGGAAGTACGGATCCTCGCCAGGAGTGCGGCCGAGTGCTTCGACGACGAGCGATCCGGTTTTGTCGTCGACGTGCTCGATGCCTGTGACCGGGCCTTCGCCAGTTGTGATCTTGTTGATCAGCTTGCCGGTGTTGAGGTCGTAGGCGTAGAGCTGTCCCCAGTTGTCGCGCTCGGACGACCATATGATCGTGTGCTCGGGCCACATGATGCGCCAGCCCGCGATCGACTCGAACTGAGTCGGCTCACTGTCTTCGAACAGGGTCCGCACCGCGCCCGTGTTCGCGTCTGCGAGCTTTACAGTCGCGCTCTTGTGATCGCGCGGCGTGCTCACGTATGCGAGCTGCGAGCCGTCGGGACTCCATATGAGATCGCTCATGCTGATGTTGTCGCCGAGCATCGCGCGGTGGAAGTCTGGCGGCGACTGGATGCGGATCACCTTCGCGGTCGGCACGTCGATGATGACGCGCGAGATCATGGAGATCACGCTGTCACCGGGATATGCTCCCTTCCAGTGGGAGAGATGCGAGTGGCCCACGCGCGTGTCGAGAAGGTACATGTCCCCGACGTGGCGATCGTCCTGTTGTTGGGTCGCGATCTTCTTCGAATCTGGCGACCATAGCACGATCGGGTTGTCGCTGTGCACCCAGCCGGCATTGTCGGTTGCATAACCGAAATTCTCAACACCGTCGGTGGTGAGCTGCTGTTCCTTCCCAGTTGCGACATCGCGAACCCAGAGGTTCCAGTCGCGGATGAAGGCGATGCTCTTGCCATCCGGGGAGAGACCTGGCGGCGGACCGAACCGACCGGCAGCGGGCGTCTCTGGCACGTTGACGGAGCTGCAACTGTTGCCGCTCACATCGCAGTTCCAGTGTCGGCTGCCGATGTCGAGGATCACGTGGGTGCCGTCGCTGGACAATTCCGCGCGCTGCGCCGGGATGTCCTTTGCGTCGATCGTTCCTGCCCCCGCTTTCGTGAGCGCCTGTGCGACCGCAGCGGTCTTGAAGAGAGGAGTGCTCGTCTTCCTGGCGGGATTCACAAGAAGCCATTCGGAGCCCGTTGCGGTGGTGTTTCGGTAGAAGAACCGATCGTCTGGAAGCCAGGTGGCTCGAATCGATCCGCCGCTGACCAGCGTTTGGGTGTTGAAGGCAAGCATTTTGGCCGCCTGATCGTAATCGGCGGTCGTCAGGACGCGCTGGGCCTGGAGGAGTGGCGCGGCGCCGAGGATGGTGCTGAGCAGCGCGAGGCGGATCGGAAGGGAAGCTCTTCTTATGTGCATGGTCGTGCGGGTGAGATGGAATACCGGGACAAACGTCCTCCAATACTATGGCCAGAGCGACCGGTATGTTGGCGAAAACAGGCGACGCTCCGCGGTGGGGTACGGTTTCAGGCCGACCGGCTCCGGCCGGATACCGTCATTCCCGGGAATGACGACTAACCGAACCGCGTTGGCTCCAGGCAGGGAGGCTCGACGGTCGGGACTTGACAATGCCTGTTACAACACGCATTATTCAGCATGCCGAGCAGCCTGCAGGAGGAGATCAAGCAATCCAAGCCGTTCCCGAGCAAGGGCGCCGAGGCTCTCCTGTCCATACTCCGGACCGCGACGATTCTGGAGCACGAGCAGAACGAGGCCCTCAGGCCGCACGGCGTGACGCAAACCCAGTACAATGTGCTACGCATACTTCTGGGTGCCGGCAAGGAGGGGATGTGCGGTCGGGAAATCGCGGAGCGTCTGATCTCGAAGGTGCCGGACGTGTCCCGCTTGCTGGATCGCATGCACGAGGTCGAACTCGTGACCCGTGAGCGGGATACGGGCGATCGTCGTCACGTAACGGCTCGCATATCGGCGAAGGGTCGCCGAGTGTTGGCAGAAGCGACTCCGGCGCTCGAGGCTGTGCAGCGGAAGCGTTTCAGGAACATCGGCACTGGTGCGGCATCGTCTCTGGTCAATGTTCTGGCCGCAATACGCAGCTCGAGCTGATTTTTTTTGAAATAATACCTGTTATAACAATTGCTGTTACACCATTTACCTGGACAGGAAAAAATGAACACCACACTGATTGATGCTGCGACGTTCAGCGTCGGACTGCTTCTGGCGCGGATTGTGATCGGACTTCTAATGGCCGCTCACGGCAGCCAGAAGCTGCTCGGCTGGTTCGGCGGTCACGGTCTTGCCGGTACGTCGGCTTTCTTCGACTCGATCGGATTTCGACCCGGCCGGTTCTTTGCGACGCTTGCGGCAGGGACAGAGGTTGCGAGTGGAGTGCTGGTAGCGCTTGGTCTGTTCGGCCCGGTCGGGCCGGCATTGATGATCTCGGTAATGATCGTCGCCGCGGTGAGCATGCACTGGAAGAACGGGATATTCGCCATGAACAATGGCATCGAGGTACCGCTGCTGTACGGCGTACTCGCGGCGGCACTGCTCCTCACGGGACCTGGCATCTACTCGCTCGACGCTGTTCTCGGACTCGGCAACCTCTCGACGCCGGTACTTCAGTGGGCCGCGCTCGCGGTCGGCGTGGCGGGCGGCGTCGGGAACCTGATTGTGAGGCGTCCCGCAACGGCGTAACGCTGAAGATACTTCGGTGGCTCATCCCAACGAGCATCGTGCAGCAGAACCGCAGTCGGCAACGACTGCGGTTTTGTTGCATCCAGCGGGGGTGTAATGAAGACGTAATGCGCGCCTCACGTTGCGCTAACGTGCCGATCACTGACGGCTAACCTGGTACTCGTACGTTAACGCCGTGCGAGCGCATCGAAGACTCCGCTCGGCTGCAGCTGCGCACGATGTACACACGACTCACCTTGTGAGGTTGCTCGTGCCGCGTTCACTCGTAGTTGTGCTCGTAGTCGCCGCGCTGGAGGCAGTTGCGGCTGTCGCACTGCAGGCACAGGACGGAGTTGTGCTGAACGGCAGGACAGTGGATTCAGCGGGCATCGGTGTGGCGGCGACCATTGTCGTGAGATCCGCGATCGCGCCTGGGGCGGAGCTTGGAAGTGGGAACAGCGACGCCGCCGGATCGTTTCACGTGAAGCTTGTGGATCTTCCTGCGCGCCTGGTCGTCGACGCGATCATCTCCGGCGCACTTGCGGGACGGATGGAGGTGGACTCCGCCGCCGCGCGCGGTTCGAGTGAGCGACCCATTCTGCTTCACGTCAGGCTACTGCATCCGCTCGCGCCGGTGAGAGTGCAGGCGCGATATCAGAAGCGACCGTCCATCTACAACTTCATGGAAGGGGAGCCGAGTTCTCGAGTTGAATCGGTCAGCCCGATCACTACGGAGTGGTTCGATCCTCTCTCGGCGGGCGACGTTGCCGCAATCTTTCGTGTGTCGCCGGACATGATGATCGGTGCGGATGGCACCGCGACTCTGCTGGGAGCACCGTCATCCGCAAATCAGTTGCAGATTGGCGGAATGCAGGTGCCGGCGGCATTGGTCACCGGAATGAACGGCGCGAGCGTTACATCATCGCCGTGGGACATAACGATCGGGGGCGCGGCTGGGGCGACTGCGAATGTGATGATGGGGCCGCCACGCCCGAACCATGCGACATATGCCACGGTCGAGTCGGGAGTGGGTGGAGTTCCGAACTGGGTGGGTGGTACGGGACAGGCTGGTGGGATCGAGGTTCCCATACAGATCAACGTCGGATCGTCGGGTCCGATGGGCCAGTTCGGATATAGCGGGAGCGCGTTCTTTCACAGTGACGATGCGAATCTCCCACGCTGGGACAAATCGCTCGATGCTCGACAGATGAACGTGCTCGACAGTATTTCGAGAGTGCTTGGCGCACCGACGGTAGATGTGAATGCACGGAACACGCAGAGCGGTGTGATGGGCCGGCTCGATCTTGTTCCGTTTGGAGAAAAGCGTGTGCTCGCGCTGACGTCAGCATTGACGCGAAGTCAGCAATCTGGTGGAACCCCGGGTGGATACTTCACAGGCAGTCTTGGATCCGGCGCGGTGGAGAACGTCGGGTTGCTACAGCTCGAGTCGAAAAATATTCTTCGCGAACGCGTATTGTTGACGTCACAGATCGGCGTCTCGGAATCGGCCAGCGACTTTACTCTGGCGGCGGTTGCGCCGACGATCGTCGCCACGGATTTCGCTGGTGGCAACACGATAATGACCGGTGGTGCAGCGCAACGCCCATCAGACAGAGTGTTCGCCGCGGAGGCACGCACCACTGCCGCGTGGTACAGTCGCGACAACAGGACTCGCTATGTTGCGCAGCTGCAGGCGCGCGGGGAGCGGGCTCGATTGGATGGAACGGGTCCTCACTCGACATTCATCGTGACGTCGCTGGATGCGTTGCAGGGCGGCCGAGCGATCGCGCTCACTCGAGAGAGTGGGACCAATGCCGCTTCCGCAAGCTCATTCGTCTTTGCGCCAGCGCTCGGTGCGCGGCGCGATCTGGGGCAGAATGGGTCATTGCTGGTCGGTGTTCGCGCCGATGCATGGGCTACACGCGGGGTCGTTACATCCGGATCGTTACAGCACGTGGACGTATCCCCGCGCATTTCGCTGTACGAGCGACTGGGAAGACGAAGCGCCAACCGCGGCCCTGTTGCAAGTCTCATGGTTGGCGCAGGACGGTTCACGAGTTGGCCCGACGTGCAGCAGTGGGCCGACGCATGGGCGGGGTCCGGAGCGTCGCGTGAGATCTGCTCCGGTTCGGATGTTCCGGCGATATCTCTGGGTGTCGAGGCAGCGTCCTGTTTGAACGCCGGATCGGTCCAGGCGATCGGGGCAACGGTGGCCAACAACGACTTGCGGCCGGCCGCGTCCAATCGCGCCGACGCGTCGCTCTCGTTTGCGGAAATCGTGCCTGGCGTGAGTGCCCAATTCGGCGTCGCGGTTGCGCGAAACGATCGCCTTGCGGCACGGTTGACTCCGTTGCTGAATGCTCCTGTGATAACAGAGCTTGCCGGCGATGGGGGGCGGGCGCTGCTCGTGCCGGAGTCGGCGATCGGATCGGATGGCATCGTACCGGTAGCCCGGATTCCAGCCGGAGTGCCATACGTAACGCGACTCGTTTCTGACGCGAGCAGCACCGCTGCACAATGGCGGATACGGATTGGAGGCAACGACCCGTTCACGCGCGTCACGTGGACGGCGGCATATGTGCTCACCACGGGGCATGAAAGCTCGATGGCGATTGCGCCGCCGACCTCCGCTCCAGCGCTTGTATCGGGACCACTTGCGGCGGCGGGAAGGCACTCATTCGCGTTCTCGCTCGGCACGTGGATAGGCGAGGCGAATATCCGCATAGCTGGGCTCGCAAGGAGCGGTGTGCGCTTCACCCCGTTGGCGGATCGTGATCTCAACGGCGACGGTCTTGCGAACGATGCCGCTTTCATCCCGCAGGCACTGGCGAACGTCTGGGCAAAGGACGTAACGCCGGCAATGCGAGGCTGCGTCCTCGCGTCGGCCGGCCGTATCGCGGAGCTCAACAGCTGTACGGGACCGTGGAGCGTTACTTCATTTATCTACGCGACCATCCCCGGTGTGTTGATCGGGCTCCCGCGGGGAGCCAACGTCTCGATTCAGTTGTCCAATCCGCTTGGCGCATTCGCGGGAAGCCGCGACGTGACATTCGGTAATGTTGCGCCTGTCAATGCCACGCTTGTTCACGTCACGGGATTCAACGCGGCGACAAACAGCTTCGCGGGGGAGCCACTCAGCGGGTTTGGCAAACCACTCGGGTTGGCGAATGGCATCGGCGACCCGCTGCGTCTGGCGATCGGAATTCATATACCGCTCGGCCCGAGCGTCATTTCGCAGCGCACCGACAAATTGCTCGAGATGTTGCAGCGCGATACGTCGTCTGGCGCACGGACCGGTGCCGCGATGAACTACCTTGGCGATATCCCGCCGTTGCCGCTTGCGATTCTGCAGTCAGCTGATGCGATACAGATCACAGCCGGCCAGCGCAAGCAGCTGCAGACGCTTGGCAACCGATGGATGGCGACCGCATCGCGGCTAGTGCTGGCAGCCTATGGGAGTGGTCCGCGCGGAGACAAGGGAGGGGCTGCGGCGGTACGAACGCGGCTGGCGCTTGCGAGAGCTGAATTCTTCGTAGAGACGGGAGAGATCAACTCGGAGATTCGCAACCTGCTCACGCCCGATCAGGTGGACCTGTTGCCAACTGGACTCAAGATGATGCTGAATCCTCGTTTCTGGACGTATGTCTCGCTGTACGACGCCGGCGATATCTAGGATCAACCGTGATAGTTTTCCATGCATGATTCAAAAACGAACTCTCGGCAATGGTGGTCTGTCGGTCTCTGCAATCGGGCTGGGTTGCATGGGCATGACCGCGTCGTACGGTTCACCGGCAGACAGGGACGAGCAAGAAGCGATCGCGACGATTCACCGCGCGCTCGATATTGGCGTCACCTTTCTTGATACAGCCGAAGTGTATGGGCCGTTTACCAATGAAGAACTGATCGGCCGAGCGCTCAGGGGAAAGCGCGACGGTGCAGTCATTGCTACCAAGTTTGGCTGGCGCATCGGCGGACCGGGCGTTGAGCGCGGGCTGGACAGCAGGCCGGCGCACATACGCGAAGCAGTCGAGGGCTCGCTCCGCAGATTACAGACCGACCACATCGATCTGCTCTACCAACACCGCGTTGATCCAGCCGTACCGATCGAGGATGTTGTCGGTACGATGGCTGCGCTTGTCAACGAAGGAAAGGTGCGATTCCTCGGGCTCTCCGAAGCGGGCGAGGCGAATATTCGTCGTGCGCACGCGGTCCATCCGATCGCGGCGCTTCAGAGCGAGTACTCGTTGTGGGAGCGCAATCT
>DATBNQ010000146.1:0-5982 GCA_036554185.1 Gemmatimonadaceae bacterium | reverse complement strand
CGCTCCTCCACTAATTGCGCGACGAGCGCTTCGGCTGATCCCTCGAACAATCGGTTCAGCGTACTCGCGAGTGCGCTCGCACCCGCCGCGCGCTTCCCGACGAGCGCATGGAACCGGAACGCCCGCCCTTCCTCGACATGGCCCACGTAGCCTTTCTCATCAAGAATGCGCAGCATCGTGAGCACGGTATTGTACGCGAGCACCGTTCCCTCGGAAGCCAGCGCCTCCCGCACCTCGGCGACGGTAGATGCCCCAAGCCTCCAGAGCACGCTCATGATGTCCAGTTCCCGCGCGGTGAAGTCGACGGTCAATCCACCCTCACAACTAGAGATTTAGGTGAATATACCGCCAACCGGAGATCTGTCAACTATAACTTTAGGTGACGACTGCTCCCGCACGTCCTACCTACAAGATCCCCCAGAAATCCCGGCTCACGTCGAAGTAAAAACTCCACCTGCCGTCGCGTGTCCCACGCGCGACGTCGAAGCGCAGCAGGTCGAACACTGTCAACGCGCCGGTCCCGATGCTCGGATACCAACCCCTGCCATCGACCCACGCGGTATGAACGAACGGCGCAATGGTCGCCGTCGCTGGTGCGCGGCCCCACGATCCCAACGGAATGGGGAGGAATGGCACCTTGAATCTCCATTCAACGTGCGCGGTCGCGGCGCGCGCACCAACGAGCGAATGGAAATCATAACCCGGGGCCGTGATCGGCCCGCCGAGTCCAATCAATTCTTGCGGTGGAGTCCGGGGAGAGTTCGTAAGACCAGCGGCGAGAAAGGAAAGGGCCAACTGTCCGCCGCCCATGCCGCGCGTTGCGGCGAGTGTAGCGAGCCCCCTCCCCCGTTCGGACACGGCCTGTCCGCCGGACTGTTCACGATCGTGCACAGCGGACAGCGAGAGGGCGGCAGTCGCGCTCATCCCGAAGAGATCGAAGCGGGGCGCGTCCAGATGCAACGTTGCTCGCGCTTCGCGGAGCGGCGTCGCGGGCTCCGCTGGCTCGTAACGGCCGGATGCCGGCACGGCGTTCACCTGCACCATTCCCTGATCCTCTATCGCGAGCTCCACAGTCGGCCGGATCGCCATTCCGGACGGCGCAGCGAGCGTCAGAGCGCCGCCCCGCGCACTGAAGAGCCCTGTGAAGTCGCTTCCATATTCCTGCGCGGCAAAACTGTTTATCAATCCGGATCGTTCCGGCACGATCGACACGTCGTGCAGTGTGCGATACGCCGATGCCGTGACGCTCGCACCATAGGAGGTCGTATACGTCGCGGCGCCATGCGGCTTCCACTGACGGTCGGAAAATCCGTAACCGGTTCCGGCATTGACAGATAGCCGCGGTGTCGGATGCACCGTTGCTGCGACACCGAGCGCGATCCCCTCAACGCGATTCTCGTGCACGAACTGCGATGCAGACGATCCCGCCAGCGCAAAGCTCTGCGCGCGTTCAACGGTCTTCGCACGCACGAGGCCGTTGACCTCGTCGTGCAGCCTCGACACGTCGCCACTCGCAAATGCGCGTACATCGGCGGGTATGGAATCCAGCACCGCGCCGGTAAAGGTGAATTGCTTTGTGCGAATGAGACCCTCACGGGTTATCGCGGCACCTCGCGCAGCTTCGATCTCCGGCCCGGTGTCGAATACGCCGTCTACGGGCACGTTCACCTGATAGTCGTCTATGTCCCATCGTCCGCGAATGATGCCGCGAGCCGGATAGTCGAGCCATGTCCCCGTGCGCCGGATCTCGACTTCCTGTCGCCGCGGCAGCCAGTAGCGCCCGTCTATCAGTCCGCTCTCGAGCACGACAGACAAATCCTCGAGATCCTTGTCCTTTAGAGCGGCGCGGGTAAATCCGATCGCCATCCGCACGACTGACCCGCTTTCCCGATCCACGTAAACCGATCCGATGGCCCGCGCGGCGTTCTGGTCCCTGGGACGGAACCGGAGCTGAACCACATCCAGCGTCCGATCGCCAAGCCGAATCTGAAGGGAATCTCCAACGGAAAAATCGTAATCCTTCAGCCCGGACGCGGAGAGCGGGTGCGGGACATCTTCCACCTCGTCACCATCGCCAATCCGAATGATGCTCGGAAAGTTGTTCTGGACGATTCCGAGATGGTCCCGGTGATAATTGATGTCGGTCGGCAGCAGCAGCGTGTCTCGCCGACCCTTTATGAGCTGCTTGCTCGAGGCGGGCGCCTTCCAGTAGATATCGGAGGCGATCTGGTCGGCCCGGACAATTTTCGGGGGATCGGGAAAGCCCTTGCCGAGCTGGGCCAGAAAGGTGAGATAACCACGCGCCTCAGCCCTGTAGCTTTTGAGGCCGCTGTCAGCGAGTTGCGCGGCTCGGACTGCGGTCGCGTGAGTCGCCAGGCTTTCGGCACGCGGCGAGTTCCAATCCTGGGCGGCCATGGCGACGGGGGCCAGCAGAATCAACATCCCCGTTGTCATGGTGCGCTTCATCCCTCAACTTAACGCATGGATTTCGACAGTTTCAAAGCGTACGCTGCGTCGGCGGGCCTCGTGCCAGTCTGGCGTGACGTGCTCCTGGACATAGATACGCCCGTCTCCGCCTTCGCCAAGCTTCGGAGGGGAGGGTTTGGCTTTCTCCTCGAGTCTGCAGCGGCCGGCAGTGAAACGTGGTCGCGCTACACATTCATGGGCACCGAACCGCGCGCTGCATGGTCGCTGTCCGATGGTGTCGTATCAGACTGGTCTCCATCAATGGGGTGGCATGTCGAGCGCAGCGTCGCGGATCCGCTAGCCGATCTCGAGCGGCTCGTGACTCAGTACACGCCGGCGTCAGTTCCAGAACTCGGCGCATTCTGGGGCGGCGCTGTTGGCTACCTCGGCTACGACGTCGTCCGCGCGATTGAATCGCTGCCACACGCACCGATCAGGAATCTGAACATCCCCGATGCGCTCTTCGTGTTCACACGCGGACTCGTCGTCATCGACAACTTCAGATCGCAGGGCCGCGTCATAGTCTCGGTGCCTGTCCCGCGGAGCGCCGACGAGCGCACGCTGAGGGCGCTGTACGACGAAGCTTGCTCCGAACTCGATTCGATCGCCAGCCGGCTACTCGAGCCATCACCGCTCGAGCCGCTTGCGCTCGGGCCGCCTGCAAGAGAGAGCGTTGGAGTCTCGAGCTACGAGCACGACAAATTCATCGAAGACGTTGAGCGGATCAAGGAATACATTCGCGCAGGCGATGTGTTTCAGTGCCTTCTCGCCCGGCGCATCGACGTCGCACACGATTTCGACAGCACGGATCTGTATCGCGCGCTACGGGCGCTGAACCCATCTCCGTACATGTACCACCTGGACCTGGATGGCGCGGAGTTGGTCGGTTGTTCTCCGGAGCTGCTCGTTCGGCTCGCCAATCGCCAGGTCACCGTACGACCAATTGCCGGCACGAGGCCGCGCGGCAAAACCGTTGCCGCAGATGAGCAGATGACCGCCGAGCTCCTGGCTGACGAAAAGGAACGCGCGGAACACGTCATGCTCGTCGACCTGGGCAGAAACGATGTCGGGCGCATCGCCGAGTACGGAACTGTAGAGGTCAGCGACTTCATGTGCGTGGAGAAATACTCGCACGTACTTCACATCGTGAGTCAGGTGGATGGTCGAGTGCGTCCAGGGGTCGGAGTAGCCGACGTGCTGCGTGCGACTTTTCCGGCTGGGACGATGACAGGCGCGCCCAAGGTGCGCGCGATGCAGATAATAGATGAGTTGGAGCCGGAGCGCCGCGGTGCGTATGCGGGCGCGGTGGGCTATATCGCTTGGGGCGGCGAGCGTATCGACCTCGCGATCACGATTCGCACGTGCGTGATCGCGAACGGAATCGCGTCCGCACAGGCAGGAGCCGGCATCGTCGCGGATTCCGTGCCGGAAATGGAGTGGCTCGAGACGGAGAACAAGGCGCGGGCGGTGCTTACGGCGATCGCACAGGTCCGCGATGCGAAAGGCGCGTCGGTGCGCAACATGTCGCCGGTCACCTGATGGGATCAACGATGATTCCGATCACCGGATACGAGCACGTGAGCGTCGCCGGTGCGAACATGCTGGTAGCCAGCGTGCTCGCACCAATCACGCGCGAGATTCTCGAGCACGATACACTCTACTCGTATGCCGCTCGGGAACCAGGCGCGCTCGTTTTCCAGGGTCGCGCTCCGGTTTACGCGATATCACTCCCTCCGCTGAGCGGACGTGTCGCCGTCCGGCACGTGATGCGCGGCGGTATCGTGGGACATCTGCTCCACGACCGTTTTCTGCCACCCACGCGCGTTGCGCGCGAGCTGACTGCGGCGTTCCGGCTGCGACTTGGCGGAGTCCCGACTCCGGAAGTGCTCGCTGTTGGTACATATCCGGCGGGCGGATTCTTCCGTCGCGCCGATGTCGTGACTCGATTCATCGAGGGTGGCGCGGATCTGTCCGCTGTATTTGGCGACGTTCGCAACGATGCGCAACGGCATCCGATACTGGACGCGGTGGCAATGCTTCTTTCGCGTCTAACAGCTACCGGCGCACAGCACCCTGATCTCAACCTCAAGAACGTGCTCATCACATCGGGCGAAAACGGATACATTGCGCACGTGCTGGACGTCGATCGCGTTCACTTTCACGTGCCTGGAGATCCGCTCGTCGCACGCGCCAACATCGAGCGGCTGATGCGCTCGCTACGTCAATGGCGCACACGTCTTGCGCCGCGCAGCAATGCACTATCGGATGACGACATCTCGTATCTCACACTCGCAGCGGCGGCGCAGCCCGCGTGAGTCGAGCCGACGTACGACTTGATAGAATCTGCATGATGCTGATGTCTGCCGCTGGAGATGTGGTTCACGCTCTCCCGCTGGTGACTGCGCTCAAACGGTATCGCCCCTCCTGCAGTATCACGTGGATACTTCAACCCATGCCAGCCTCGATGGTGCGCGGCCATCCATGCGTCGATCAGATTATCGAATTCGATCGCTCTCTCGGCACCCGCGCCTTCCCGGATATACGATCCAGGCTCAAGCCGCATGAGTTCGACCTGCTCATCGACCTGCAGGTGTACTTCAAGGCCGGCGTCGTAACCGCGCTGGCCGATGCAACGGTGAAGCTTGGTTTCGACCGGGCTCGCGCTCGTGATCTCAACTGGCTGTTCACCAATCGCAAGATTCCGCCGCACCCCATCCAGCACGTGCAGGATCAATATCTCGAGTTCCTGCAATATCTCGAAATTCCTTACGCTCCACTGGAGTGGAACATCGGGCCATGGGCTGCGGAGCGCGCGTGGCAGACGGCATGGATCGCCCAACACGAGCGACCCGTAGCCGCCCTCGTTATTGCGACGAGCAAGCCCGAGAAGGATTGGATTCCGGAACGGTGGGCGGCCGTATGCGATGCACTTTATTCTGACTTCGGCTTGCAACCGGTGCTCGTCGGCGGCCGTTCCGCGCGCGAACTCGATGCCGAACGAATCATCAAGGCGCGCTCCTCGGCTCCCGTTCTCTCCGAGCTTGGAAGCGGCCTTCGCAAACTCATCGGCATACTCGATGCGTCGGCACTCGTGCTCGCACCAGACACAGGGCCTTTGCACATGTCGGTCGCGCTCAATCGCCCAGCGATTTCGCTGCTGGGATACACCAATCCAAAGCGCACCGGTCCGTACCGGCGGTTTCACGATCTGATGATCGATGTCTACGCCGATCCGGGCGAGGAATACGTAGCAACGATGGAAAACCGTCCCGGCCGAATGTCGCGCATCACCGTGGATGATGTCCTGAACAGAGTCCAGATCTGGCGAGAGCGATACTCGCACGCGGCGCGGTAGTCGGCCATCTGGGCGCGATTCTCATCCGGCGTTCTCGGCCCGGCCTGCGGCTGCAATCGATGTCGTCCGCATGACTCCGCCAAAGTGGTAGCGAACGCCCAATCGCCGCATTAGTTCGACAAGCCGCACGAGCGACAAACCCATCACGGCGAAATAGTCGC
>DATBNQ010000069.1:0-146918 GCA_036554185.1 Gemmatimonadaceae bacterium | reverse complement strand
TTTCGCGCGGTTGGCCGATTACCTGGCATTGCGCGCCGGTTTCGTCACCGAAGGTGTCTTGTAATGCGATACGGATACTGGATGCCGGTATTCGGCGGCTGGCTGCGGAACGTCGCTGATGAGAACATGGAAGCATCATGGGATTACGTGTCACGGCTCGCTCGCCGAAGTGAGGAACTGGGGTACGACATCACTCTCGTCGCCGAGCTTCTGTTGAACGACATCAAGGGAATTTCCGCACCTTCACTCGACGCGTGGAGCACCGCGGCTGCACTCGCGGCTGTCACGCAGACTCTGGAGATAATGGTCGCCGTCAGACCGTCTTTTCATCCTCCCGCTCTTCTTGCCAAACAGGCTGCTACCATCGACCGGATTTCACAGGGGCGACTGTCGCTCAACGTCGTGTCTGCATGGTGGAAGGATGAGGCGCGGCGCTATGGCGTCGGCTTCGATCAGCACGACGACAGATATGCACGGACTTCCGAATGGCTGGATGTAGTCGGCGCGGCATGGACTGAACCCAGCGTCAAGTACGCGGGCAAGTACTATACGGTAGACGATCTGGTCCTCGAGCCGAAGCCTGATGCACGTTCAACGCGAACGCGACCCACGATCTACGCTGGCGGCGAATCGGATGCTGCAAAGCGGATGATCGCCCGCCAGTGCGATGCCTATGTGATGCACGGCGATCCGCCAGAGCGGGTGGCGCTCAAGATCGCTGACATGCGACGCGCGAGAGAACAGGCAAGTGAAGCTCTCGGTACCGAGCTGCCTTCGCTACAGTTCGGAGTCGCAGGATATGCAATCGTTCGCGACAGCGAGGCTGAAGTGCAGGACGAAATCACTCGGATCACGACTGTTGTTCCTGGCAGTCCCGGTTATGGCAATTATGCCGACTGGATAGCCAACACGAAACTGGAACAGCGCGTCAGCATCGAGGACTATTCCGTGTCGAACCGCGGTCTTCGAGCCGGTTTGGTGGGAACGCCCGAACGCGTGGCGGCCCGAGTCGAGGAATTTGCGGATGTCGGTGTAGACTTGCTTCTCCTGCAGTCCAGTCCACAGTTGGAGGAGATGGAGAGATTTTCGTCGCAGGTCATGCTCGCGGGCGCTACTGCAGCAGGGTAGGGGAAGCGGAGAAGACAGGGTGAACGGGGGATCCCGGTCGCGGGCTGACCTAAACTATTCGGGAGCTCTATTCGCCCTGTCTGACGGCGGGCTGCGGGACAATCGACGCTGCTCGCCGCCGACCGGCTGACGAACCCGTCCGCCCGGTCCTACATTCGGGGGTGCAGGGACTTCCGGATTCAGGAGGCATACGTGCTCGGCGCTGACCTCGACGCGCGATCGCGACGGTGGGCCGTGACCAACGATCCCACGTTGCTCTGGCCCGACCTCGACCTCAACCTGCTTTCCGCGGCAGCGACGAAGATCGAGCGCAACGTTGCTCGCGTTCTGGATGGCCGAACCACGTCACTCGGCGCTGCTGACGGAACGGATGCGTACGCGATCGGAATTGCTTCGTTACTGTCGGGGACTGGCCCCATACTCGGCTACTGGGTGGAACAGGGCCTGGTGGATGTCGCTGCACCGCTGGCTGCGATTCTCGCGCGACATCTGCAACACGGTCGCGGTCGGCTGCGACGCATCGAGCGTGAAATCACACCGGCACTCGAGCGGCTTGTGGAATGCGGCGCGAAACCGGGAATCCTCAAGGGATTTCACACTGCGCACGTTTATTACCCCGAGCCGGGACTGCGCCCTCTTGCCGATGTAGACGTCTACGTCAAGCCCGCAAACCTGCAACCGGCGCGAGACGCACTGGCAAGCGCAGGTTTTGGTCCGGGTTCCTGGAGCGCGGAGTTCAAGTCCAACTGGTATCCGGACGAGTGGGTTCCACCAACCCGGTCGCTGGAATTCTGGCATGTGCGCAGCCCGTGGAGAATAGAGCTGCACACCGCACTTCAGTTCGGAACGCTTATCCGGCACGGAATTCGGTTGGAAGCCGAAATGCCGGTAGCCGAGCCCTGGGAGTGGAATGGCATTCCACTTGTCGTGACGCCGCAACCGCTGTTGATGGTCGCGCTTGCCGCACATCTGTCATCAGAACTCAACGCCGCGCGCCTCATCAGGCTGATCGAGTTGAATCTGATCATTCGTCGCGATACGGCGTCGGGAAAACTGGATTGGGGAGGAGTGACGGATTTTCTGGAGCGAACTCGCGCAACGCGCTACGCGTATCCCGCGTTTGCTCTCGTCGAGCAGCTTGCACCGGGAACGATTGATCCGACGGTACTCGCGCTGACACGGAAGCGTTCGACCCGCATTGCACGGGTTGTCGTCGCCGAACTCACGCCTGCGACGCCGATCCTTCACGACCACGTTTCGCTCGCCGAGCGTCTGATGTGGGAGCCAGGAGTGATCGGTATTGTCCGACGCCTGCTGGAGATGCTTGTCCCGTCGCACGGCGAGTCGTTCCGGCAGGATGTCGCGGTCTATGTGAGTCGGTTCCGACGATTGCTCACGGGACGCGTTTCGTGGCGCATCGGGCGGCGTACCGGTAAATCAGCTGCGGTGCGCGCGTGAACGATGCGCATTCCCGGTTTGCCACTGGTAACCTCATCGCAATCAGATGAAACTTGCGCTGTTCGTTCCCGGCGGCGTGGACCGCAGCGGTGTCGACCGTGTCGTGCCCGCGTTGCTGTGGCAGGTCGAACGGCTTGCCCGGCGGCACTCCGTACATGTTTTTGCGCTGAGTCAGGAGCCGGAGCCGGATCACTGGGAATTACTGGGAGCGAACATACACAACGTCGGGACGACCAACGGTCGCCGGCGGCGCTTTGTCGACTGGTTTCGGGCGGAGCACAAACGCGAGCGCTTCGACGTAATTCAGGCATTTTGGGCTGGGCCAGCGGTGTATCCACTGGTGGCAAGGCTCTGGCGAAATATTCCGTTCGTCGTCCATCTGGCAGGCGGTGAGCTGGTGGCACTGGACGACATCGGGTACGGCGGGCGATGCGACTGGAAGGGCCGAACCCTGGTTGGTGCAACGCTCAGCGCTGCGGATCGCGTCAGTGTGGCGAGTGGGTACATGCAGCAACTTGCACAGCTGCGTGGTTGCGACACGGAACACATTCCGCTCGGCGTCGCGCTCGATCAGTGGCCGGTGCGCAAGCCGCGGCATCGCGATATGAACAGTCCGGCGAGACTGTTGCACGTCGGCGATCTCAGACCGGTGAAGGATCAGACGCTACTGCTTCGCGCTGCCGCGCTGATGCGTGACAGTCACGTCTCATTTGAACTCGACATGGTCGGTTATGACACGATGAACGGAGCGATGCAAGAGCTCGCTTCCGATCTGGGAATTTCGTCGCAGGTTCGATGGCACGGCGTCCTCAGGCGCGCAGCCCTGCGCGAGCTGATGGAAAGTGCCGATGTGCTGCTCGTTACATCCCGACACGACGCCGGGCCGCTCGTCGTACTCGAAGCGGCAATTGCCGGTGTCCCCACCGTTGGCACGGCTGTAGGCCATATAGTGGACTGGGCGCCGGAAGGGGCCGTCTGTGTGCACGACAATCTCGCCTCCACGTTTGCCGCCGCCGTAATGCAATTGCTCGGCGACGAACCTCGGCGACTTGCCATTGCGCACGAAGCACAACGTCGCGCAGTCGAGATCGATGCCGATTTTACAACAACGCTCTTCGAGAGCATGTACGACGACGTAACGGCGTTACACCGATCGCACTCGGCGCCGGCTCCGCTGGAGGGTGGATGAAACTGCCTGAACGAGGTACCGACCCGGGCAGCCGATCGTCATTCGGGGCCGTCGTGCATGCCGATGGGGCTGACTTCGTCGCGCCGCGCGATACACTTTTCCGCGATCCGGCGCTTCCGCATTCGATCGCAACGGCGGTGCTCGGAATTCAGACGCGATTGCGCACCAATGATCGGCGCGTGCTCGCGATGTTTCAGAGAATGTTCGGCAACGGATCCAGGAGCGCCGATATCGACGTTGATGAAGGCGCACTCCGGCTAACCGTACAGGTGCTGGTGTATGCTGGAGACGGCGCTCGAGATGACTCGCGCTCCGTTCAGCATATCTGTCCCGATGGCGCCCGGGTGTTGGTGCACGGAGCAGGAGGTATGGCTATTTCGGATCCGCTCAGGCAGGAGGCACTCGTCTATGCGAGCAATGGCCTCGTTTGCGACGAAGCGTACTTCCGTCATCAGTATCTTGAAGCGGCAACCCTCGCGCTCGCAACTCATTTCGACCGGCAACCCCTTCATGCGGCGGCGATTCGCCGTAACGACCGCGCGGTACTGCTTCTGGGGCCAAGTGGCGCGGGTAAGAGCACGCTCGCCTACGCCGCGCACTCCGCGGGTCTCGATGTACTGAGTGAGGACATTGTCTGGATGCAACTCGATCCTGCCACGAGAATCTGGGGAAGGCCACAATCAATTCATCTGCTCAGGGGTGCCGAAGAACACTTCCCCGAGTTGCGCCACTCGCAGATCTCCAGTCAACCGAACGGGAAGCAGAAAATCACCGTTCAACTGAAGCGCTCGGCGCATGCAGAATCAATTGCTGTCGATGATGTGGTCGTATGTCTCCTCGAGCGGGATCGCGGTGCTGCACAGCTCTCGCACGTAGATCGCGACGAAATGCACTTTGCTCTCATGCAGGATGCCGCTGCGGGCTTCGATCGGTATCCCGAGCGGCGCGCCGAGTGCGCTCACGTACTCTCCGCAAATGGAGGCTGGAGACTTACTCTCTCGCCGGATCCGCACGACGCACTTGTTCTTATCGATGAACTGCTTCGATGAATGGGTTCGCGGCCAGATTTACCAGCTTACTCAGGCCCGTAGGCCGATCTCCCGCGCGACCTGGCGAAGAGCACCCCGCCAGATGCCTCGCTGGTGCGGCGCTCTCCAGATTGCGATCATAATCGACCGGAGCGCGGCCGAATGACGACCCTCCTGACCGTGCAGAGCCGCCAGATGAAGCCGCTGTGCCGCTGACTGCTCGGCGCAGAGTCGGCGTATCCGTGCGTTTGGCGCATTGGCGCGGGCCTTCTGGAACATCGACTCGTTTTCCGTCACGTGGCCGATCACGGGAAATGCATCGCTCGTGCGGCCGTCATGCTCACGCGCCAGCATGAGATCCGCTGTGACGCCACATGCTTCGCTCTTCACTGCCAGACGGAGCATCAGGTCATAGTCCGAGCGAACGTGAAGCGATTGATCGAATCCACCCGCCTCCTCAAAAAGCGAACGCCGCATCATTAGTGTCGGTGGCGCTGCTGCGACTGCGAACATGACAAGCTGCTCAGCGATCCATCCGGACACCGGTTCCTGTAATGCGGCACCGCGTCCCGTGACCGGCATGCCAGCTCTGTCTATGTGGTGATAGCCAGTATAGCTCCATCCACATTCCGGATGCGCGCCGAGTTGTCCAAGCTGCACTTCCAGTTTTCGTGGAGCCCACAGGTCGTCCGAATCCAACAGCGCGATCCACTCACCCCTCATCACGCGAATTGCTTCCGTCCGCATAACGGTCATCGAACCAGCATGATTCAGAAAGAGCGGACGGATGCGCACATCCTCCAGCGCCAGCCGTTCGAGATACGGTCGTGTCTCATCTGTCGATCCATCGTCGGCTATAATCAGTTCCCAGTCTGCAAATGTCTGTGCCCGAACTGAATCAACAGCCTCACGGAGCAAAGCGAGCCGGTTGTACGTGGGAATGATCACTGAAACGATCGGGGGCCGCCCGTCGTGCGTGTCGCTCGAGATATCCGGATGATTCGATTGCATATTCAGTCGGGTCATCCTTGTCTATCAAATCCGATCAACTCGACAGCGCGGTCCAGCGGTGAACGCCAGCCATCTCGCTGATGGTTCCTGCAGACGCCCACTTCCCGAGCGCGGACACAAGCTCGGGGTCCAGAACTCGAAGGCGACCACCGGCGACTACCAGGGCCACATCGGCCGCAGTCGCTTCAAGAATCGGTTTCCTGAAAACGGCGAAATCAGCACGCGCACCGTCGTTGAGCGATGGTGGGTCGATTCCAAATCGTCTCGCGGCTACTGCGCCAACGGAGTCGATGAGCCGGTCATCCGCAAGCAGACCAAGTTCCCGCGCTACCCGAAGTTCATCCAGAAGTGTGCCGGCTCCGCTCAATAATGAATCGCTGCCGATCAGCACATCAATCCCCGATGCCAACAGGTCGGGCGGTGTCGTCCTTCCAAACATGAAAAAATTCGACGACGGGCACCAGATAACGCCTGCACCAGCAGCGCGCAGTCGACTGATCCCATTCCGATCCGCGCCGACCACGTGCACCGCCAGCAGATTCCTGTTCACCAGGCCGCGGCGATCCAGCTCACAAACCTCGGCTGCCGAAGAGTCATCCACCCCTTCGGCTAGATGTATCATGAAGGGTCCACCGGAATCTGCGGGCAGTCCGGAATCGTCAAGCGATCTGAGCGCGTGCGCGCACCTGATGCGCAGGACGCGGACCGGAAAGGCGTCTTCAAAATCCCTCTCCCAGGGATCGTGATGCGCAACAGTCGTAACACCGGCTCGAAGATTTTTTTCGGCGCCGCGGCGCAACGCAGCTGCCCGAGGGTGTGCGCGACCGGCTGCGATGGTGTCCGCACAGCGCGCATGGATGTCATCGCCCCACTCGTATGCATTCCGGTACGGCGGAAAGCCAAGCCGCCCGTAATGATTGCGATGAAGATGATCATGCGCATTGATGAGTCCCGGGCGCAACTCGCCATCGCTTACTCGAAGTACGACATCGAAATGGCCAAATGGCGATACGATTCGCCCATCCTCAACACCGAGCACGGTATTAGCGGCCTCAACGAGGAACCTCATGCTACTGACGTCTGGAGAATACGATCCCCAGCACGAGCGGCAACCCAATCTGCTCGTCGTATGCGCTCACGCGATCCGCGCGTTCATAGAAGTCGCGCACGGACGGGCCTATCACGCGATCGTCATGTTCGAGAGCGGTCAGGCAGGCGGCATCGGCCGCGCGCACGTGCCCGTCCAGAGTGTGTACGTAATGCTCGATCTCATGAACAGCGCCGCTTTCGTCGCGAAATGTTCGGCGGTGCCCAGCGCGTGCAGCCTCGGGATGAAAATCCGTTACAATCACGTGTCCACCAGGTCGGCAGACGCGCGCCAGCTCCGTGTACGGTGCAGCAAGCTCGGGGACGTGACCGAGCGCCAGTCGGCACCACACAACGTCGAACTCCGCGGAACGAAATGGAAGCGCGCGCACGTCAGACGCAGCATATAGCTGATCGGTCTGCACCTTCGGAAGCATTTCAGGTGTGAGGTCGATGCCAATGGCGAGACCGGCCAGCGCGCCGCGCAAGCGGCGACCTGTCCCGCAGGCGGCGTCGAGCAATCTCTTGCCCGTCACCGGAATCGCGAACGCCTCGACAGTCCTCTCCTCGAGCGCCGTGACGACGGTCTCCGCCGCGTACGTCGGAGCCCAGAGACGATAGCCGTTGCGCGCCGAGAGTACGCTCAAGAGTTGGTAACCGTGCCTGGTGGGCGCAGATGGCCGTACGCCTGCCTGTCGTCAGGCGATCGACGAGCCCACCTGCGCACAGTCCGGAGCGCGCGCGGGTCGGAGAATAACCCCCGTTCCCAACGACGACGCGCAAGCGCACGTCCAAGCGCCTTGCCCCAGCCACGCGTTTGATGATCATGGACAGACGGGAACCGGCTCTTGAGCACCAGCTCAAAATCCTCGACACGTGATTTGAGTCTCCGGTCGAGCCATGGCACCAGCGGATCTTCGTGTGTCATCCACGCGAGCCATTCAGGCTGTACCCACTCCTCCAGCGATGCAGGCGTGCCCAGTAGGGCGTCCACGTCGCCGTACGTGCCGCGACGCTGCGGAGTCGGCGTGTAGAAGTAGCTGATCAATTCCATCTGTGGATTCACCCGCTTGAGACGGCGCACGAATGCAAGAGTGTTCTCGATTTCCTCTTCCGGATTTTCCGGATCGCCAAACACAAAGGAGAACTCGGGAATGATGCCATGCGCGCGCGCCCGTGCAGCGACCTCGACGATCTGATCTGTTGATGTCTTCTTGTTCATCTTCCTGAGGACCGCGTCCGAACCGGATTCGGCTCCACAGAAGACCATCGCCAACCCCGCGCGTCGAAGCAGCTGCCACGTGTCGAGCGAGTAGCGGGACAGCGCATCGACGCGTGCTTCACACCACCAACGGATTCCGAGGGGCTCAATTCGCTCGGCTAGTTCCCGGGCGTGATCCTCGCCGACAAAGAAATTATTGTCATAGAAGTGCACCGAGTCCATCCCATGTGTCCGCACGAGATATGTCAGATGCTCTGCCGTGCGCGCTGGCGCCTGCTGCCGCTCTCGACTTCCAAACACGGAAATCACGCCGCAGAACTTGCATCCGTACGGACACCCGATCGACGACTGGTAGACACCGGAATAGCTGCCGAGATACGTGGGATGCAGGTAGTTGGCGACGTCGATCTTGTAGTACGGAGGATCGGGTAGCTCGTCGGGGCCGCGCCAATGCCGTTCCGGCCCGATCCAGTGGGTTCCGTCCGCCTGTCTGAATGCAAGTCCATCCACTTTGCATGGATCACGCTGGCCATTCAGTACGTCAAGCAGCTCGACAAACGTTGCTTCTCCCTGTCCCTTCACAACCCAGTCGACGTACTCGGAATTCAGCACCGAGTCCGGATAGAGGCTCGGAAAATTACCGCCCCATACTATCGGTATGTCTGAATGGCGGGCTTTTACCGCGCGAGAAAGCGGCACTGCACTCACCAGCTGCGGCCCCGGCATCACTGAGAACGCAACCGCGCGAACGGGGTCGCTACCACCCCGTTGTGCATTGATACACGCGCTGATCGCCTCCAGAACATTTACATCCGGTCGATTGCCGTCGATGATGCACCACGTAACACCCGCTGGCAACGCTGCGCCGATTGCCATGACGGAAAGCGGGAAACGCCGGTTCTTTGGACGTGTCGCGCGCGGGTTGACGAATATTATCATCGAACTGTGCTCTCCCAGAGATCGAATCGCGATGGCTGCCGACGTCCGCGCACCAAAGCCACCAGCGGACGAGTCTCGTACCAGATTGGATATCTGACACGATGGCGGCGCCAATCGAGGCCGAGTCCGGACGCGGCGGTGGCAAGTCTCTCGCTGGTGAGAAACTCGATGAACGGAGGCGCCATCAGCGTCGATGCGCGCTCTCCGAAGCGCGTGCGAGCTTCACTGCGTTTCTCCGCAACCATTGCCGCCCCGGCAGCCTCACTTGCGTAGAACGGTGAATCGAGGACGACTATCCTGCCGCCAACGCTGACGACACGCGCGGCTTCCCGAAGCACCGTCGCCAGGTTGAACGCGTAGTGAATCGACGCGTTGAATATGGCTACGTCGAATCGACGCTGGCTTAGCGGAAGCGCATCGAACGAGCCAACGACGCGCCCAAACCGACCTGGTTGCTCAACGAGATAATGCGCGGCCGCTCCGAGGCCGTCCACGCTGTCATCCCGAATGTCTAGCGCAACGGCCGTATCACCGCTCAGGCTCGCGCGGTAACACAGCCAGGAACAGCCAGCGCCGACGTCGAGAATCGACAGTGGGCTGCCCTTCAATGCTCGAAGAGGGGCGAGCACTGTACGGCAAAGCGCATCGAAACTTCGTGCGCGCACGCGCCACTGACGCGCAATCGGCCCTGTCGTGAGATACGGAAGTCTGTTCATGTCTTCCGCGGAATGCGCGCGGCCCTCTGCCAGTCGGTGTGCCGCATAGTCCGAGCGAAACCGCCGCGCGTCCAGAACCCCGTCCGCGATGGTCATGCTGACGTCACCGGTACCGACGTCCGGTCGAAACGATAAAGCACGTGATCTCCGAGCGGCGCAAGCGCACCCGCGACCTCACGATCCATCGCTTCGAGCGCGCTGAGCAATCGCGGATGCCGCGATATCCACGGCTCCGCGGCACTCGGCGGAACAAAGACACCGATTCCGCGCCGGCCTGCCGCGCGGAACCACGGCTGCATCGCAAGCGCTAGCTCCGTAGAGCGATGATACTTCACCACGAACCGACGACCACTCAGACTCGCCGAAACCGGTCGGGTGGTGAAGCGACGAAACGCGGAGCGCGGACGGGATCTCGCCAGCTCGACGATTACTTCGCCAGGCGAGCACGTGCCGAACACTACAAGGATCAGCTTGCCATTCTGGCGAATGAGTCGAGCCAGCCCCCGCGCGACTGGCGTAAGGTCGCTGACACAGTTCAGCGCTGCAAAATTCGAGAACGCACCGTCAAATGTCTGGGGGGCGAAGTCGCGTTCAGTAAGCGTCGTCGCTTCCAACGCCTCCGCCGCGACGACCACCGCGCTCGCATCAGGATACCCCCGCAACTTGCGCGTCGAAATCTCTACCATTCGCGGCGACGCGTCAGTCAGAACGACCCTGTAACCGCGTTCCGCGAGCCAGAGCGCGTCTTCGCCCGTACCGCCACCCAGCTCCAGGATCCGCCCACCGACAGGAAATGATTCCTGAAGTGCACGACGAACCGCGCGACGCTGCGCCCGTACGCTGAGCCACCCTCCAAAGCGATTATCGAAATCGTTCGCCACAGAGTCAAACGCGAAGGCCGCTGGCGACAGCGCCTGACTGTTTTCCACGATCAGGAGCTTGGGGCTACCAGCGGCCGCGGTGAACGGTACAGTGCCTCAGTGTGAGCAAGTCTGTCCCAGGTCGCGTCCATCGACACAGCATCCTGCGCAGACCGGGACCGGCCCTGGTCGTGAAGTGCGTCGCGAAGCTGGCGATAGAAAGCAGTGGTGTACGTGCCTTGGAAGAGCATCGCCAGTTCACCGGTGTGCTCCCAGTTCTGCTGAATTCCAAGTCCCTTGCGAACCGAATCGTGGAATTTCGTTCCGGGAAGCGGGTACGCGACCGAAACGCCAATGTCGTCCGGGCGCTCGTCGCGAATGACGTTTCGAGTCATCTCGACGTCTTCCCACATCTCAGACGGATATCCGAGCTGGATGAACCAGCATGCGCGAATGCCATGAGCCTTGAGTGCACGAGTAGCGACGCGCACCTCATCCACGGTCGTTCCCTTGTCCATCGCATTCAGAATGCGCTGAGAGCCCGATTCCACACCCATCCACACTTCCTCTGCGCCGGCCGCCGCGAGCGCGCTCACCACGACAGGCGTCATGAGGTTCGCGCGCGATTGCATCATGAACGGAATCCGGGCATCGCGAATCCGAACTTCGCGCGCAAAATCGAGAACCCAACCAGCAGTGAGTCCGAATATGTCGTCCGCGAACCAGACATGATCGGGGTTGATCGTATCCTTCAGTTGCCGAAGCTCCTCCGCGACCGACGCGGGTGACCGCTGGGCGTAGCGCCGGCCGAAGATCGGCTTCGCGCACCAGTTGCAGCCAAACGGGCAACCGCGCGACGTTACGACATTCCATGAGAACCGACCGTGCATTGCGCGCCACGCGCTCGCGTACGCGTCGGCGTCGATCAGATCCCACGCCGGAAGTGGAAGGGAATCCAGATCGCGAATGCCATGACGGCGCGGGGTGTACTTGAGATCGCACGGACCGTCGGTGAGTATCAACCCGGCAATGTCCGCGAGTGATGCGGAGCGGTCGTGCGCCCACGCGTCGGCGAGCGCCACGAAGGTGAGTTCGGGCTCACCAGTGATAACGGCATCCGCACCAGCCGCGAGATACAACCCCGGATGGTCCGACGCGTCCGATCCGTTCACTGCGATGCGGCATCCACGATCGGCTGCGGCGCTCACCATCGCCAGAGTCGCTTCGCGAGCCCGGATCGTACACATCTTGGTGAGGAAGTTGAAATTGTCCTCGAGAATCCCAACGACACTCGGCCGAACTTCGTCAAGCGTCGCGATGAAGGCATCTACTCCGTCCGCGAACGTGGCATCGAAGAACGCCACTTCATGGCCGTGCCTTCGCGTGACCTCAGCAACAAGAAGCGTCGCGAGCGGCGGGTACGGCTTCATGCGCTCGAGCTGCTTCGGATCATTTCCCAGGAAATACGAGTGCGCAAGAAGAATCATGTTGCCTGAGAAGGCTCCCTGTTGAAGCGCAACGACGCGCGCTTACGCACGGATCGCTCGCACCGAAACGTCGAGACGGGTAAACATCCAGTCAATCGCGTATGCGGCGATATGCCGCCGGAGCACGGTGAAGGGAAGCATGGGGACGGGAATCAGACGTAAATGGCTACCGCGCTGCCGCGGCGACAGTCGCGCATCACGCGCCGGCACGCCGGCTGTTGGCGCTATATTGACAACCATGACGGCCGGCCACGCCCTTCCGACTCTCACTGCAAAGCGGTATGTGCAGCCGCTTCGCGAGGGCGGCTCGCTTCCGGCGGTCGTCGATACCGATGACGGCCTGTTCGTGGTCAAATTCCGGGGCGCGGGTCAGGGGGCCAAGGCGTTGGTCGCGGAGCTCATCAGCGGGATGCTCGCAATGGCACTCGACCTTCCAGTTCCGGATATTGCGCTCGTTCACATCTCCGAGACGTTTGGCCGCAATGAGCCGGATCCGGAGATAAGCGACATTCTGCGAAAGAGTCACGGCATCAACGTGGCTCTTCGCTATCTCGACGGCGCCTTCAATTTCGATGCGACGGCGGCCGGCGACTTGATTGCGCCGGCGCTAGCCGCACGAATCGTCTGGCTCGATGCCCTGCTCACAAATCCCGATCGGACGGCGCGCAATACGAACTTGCTGATCTGGGAACGGAGCCCGTGGTTGATCGATCACGGCGCAGCGCTGTACGCGCACCACGACTGGGCATCGGTCGACGCACCACGCGTTCACTCACCGTTTCCGCTCATCCGCGATCACGTGCTCCTTGCTCAAGCGCTCGATGTGACTTCCGTCGATGAGCAGATGGCGGCGACGTTGACCGACGATGTGATATCGGATGTCCTGGAGCGCGTTCCCGATGCACTGCTATCGGACGCGGCATTCCAGGCTGATGGCGACACGCCGGAACGTGCGCGCGCACGCTACATCGCGTATCTATCCGAGCGACTCGCCTCCCCGCGCGCGTTCGCCGTCGCTGCCAGCAAAGCCCGAACTGAAAAGCTGGCTGAAGTGCCGCATCAGCGCACGGCGCGGCGGTGACGTGACGACACCCGCCGATCGCACCATCCCGTACAACTTTGCCGTGCTTCACGTAGTGCCACACGTGCACATCGGGGCTGCGGTTCCCGTCGGCGTCATCCTTCATGCACCGACAGAACAGTTTGTGGGACTTCGAGTACTCATCGAGCGTGCGGCGCTGTCGGCGCGCGCACCTCATGTCGACGTCGAGTTGCTCGTGCGCTACCTCACAACCTTCAAGGCGGCATCGTTGGCGGACGACGCTGGCGGTACGCTATCGTTCGGTTCGCCATCCGAGAGATTTCACTGGCTCACCGCGCCGCGCTCCGATGTGATTCAGGCCGGTCCGGTCCACGAAGGCGTTTGCCTGGACGTGAATGCGGAACTCGACGCGCTGTTCCTCGAGCTGGTGGTGTGACCGCCGGAACCCGGTTATTCGCGGTGCCGGTATGACGCAAGTGTGACTGCGACGCTGGAACCGATGATCCAGAGTGGCATCGCTACGAGCCACCGAATCATGCTGAGTTCGTTCATCAACCGGCCACGCATATGATCATCGCCGCCTGGCACGATTCCGAATAGCGCCGCCTTGAGTCCGTATCCCCCGTCCCATACCGTGCGTAGCGCCGTACTCACGTCGCGCATTCCAAACGACTCGAATATGCCGATGAGAACCCAGAATCCCAGAAACAAGCCGCCTATCCAGCGCCAGGCGTGATCACTTCCAATGACCGCTATCGAAGTCAGCAGATAGGCCAGCGTCGTTGCGGTGAACGCAACCAACCATTCCCAGCCCGGACCAGTCGCTACCCTGTTTGGCGCACCTGTGATCATCGAAATGACCGTTGCCAGCAGGACGACGAATACCAGATACACAGCCGCCGCAATCATCAGCCAGGCCCAGCCGGACAGAAACTTCACGATTGTGTGCGGCCCACGCGCTACGGGCATCGTCCAGTGATACGCACGATGCGCCGGATCCTCCGCTCGCCATACGCCGAACGGGATGAGCAATGCCATCACAAAGATTGGCACCGCGCCCGCGCTTCCATAGGTGAATCCCGTATTGCCTACTGTCGATGGATGAAGGTTCACCATGCGAATCGTGTTCGCAACGACGAGAATCCCAATCAGAAGGAGCGCGCCGATGAAGAAGAACCCTTCGTTACGCAGCGCCAGGCCAACGGCGCGGAACTGCTCGATCACCACACTGCGTGGCGAGGGCGTCGGATGCAATGAAGTGGATGTCATTCGAGGTCAGTCGTTCGGGTTGAGAAGTGCAAGCGTGGCGTCGAGCAGCGTCAGTGAAACCACTTCGCGTACGGTCCCACCCGCGCCTGTCAGCTTCTGTACTATCTCTGATTCATGCCCCCATACCGTCCACTGCACCTCACGCGGGGTCGTGACGCGACGCAGCACACTGCCGTTGAGCGATGCGACTCCGGCCCATTGCTCCGGCACTTCGACACGGTATCGGCGCAACCCGGCGTCCAGATCCGCGCGCGACATCTGCGCCCGTAACTCTCCGCTCCTGAGTACGCCAACGTGATCGGCAAGTCGTTCCACTTCCTCTACGTGGTGCGTCGAGAGCACCACGGTCGTTTCCGATTCCGCCAGATGGTCTGCGATCACGCCGAGCGTCTCGTCGCGCATCAATGGATCGAGTCCGTCGGTCGGTTCGTCGAGCAGAAGGAGCGGGGGCCGATGTGCCAGCGCCATCGTGAGATGAACGCGCCGCGCCTGTCCCTTGGACAGCACACCCATCTTTCGGTCCATGCGCAGCTCGAATTTCTCCGCCAGCTTCGCCGCGTATGTTGCATCCCACGTCGGGTAGTACAACGAGTGATGCTCCAGCAAGCGCCCCACACGCATCCACCCGTATCCCCAATCGGGGCGCTCAGGGACGTACCCGATGTTTGCGCGAACCTCTGGTGCGCGTGCTCGACAGTCGAGTCCGAATACTTCGGCCATCCCCTGTTCGGCGCGGACGAGGTCCAGCAGCACCTTGAGGGTGGTGCTCTTGCCTGCGCCGTTGGGACCCACGAGTAGATAAACAGCGCCCGTAGGAACCTGGAGCGACACGTCGTTCAATGCGATCTGGTCTCCAAACCGCTTGGTGAGGCCTCTTGTGTCAACGGCGAGATCGCCGTCCCGAAGCCGCGTAGGAAGGGCGGTCGTCATTGCGAATCCTCGCTCGAGCGTTGGTTGTCGTGGATGCGAATCGCTTCTATCAGCTCGTCAACACCGAGCCCGTTGCGTCTGGCGTCATGTAGCGCGCGCTGGGCGACGCCGTCCGCCAGCGTTCGCCGCTCGGCGCCATTCGCATGCTTGGGACTCGCGTACGTCCCCTGTCCGCGGCGGACGTAAACCATCCCGTGCCGCTCGAGCTCACGGTAGGCCTGACTCACGGTGTTCGGATTGACCCTGAGCTTCACAGCGAGATCGCGAACTGACGGCAGCGGATCATCCGGTTCCAGCGTGCCGAGGACCAACGCGCGCCGCACCTCGTCCACTATCTGAACGTAGATCGGCCTCGTGTCCTGTGGATCCAGCGAGATTAGCATAACTCGAGTGTTATGGTGTACCAGTTACCTAATACACTATATCTCGCGGTCAGGGCTGTCAAGCGCGATTTTGCCGGACTCGCTTGACCAGGGAGGGAAGGAACGAAAGCAGGATCAGAAGGCCACCCGCCAGAGAGGCATGGAGGAGCGCAGCTCGCCTGGCACCTGAAACACCCGACAGAAGGGCATCAGCGAAATAGGTGTAGGCGGCGGTTACCGGAAGGTCCCCAATCATCGTTCCGGCTACATAGGAGGCGAAATCCAGCCCGACGAGCCCGCACGCAAAATTCAGGGCGTTGAACGGGACGACAGGTATGAGACGGAGCCGAAACACGGTGGAAAACGCATGGGAATCGGCCAGTCTCTCAAGAGCGTAGATCTTTCGTCCGCCTATCCGTTCGATAGCGTCCCTGCCCAGAAACCTCGCGAGCCAGTAGCCACCGATCGCCCCGATGGTGGCCCCGATCCAGTTCAACAGCGTCCCGAGTGTAAAGCCGAAAACGGCGCCGCCGGTCAGTGTAAGGATGGAGCCCGGTACTCCGAGCGTCCCGGCAATCGCGTAAAGAATCAGGAATAGCGGGATTGCGTAGGGGGCGTCGCGAAGCCCCCGGGCGCGCTCTGCGAATGCGGCCATGCCACCGTGCGAGAGCTCCAGGTGGCGCGCAATTATGAATGATGCGACCAGTATGACGACCAGGAGGCCGAGCTTGGCGCTCGCTTTGACTGTTGCACGTTGCATTGACTAACAATATGCACGACAATTCGATCACTTTGGACATGAATACCGGCGAAATTGCTGGCAACGAGTCATTCAAAATTCCCTCGAAAGGATATCGGCAAGTGAGCAAGGCAACACATCGGTCCGTCAACGGTTTGATCGCGATCGGTTCGGCGATCCTTGGAATCCTGGCGTGCGCGTCCTCGGGTGTGCCGGAGACATCGACCTCCGCCAGAGCCGCGGCGACCCGCGCCGATGCGAGGGTTTCAGAGGCGCAGGTACGCGAAGTCATGTCCGTGCTCGCCGATGATTCGCTGGAGGGTCGCATGACCGGGTCGCGCGGCTCGGCGAAGGCAGCGACGTTCATCGCGGAGCAGATGAGAGCCGTCGGTCTGGTCCCTGCGGGCGACAGCGGCTACTTCCAGCGCGTTCCCATCGCGCTCACACGCCGCACCAATGGTCAGGAAAGACTTTCGCTGCTGACCGACTTCGCATCACTGGATACCGTTCAGGTCGATCATCGCCGGCCCGGCGTGAATGTTGTGGGAATGATTCGCGGAGACGATCCCGTACTCGCGAGAGAGGTCGTGCTGGTGGATGCGCATTACGACCATCTCGGGATCGGCAGGCCTGTCAACGGCGATTCGATTTACAATGGTGCCGACGACGATGCATCCGGCACGACTGCGGTAATCGAAATTGCCCGGGCGATTGCCGCTGGCGCTCGCCCAAAGCGCACGATCCTGTTCGTCGCGACGACTGGCGAGGAAGTCGGGTTGCTCGGCACCCGCTGGTTCATCGAACATCCACCGGTCTCGCTCAAGTCGATCGTTGCCAATCTTGAGATAGAAATGATCGGGCGTCCTGATTCACTCGCCGGTGGTCCGGGACGTGCCTGGTTGACTGGCTACGACAGGTCGACGATGGGCGCGATGTTCACCGCGGCCGGACTGCCGATTGTCGCGGATGCGCGGCCGGCGCAGCACTTCTTCGAGCGGAGCGACAACATTGCGTACGCGCAGATCGGTATACCGGCGCACACGTTGTCGACGTTCAACCTGCACTCCGACTATCATCGCCCGTCTGACGAGTTGTCGCGCGTGGACTTTGTGCACATGACCCACGTGATTCAGGCGGGCGTCGGTGCTGTGCGAATCCTGGCGGATGGTCCAGTCCCGCAGTGGAACAAGGGCGGTCAGCCCGCACCGCGGTAGCTGCTGCCGTGATTGCAGTGGCAGTGTGCCAGCTGCTGATGAATCACGGTCGTGCGTATCGGTAGAGATTGTTTATTCTGATCGCCCGATATGCCGACCTGTTGGGAACGCCGGGTGCGTTATCGAGTTGCATTCGATTGACGAGAGTACCATCCGCCGCGACTTCGTCGAACAGGCCCGAATTGGTCCACGCAACGACGGTGTTTCCATTCGACAATCGCTGCACCGAGCCGGTGAATTCATTGAACACCGGTGGGTTCGGCACGTATTGCCATACCATGGTAGCAGTCCTGGCGGATTGATCCAGCGCGTATTCCACCGCTCGCGAGTTCTGCGGAGTGTGCGTGACGCCGTTGTCAAAAACCAGGAAGTCGCCGTTCGGGAGCACTCGCACCGAATGCTGACCGCCGAACCCGTTCAGTGGATCATTGACAAAAGTGAACTGATTCCTGGCGCCACCCAACTGCCACAGCACTGCATGCGTAGCCGGATCCACCTTGATCACCGCGCCGAGATTTCGGAATGAGGCAATGACTCCGCCGTCAAGATCGAAATCAATCGAGTTCGGATGGTCGATTGATTGATCCGCTGTTGGAGGGTCGATCTTGTCAGCGGGGGTCCAGTAGTCCCAGCCCTGCATCAGCGTATCAACTGCGCCCGTCGCACCGATGCGCAGGAGCTGATGGCCGGCAATCTGGTCGCTCGCACCGCCACCCTCCCCAGATTGATCAACGCTTCGGATGTCATATCCGAACAGGTAATCCGCCACGCGATTACCATTGGCGTCGCTCACCACCTGCAGCTCGTGCCCGTCCGTATACGCGCTGCCATTGGCAGTGATTGCGCGAACCGAATCGCCCTGCGGCGTGAGTTCGACAAACGCACCAGTTGCTGGATTGCTGCCGAGCGAGTTTCCCACGAACACGGTGAAATCACCGTTTGTCTGCTGCTTCGCTTCCTGCAGTTCGATCTGTCCAAAATCATGATACCATCGAATGTTGCCGGCGCCGTCGAATGCAAGCAGATATCCGTGGTTGTCCGGCGCGATGATCGAACAGAGCGTATAGCCCGATGCAGGAGGGGTTCCTGAGAGGAGGGCAAGCGTGACTCCAGCCAGCGGCGCTGGGAGTGGTGGTGTTGAATAGCCCGTTCCAGCTCCCGTGACCGCCACTCCGCTTCGACTCGCCTCGAGCGTCACCGTGTACGTAGTTCCCGACAGGAGTCCCAGCACTGTAAGTTTGCCGCCGTCTCCGGGGAACCATGGGGTGACTCCTGTATCGCTGCCGTCGCTGGATGAATAGTGAGCGCGAACCGAGTCTGCGGATTTCGCGGCAAAGGCAATCCTCGCGGCGTCTGGAAGGGTCGGGTCGGCGCTGATGCTTGTCACGGAGGGCGGCATCGCGGGACCGGTCACATCACCACTTGCAAGACTGTCGGAGCAGGCCGTCACCAGTGCTCCGGTTAACGCCATCAACGTCAGGAATGTACGCGTGGGCGGTTTCATCAGGTCATGACGAGAAAGGGTTCACGCCAGCATCCCGCGCCTTGCGAGCCGGCTGCATCCTTTGACGCCGGCTACTTGGCAGACGTTAGCACTACTCCGCCAACGGGTGACGCGGGCGCCCATCCTCGACCAGCGAAATGTCGGGCTCCCACCGCGGGATCAGTGTTATGCGGGCGATGAGTTCGAGTCGATCGGAGACTTCGATTCAGCGCGGGTGCGGGTCGCGCGCCGGCCACGGTCGTTTATCCGCGTGCCGGGGGCCAAACACATCGCGGAGCACCTGTCGTGGGTCTTCAGTGGTGACAACGGCATCGAGCCTTGAAGGCAGATCTACTATCCGCGAGAAGTCTCGGTATCTACGATAGCTGTGAAAGAATCCCCACGGTCCGCCGTGACTTGCCTTGCCGAGCCAGATATCCGGCAGCAGCACGAACTCAGCGGCGTAGAACAGATTCAGCGTACGTGAGCGCGGCAGGTCGCTCTCAACTACGCCGTACGGGAGGCTGCCGTGCTTTCCCCATTGGACGGCCACGGCGGGTTGCCCTTTTCCCACCCACGACGTGTGCAGAATATCACCGTGCCAGTATGTCCACATCGCTGTGGGATGCCGTGTGACTGGGTCGTAGCCGACCCAGACTTCCTCCGCGTCACTGGCCTTTGCCCACGGCACCCACTGACCGTTGATGTCATGACTCCAGAGCAGGTGGTACGCGACGATCGGACGGGCAGGATTTACCACCGCCACGACGCGTTCGAGTCGGAATGGCTCGTCTCTTTGAACGTGCAGCAGCGGCGCCAGTGATTTTGCAAGTGCGATGTCGGCCGAGTCGGACTGATTCGCAAGTGTCGCTGGAACGGGCGGAAGTACGACGTGCGGCCCACATGCCGCCAGTGCGAGCACCATGACCGTACTCAGCATCCGTTTCATCCTGACGTCATCCACACACGGAAGCTAGCGTTCGTCCGCGGTCCCGGCGCGATGCAACGTACAGGCACTCGGCGCGTAGTATTCTAGTCATGCGCCATTCGGGCCCCTCGAAATTTGCCAACGATGCTTCCCCGATCGTGAGATGTTGAATCGTTCGTCATATTCCGGAACCTACGCAATTCTCGGCGTTGTTCTTATCCTGGCTCTCATCGCGTCAGCTGGCATCGGTGCTTTCTCGTTCAGCCCGACGACAATGGCGCGCCATATTGCTGCGGGGTTTGGGTGGGTCGTGGAATCATCGTCAGATACGCTCGGTCGCAACGTGTTCCTCCAGTTGCGGCTCCCGCGCGTATTTCTCGCCGCGCTCACCGGTGCAGTCCTTGGCGTTTCCGGTACGCTGATGCAGGGGATATTCCGGAATCCGATTGTTGAGCCGGGTCTCGCCGGAACATCGGCTGGCGCCGCTCTCGGAGCTTCGCTCGTCTTTGTATTCGGAAGCACCAGCGCGCTGACACGTCCCCTGGGCTCACTTGCAGTACCGATCCTGGCCTTCATCGGGGCGTTCGCTGCCACGATGCTGGTATACCGCGTCTCGACATCGTTCGGGAAGGTGAACGTGTTCACGTTGCTGCTCGCCGGAATTGCCGTGAACGCAGTTTGCGGGGCCGGAACCGGCTTCCTGTCGTATATCGCACGTGATCCGCAGGCTCGCAACATCACCTTCTGGAACCTCGGTACCTTCACGACTGCGGACTGGCGCGGTGTCGAGATGGTCGCCGTTGCATTCGCAGGCTGCTTCGCGATCGCGCTGCGACATGGGAAATCGCTCAACGCGCTTATGCTCGGCGAGGATGAGGCCGCCTTTCTGGGAGCGGAGCCCGAAAAGTTGATTCTGCGGCTCATCATCGTGAATACCGTGATGGTCGCCGTGGCTACTGCGATGGTGGGAGTCATTGCCTTCGTCGGTCTCGTTATCCCCCACGTCCTTCGGATGCTCAAATCTTCCGACTACACCTTCCTGATCCCGGCATCGGCACTGCTCGGCGCCGTAATGATGTCGGTAGTTGACATCGTCGCACGCATGATCATCCCGCCCGCCGAATTGCCCGTGGGGATAATTACCGCCGTCGTTGGCGCGCCGGTATTTCTATGGATCCTGCTCAGGCAGCAGCGCAACGGGGCGGCGAATCTTTATGGTTGAGGTGGTGGATGTCAGCTATGTGGCCGGCGGCAACCTGATTCTCGACGGTGTGACAGCCAGATTTCGTCGTGGCCGATTCAATGTGATACTCGGACCGAACGGGGCAGGCAAGTCTTCGCTGCTGAAGATTGCCACCGGGCTACTGCAACCGTCGAATGGGACTGTGACATACGACGGCAAGTCAGTTGGTGGGTTTGCACCTGTCGAGCTCGCCCGGCGGCGCGCAGTACTCTCCCAACATGTCGAGCTCACCTTTCCGTTGCCAGTTCGAGATGTGGTGTTGATGGGTCGTTATCCGCACTACGGCCGATCTCCCGCTGCGCGCGACGTCGAGATTGTCGAGCGTGCTCTGGAGATAGTTGGCATGCAGGATAGACGCGAACAACTCTACCCCACACTTTCGGGGGGCGAGCAGCAGAAGGTCCAACTTGCCCGCGTGCTCGCGCAGATCTGGACTTACGACGGGACGTCGGACCACAAATACCTCTTTCTGGACGAGCCAACCGCCAGCCTCGATGTGCATTATCAGATTCATCTTCTCGACGTCGCACGGGAGTTGCTTGCGCATGAATGTACGATTGTCGCCATCCTTCATGATTTGAATGTCGCGTTCCATTATGGCGACGCGTTCTTTCTGATGGACGGCGGTCGGATGGCCAGAGAGGCCGACAGCTCGCGAGATCTCCCACCCGCGTTGATCGAGCAGGTCTTTCGTGTCACGGCACATCGCCTTTCCGATCCCGAGAGCGGAGAAGATTTCTGGCGGTTCACGATCTAGAAAAACAGAAGGGCTCCGCCAAAGCGGAGCCCTTCTGTTCCTGAAATGAAATGCCGAGTCTGTTACTCGTAGCGTAACGCGTCGATCGGGTTGAGCGCCGCGGCACGCCGCGCCGGCCACACACCGAACAGCACGCCGACGATTCCGGAGAATGCAAACGCGATTATTACCGCACTCGGTGAGATCGATGCGTTCCAGTTGGCGATCTTCGTCATCGCCAATGCGCCTCCTCCGCCGATCAGGATGCCGCCGATGCCCCCGAGCAGGCACAGGACGACGGCCTCGATGAGGAACTGAAGCAGAATGTTCAGTCGTGTTGCGCCCAGTGCCTTGCGCACACCAATCTCGCGTGTGCGCTCAGTAACGGATACCAGCATGATGTTCATGATGCCGATGCCGCCCACGATCAGACTGACCGCGGCGATGCCGGCGAGCAGATACGTGAACGTCGCGGTAGTCTCACCAAGCGTGTTGAGGAAGTCCGCCTGGCTGCGAATGTTCACATCACTCTCGGATCCGGGCCGCAGACGGTGGGCGCGCGCAAGAATGGATTGCGCCTCCGCCATTGTCGCCGTTACAAGTGAATCAGTTGGCGCGAGAACGTTTATTGTCCGCAGCTGATCGCGGCCGTAGATGCGATACCGCATTGTCGTGAGCGGGATCAGCACCTCGTCGTCCGGATTGCCGAAACCAGTGCCCTGACCCTTCGGCGCCAGGGTGCCGATGATCTTGAATTGAATTCCCTGAATTCTCACGGTCTCACCAATCACCGACGCGCCATTGGTGATTCCGAGGTCCTGCAGAACTGCATCACCAAGGACCGCCACGAGCTGGCTTCCCTTGTCCTCGGCGTTGGTGAACATCCGGCCGGACGCGAGAGTGTAGAGTCGAACCTGGAGATAGTTCGGCGTCGTCCCGTAGATATCCGTGCTGGTGTTCTTGTTGAGGTACTGTACCTGAGCCTGCTTCTGCATCTCCGGCTCGACCTGCGTAATGAGCTTCGCGTTGACCCGGAGCGCCTCTGCGTCTGCCATTGTCAGCTTCGCGCGATCGGTTGCGGAAGCCGTTCCCCGGGAGAAAATCTGCCCCGGGGAAATCGAGATGAGTGTCGTTCCAAGTGCGGAGATTCGCGCCTTTACGGCCTCCTGCGCGCCGTTTCCAATCGCGACCATTGCGATTACCGCTCCCACGCCGATAACTACACCGAGCATGGTAAGGATCGATCGCATTTTGTTGGCGCGAAGCGCCGTCATCGCGATCGATATGGTCTCGCCAACCGGCATCATCTTGCGCGACCTCCTCCTGGACGCCCACCGCCGCCGCCGCGCGGTGGTGTCGTGCTGCTTGCTCCGGGCAATGCACCGCCAACCATGGCCTTGGCGCGCGCGCTGCTCTTGTCACGCGACGCCTGTAACGCGATTGTCGCAAGCAATGCGACTTCGTCGCCTTCCTTCAGGCCGCTGATTACTTCCGTATAGTCAAAGTCACTGACCCCGAGGCGAACCATCCGTGGCGACCATCCGGTCGGCGTCTTGACGAATGCCACAACTGGCTGTCCAATCGCGGCGCCCGAGCCGCCACCAGCCGCACTGCGCATGCATGCACGAGCAGTATCCGCCGCTACGCCAGCGGTCTTGTAAATCGCCTGCGTCCTGGTGCGCATTGCGGTCGTATCGATCTTGCCGGCGCGCATCTGCGACCGGAGTGAGTCGAGCATCGCGCGTGCGTTGGAGGCAGTGAACTTCTTCATGACCATAGTGCAGACCGAATCCGGGACGGTGATTCCGCCTCCACCCATGCCGCCGCCCATCCCGCCGGCTGCGCCAGCGGCGCCGCCGCCACGACCACCGCGGAAACCGCCAGCGCCACCGCCGCGATTTCCACCGCGACCGCCGCCGGCAACGCTGGTCGATCCACCGCCGGCGCCGCCGAAGCCACGACGCGGGCTCAGCGCATTCATCGTATCGGCGCTTACACCGAGTTCCGCGCCGATGTCAGGCGCGTCCTTCATGCTGCGCACAGCGTCGTTCGGAACCGTGATGACGTTCCGCCGATCCTGAGTGATGATTGATACCTCGCCGTTCATCCCCGGAAGCAGCGACAGATCGGAATTCGGCAGCGAGACCCAGACCGGAAACATCGTGACGCTGTTCTGGATCACTGCCTGCGGCTGGACCTTCTCCACGGCGCCGGCAAACTGACGACCCGGGAAGGCGTCTATGGTCACGGTGACCGGCATTCCTGCGTGCACGTTGCCGACATCGGTCTCGTTGACAAGCGCCTGCATTCGCACATGATGCAGGTCCGCAACGGTCAGGATCGTACTACCACCACCCACGTTCGTCGTTGCGGACGACACTACCGTACCCACTGCGGCAGTCTTGCTGATGACCGTTCCCGTTACCTGCGATTTGAGCGTCGCGTAATCCAGGTTCTGCTGTGCCGTGCTGAATTGAGTCTGCGCAGCGACCAGTTGAGACTTCGCGTTCGCCGCATTCACTATCGCGGTTTCATGTTCGTCTGCGGTAATCACCTTTTGCGCGTAGAGATCGTCAGCGCGCTTCAGCGCCGCCTGGGTAACGGTGACGTTGGCCTGAGCAGCCGCCTCCGCCGACTTGGTGCGCTGATAGTCGTTGTTGAGGAGACGGGTATCGATCTGGAGCAACAGGTCGCCGGGCTTGACCTGCTGTCCGATTTCCACCGGCATCTTCATTACGAGGCCGGATGCCTGTGACTTCACAGGAACCGTGTCCTCCGGCTCCACCGTTCCAGTTGCCTGAGCCGTCACGACGATGTCGCGACGATCGATGGTAGCAGTCGGAACTGCGGTCTGATCGTTTGTCTTCTTGCTGCATGCTGCAATTGACGTGATCGCCAATGCGAGGAGCAGCTTGCTACGTCCGTTCATCGTGTGACTCCGTTCGATCCGGTTGTGACGGTCGTGAGTGGCTGCCCAATGAGTGCTTCAATTTGCGCCGTGGCCAACCGTACTGTATTGCGCGCGGCGATGAGGGTTGCTTGTGCCTGGTTCAATGTCGTTTGAGCTGTGAGCAAGTCTACGATCGTTGATAGTCCGAGATTGTACCGCTGTTGCACGACGCGCAGGTTCTCGGTCGCGGCAGCTACCGAAGCCGTCTGAACGATGATCTGCTCCTGCCCGAGCCGGAGCGCGTCGATGTACTGCACGGATAGCTGCTGCGCACCAAGCTTTGCGTCCCGCAGCGAAGCCGCCGCGTTCGCCTTGTTGATGCTCGCGTTCGCAACCTGTCCTTCCCTCGCAAAACCGTTGAAAATCGGAATGCTCAGCGAGAGATTGAGCTGTCCGCTGTATACAAAGGGGTCGTTGCCAAGGCCGTACGCACTCGGCCCGCTGCCACCACGTGAATAATTCGCGCTGATGGTCGGGATGTAGGCCGCCTTCGCGGCCTTTCGCCGCTCGTCAGCCGCTGCCAATTGCGCAGTCGCCTGGACGATGTTCGGCGCCGCTTCAGCGTGTGCCACGACAGCCGCGCTGTCGATGTGAATCGTGTCTCGCGCTGTCACAGCAGGGTCATTCAAGGCCGCCGAAATAGGAACCGACGAGCCTACAAGCCTGGTCAGCAGCGCGTTCGCGTCGCGGCGCTGGTTCTGTGCGGATCGAAGCGCAAGCTGAGCGTTCGCGATCTGAACAACCGCAGTCAGCGAGTCGGAAGCAGTTGCGGCACCCGCCACAACACGACGACGCGATGCTGAAAGTTGCTGCTGCGCCTGCTGGAGCTGAGTCCTCGCTGCGTCTTCACTCTCCAGTGCCGACAGCGACGCGTAGAACTGCTGCTCCACGCTCAGAGCTATCGTGAACGATTGCGTTACTGCAGCGGCCTTCGCCGCCGTGACGTCTGCCTTTGCGGCGCGCAGGTTTGGAAAGTTTGCTGCATTGAACAGTTGAGCGCTGAAACCCAGCGAATTGCTGTAGTTCCATCGGTCGCCGGCGATTGTAACCGTCTCTCCAGCGGAATTAACCCGCGTCAACGATCCGGTGCCGGTAAACTGGCGTCCCGCACCGAAGCTGGCGCTGATACTTGGCAGAAATGCACCATACGCGCTTCGAACTGCTATGTTGCTCGACTCTACACTACCTCGTGCGGCGATGGACTGCGGCGAGTTCTGCTGCGCGAGCCTTATCGCTTCCGCGAGGGTCACCGGCTGAGTGCCGGCACTCACGGAATCCTGAACCATCGCGGAGCCCTGTCCTTCCGCAGCAACGGCGGGTACAGCCGCGAGTCCCATCACGAGCAGACACCGGCCTCCAATCCGTCGTGCGGTCCTGACATCCCAATACCGGGAAATCACTCTTGGCTGCAATTGAATTTTCATGAAAGTTGTCTGTACCAGCCGCTCTAAGCACTCACGTGCCGTCGCCACCATCGTGGCGGCAACCAGCTGCCTCATCGTTTCCGGCCGTCCGCCGGAGGGGAAGGAAAATATCCGGCTCCTTCCTACAATCATTACAGATAGCTAGGCCAAAACGTTTGGAATTGGCGCCCCCGCCCCTGGCCGGTGGTCATACGCAACTGCCCGCGCGCCCGCTGCGCGATTTATGCAAGACGATCCGGTACACCAACTTCGCGCCCCGAGGCGCTCATGGAGTACATAGCCACATGGGTACCGGAATAGATCAAAAACAGAGCCGGCAGAAGATCCGGCGCGCCGCCGAAGATGAACGCCCGCACCCTCCCGCGACGTCTCCTCCCACTCAGTCGAGCCCGAAGCCGGCGTCGAACAGTCTCCGGGCTTACCCGGATGTCGATACAGAGTTCGATCGCAAGTTCGAAAACCCGCCCGATCGAGCACGGAAGGCGGCTGCCGAGCGGCAGCTGGACGCGGCTCGAACTGCGCTGGAAATCCTGTTTGGACCCCCCGGAGAGCGATCCTTCGCAGTCAGGTTCTGGGACGGACATACCGAGCCGGCTGATGACCCCACGCCCGGTTTCACTCTGGCTCTGAACCATGCCGGCACGCTCCGCCGAATGCTTCGCCCGCCGTTTGAGCTGTCCATTTGCCAGGCGTACATCGCCGGCGATTTCGACATCCTTGGCGACGTCGAACGCGCGGCCTCGCTCGAGGGCAACCTCCGAGGCGGCCTCGCGAGTCCCGTTCGGCTGGCCCGATTGACGAAAGCGCTCCTGACGCTCCCGACCGATGACACCCCCGCACCGCATCCCCCCGTTCGGGCCCCAGAGCACGGTTCGCTCCACACTCCCGAACGCGACGCCGCCGCCGTGCGCTCCCACTACGACGTCGGTAACGACTTCTACAAGCTCTGGCTCGACGAGCGAATGGTCTATTCCTGTGGCTACTTCACCCACCAGGATACATCTGTCGACGAGGCGCAGGAGGCAAAGCTCGAGCACATCTGCCGCAAGCTTCGACTGGCCCCGGGCGAAACCCTGCTCGACGTTGGATGCGGCTGGGGCGGACTCATCATGCACGCTGCAGAGCGATTCGGCGTCAATGCAGTAGGAATCACACTGAGTTACGAACAGGCCGCCCTCGCGCGGGAGCGCATCGAGGAGCGCGGTCTGTCAGCACAGTGCACGGTCGAGGTTCGCGACTACCGTCATCTCACCGCACATGAAGAATTCGATAAGATTTCGAGTGTCGGGATGGTCGAACACGTCGGGCTTTCCAGACTGCCCGTCTATTTCGAGCGACTGTACTCGTATCTTCGGCCCGGTGGACTGCTGCTGAATCATGGTATCGTCCACGCAGCATACCACAAGAAGCCGAGGCTCCGCGACAAGCTGTTCGAACGCGTATGGGGGGACAACGAGTTCATCAACAAGTACGTCTTTCCGGACGGCGAGCTACCTCAGCTGTCCGAGGTTGTCGCGATTGCCGAGGGCGCTGGTTTCGAGACCCGTGACGTGGAATCGTTGCGCGAACACTATGCCCTCACTCTGCGGCAGTGGGTCCGGCGGCTCGAGCTTGCGCAAATTGCAGCCGTCGAGTCGGCCGGCGAAGAGATTTATCGGATCTGGCGCCTGTACATGGCCGCCTCCGCATATGGATTCGCCTCCGGCCGTCTCAATATCGACCAGCTCATCCTTGCCAAACGCACTGCGACCGGCGCCGCGATCATACCTCTCACCCGCGCGGATATCTACACGTGACAGCGAAGCAATTACAATTGCTTTCATGACCTTCAGATCGATTTTCCTGGCGCAGCTGGCCGTTGTATCGCTGGTATTGGTTCCAGCTGCGCCAGTGACGGCCCACGCGCAGAGTTCCGCGACCGATACAGCGACACGATCGGTAGATATCTTCTCGCGTCACGATGCAATTACTGCGGCGGCGTTCGTGCTCGCCACCGCGGCGATCATGCCGCTTGACAGGCACATCGCCGAGCAGTCGCAAAAACCGTCGCTGCAGAACAACGGCGCGCTAAACCACACGATGACAACGTTCCGCGTACTCGGTGAGCCAGGATCGATCGTGCTTGCGGGCGCAACGTACGTATATGGTCGCTCCGCGAACTCACCGCGTTCGGCGGAACTAGGCCTGAGAACCATTGAATCGATCGGGTTCGCCGGCGTCACGTCCCTCATTCTCAAGGGCATCGCAGGTCGTGCGCGACCCTACGTCGTGAGCGATACGAACCCGCACGACTACAAGCTCGGCCGCGGTTTCCACGACGACAGGTACACTTCGTTTCCCTCCGGCCACGTTACCACAGCTTTCGCTGCGGCATCCGCGGCCAGCCAGGAAATATCGTATCTGTGGCCCAGGGCCTCCCATGTCTGGACGCCAGTTCTCTTCACGACAGCCTCGCTGGTCGGTGCCGCCCGAATTTACGAGGACAAACACTGGGCCAGTGACGTGATAGCGGGCGCCGCGGTCGGCACGCTTGTTTCGCGAATCGTGGTGCGATACTCACGCGCGCATCCCCGCAACGCAATAGATCGCCTGCTGCTGCCAGTCGGTGTATCACAGGCGAGCGGCGCGCGCGGCATGACCTTCAACTGGAATTATCAGTTCTGACGTATCGCTGCCGTACGCGCACAGGCGGCGACTAGGGCGTATTCATCAATGCGAACGTGAGCTTGTCGGCAATCTCGGCGATGAGCTTCGTCGTCGGCCGGTAGCCGTGGCTGCTCTGCGTCTCGACCCGTACCAACGCCGGCTTCATGCAATCCTGCGCACTCTGAAGCGCCGCGATGTACTTGTAGGTATGGCTTGGCACAACGCGGTCATCGTGATCCGCTGTAGTAGCCAGCGTCGCCGGATAACAATTGCCGGGCTTGATGTTCTGCAACGGTGAGTATTTGAGCAACACCGGGAACATCTTCTCGTCCGACGAGGAACCGTATTCCGTCACCCATGCCGCACCGCCAGTGAACCTGTCGAAACGCATCATGTCCATCACACCCACCGACGGGAGCGCCACGGCGAAAAGATCGGGGCGTTGGACCGATACGGCCCCAACAAGCAGACCGCCGTTCGATCCGCCCTGAATCACAAGCTTGCTCGAACTTGTGTACCGCTGCGCGATAAGATATTCGGCTGCGGAAATGAAGTCATCGAAGCTGTTCTGCTTTTTCGCGAGCATTCCAGCCTCATGCCACGCCTCCCCGTACTCGCCGCCACCGCGAATGTTCGCCGTTACGTAAATCCCCCCGTGCTCGAGCCACGCGGGTATTGTGGGAGAGAACGCCGGCTGAATGCTGATGTCGAAGCCGCCGTACGCGTAGAGCAGTGTGGGATGCGAGCCATCCAGAATCGTTCCCTTCTTCATTGTTATGAAGAGTGGAATCCTCGTGCCGTCGCGAGATGTTGCAAAGACCTGGATTGTCTCGTACAGGGTTGCGTCGAAGGTTGGTTTGATCTGCTCGAACGGTCGGGTTTCGCGCGAGTCCACGTTGTACTCGTACACACCTTCCGGCACCAGCGGAGATGTGAAAGTATAGAACATTTCCGATGTGTCGTTGCGGGCCCGCATGCCGCTCACCGTCCCCACGCCAGGTAACGGAATCGCGCCAACCGGCATACCGCGCGCATCGAATACGCGTACGATGCTCTTCACATCTTCCAGATAGTGGATGACGATCCGGCCGCCAGCCATGGTCGCCGACTCGATCGCGAAGCTGGATTCCGGAACCACGGTGTGCATGTGCGCACGATCCGGCGTTGCAAGATCCAATGCAACCACGCGCCTGCGCGGAGACCCGTCGTCGGTAAGTATGTAGACTGTCGAGCCGACGTTTCCGATCACCTGAAACTGCGCCAGATCCTCGTTCACGATCGAAGCGAGCGCCGCGCCGATATTCGGATGCATAGGGTCACCCAGATCCGCGAAGTACAGCCGATTCCTATTGTCGGCTCCCGGACTCGCCGTGCAGAAGACGTAACGCCCGTCCTCCTCCACCGTGCATCCGACGAAATACCGCGCGAGATCCCCGCCGCCCAGAATCAGCTGATCCTGCGATTGCGGCGTCCCGACACGGTGATAATAAACGGTGTGTCCCGACAACGCGGCCGAAAGTGCGTGACCTGTTGGCGGCTCGGGATATCGCGAATAGAAGAATCCGCGACCGTCAAGCGTCCACGACATCGCTGAGAATCGAACCCACTCCAGACTATCGGCAAAATCCTGCATCCTGCCGAGGTCGCGAATGTGCACTGTATGCCAATCCGAACCACCCTTGGCAAGAGCGTACGCGAGATATCGCCCATCCGGCGAGGGTGCCCAATCCTCGAAAGCGATCGATCCGTCCACCGAAAGCGAATTCGGGTCGAGCACCGTGACCGGTGCACCGGTCACACCATCTCGCATGTACAGCACACCCTGATTCTGCAGTCCCGTGTTACGCCGGTAAAACAGTCGCTTGCCACCAGTCATCTCCGGCAACGTGACCCGAGGGTAGTTGAACAGTTCAGTCAAGCGGTTGCGCAGGCTGTCACGCAGCGGAAACTGAGCAAGATAGGAGTTGGTGAACTGATTCTGAACCCTGATCCACGCGACGGTTTGAGCACTGTTCAGATCCTCGAGCCATCGGTACGGATCGGCGACACTTGTGCCGAAATAATTATCCGCGACCGTGCCACGAGTCGTTGGGGGATATTTCACTCGCTGTGCATTGATTGTCGCTGTCGCTGCCACGCTGGCCAGCGCCAGCGCCGCAAAGTGACCGGGAACACGCCGAAGGGAATAGCGCACCAACGAAGCATACGCACGCGACCGCTGCGAGTGAACCCGCTACGCTGTCTTCTTTCTTCGCGCTGGCGTACGAGCCGTCGTCCCCGTCGCCTTCTTCTTTCGCGCTCGCGACTTGCTCGCGGCCTTCCGCGGCTTTCCCTCGGCCAGACTCTGCCGCAGGCGCGCCATGAGATCAATAACCTTGTCGTCGCCCGCGTCTGCACTCGCTGCTGGAGCCTTGAGCTTCTTGCCGTGCATCTTGGCACGAATGAGCTTCATGAGATTCGCGCGGTACTCGTCCGTGTACTTCTCGGGATCGAACTCAGCCGCGAGATTGTGGACAAGCTGTTCGGCCATCCGAAGCTCCTGTGGACGCACATTGGTCGAAGCCGGAAATCGAAAATCGGCAATCGGAACAAGCTCGTTCTGAAAACGCATTATCTCGAGCGTGAGTGCGTCTCCAGTGGCTTTGATCCCCACCAGATGCTGCGTGTTGCGCATCACGATCTTTCCAATCCCAACCACGTCCGCTTTACGGATTGCCGCCCGAAGGAGCGCGTACGCCTTCTCGCCGCCTTTGATCGGTGCCACGTAATACGGAGTCTCGAAGTATCGCGGATCTATCTCTGCCTGTTGCACGAAATCGAGGATCTCGATCGCTGAAGACTTCCCAAGTGCAGCCTCCCGGAAATCGGCGTCCGTGAGCACGACGTACTTGCCCTTCTCGATCTCGTAGCCCTTCACAATGTCGTCCCACGCCAATGGCCCCGCTCCCTTTGCCGAAAAGCGTTCGTACTTTACTGGCGAGAGATCTTTTTTGTAGAGCAGCCGGAAGCTTACATGGTCCTGCCGAACCGCTGGACGCAACTCCACCGGGATGCTGACAAGACCAAAGCTCAACGAACCTTTCCAGACGCTCGCCATTCTGCCACTCCAAAAGTTGAAGTCCGAGACTTGCACCCCGGAAAGAAGGCAAGACGAGTGCCCATGGTAAGATCCGAATGATTACGGATACCTGGAGCCCGTTAGCCCCATTAGTTCACTTGTTCGAAACCCATCTCACGTCAGAATTCAAATGAAATCGCGCCAGTCCACTCCCGGTTTCCTCCTCGTGCTTGCCTGTGTGGGCACTCTCGCCTGCACGCCTGCGCCGCGAGTCGCCCCGATCCCGGTCACCAGCACCGCGACCGCCGCAACACCGAACGACGTAAAGTGGAGTCGCGTCTCAGCGGAGCACCGCGCGATCTATATCGAGACCTATCGCGCGGCTGCCAACCAGTTGACTACGCTCGTGGCCGGCCGGCCGTCGGGCTCGTGGGGCGTAATCCTCGATGCAGATGAAACCGTTCTCGACAATTCCGAATACGAGGTCGGACGAATCCCATTCGGCGGCTCCTTCGACGCCCGAATCTGGACTGCATGGGTCATGGAAGGGCGCGCTCCCGCACTTCCCGGGGCAGTGGCATTCACGACTCGCGTTCACCAACTCGGCGGCAAGGTTGTGATCGTTACCAACCGAGACGACGCCGAGTGCCCAATAACGCGCATCAACCTCGAGCACGCGTCCGTTCATGCTGATCTGGTCCTTTGCAAAACCACCACCGACGACAAGAACCCTCGATTCGACGCGGTTCAGAACGGCACGGCCGCAGCCGGCTTCGCCGCTATATCGGTAGTGGAATGGGTCGGCGACAACATCCAGGACTTCCCGCGCCTCACGCAGGCCATCCGGAGTGAATCCGAGGCGGGATTCTCCAGATTCGGCGAATCCTTCTTCGCGCTCCCGAACGCAATGTATGGCTCGTGGCAAGCCAACCCTTTCGAGTAGACTCGCCCCGAGATGAGCCCGACGAAGCGCAATCCGACAGGCGGCATGGAGCCAATGTACGCCAGCGTGGGACACGAGATGCCTGCCGGTCGTGGCTGGACCTTCGAGCCCAAGTACGACGGAGTGCGGGCCCTCGCATATGTGAATTCACGTGGCGTCCGGCTCGTCACCCGAAACGGCAACGACAAGGCTCGTCAGTTCCCGGAGATAACCCGCGCGCTCGCAGAACTGGGAATACGTCTTGGTAAGCCGTTCACAATCGACGGTGAGATTGTCGCGGTAATCGGCGACGACGTAGCGCGCTTTCAGGCGCTGCAGGGGCGGATGCACATGAAGGGAGCCGGCGATATCGCCCTCGCCGAGGCGCACATGCCTGCGGCGCTCATTGCCTTTGACGTCGTGAGTATCGATGGATCCGACGTTACGCGGCAGCCCTGGACCGAACGGCGCAAGCATCTTGAAACGCTTCTGGACGGTCTCGCAAACACGAAGCGCGGACGAGCGGAGGATTCGGTTTCGCAACAAATCCGCCTGTCGCCCACAAAGCGTGACGGACGGGCGATGTTGCGTCGTGCAATGGCGCAGGGTTGGGAAGGCATCATTGCAAAGCGTACGGACGCCATCTACCGGCCTGGCGTTCGTTCGGATGCATGGCTCAAGCTCAAGATCGATTTCGAGCAGGAATTCGTCGTTGGTGGATTCACAGCCCCCCGAAAGACGCGAGAGGGAATCGGGGCCCTGCTGCTTGGCTACTTCAACGCGCGCGGCAAGTTGGTGTACGTCGGTCACACCGGGGGCGGCTTCACCCGAGCCGGCCTCACGGCGATGCGTCAACGACTCGACACGCTGGTCCGAAAGACATCGCCGTTTGACTCGGAGTTCCACACCAACGAGCCGGCGACATGGGTCAGGCCCGCCATCGTGGTCCAGGTGAAATTCAGCGAATGGACAGCAGATGGCCGGCTCCGCCAACCTATCTTCCTCGGCATTCGCGAGGATAAAAAGGCAAAAGACGTCACGTACGAGGGTGAAAGCATCCAGCGCAAGCTGGGAAGGTGATTCCGTGAGCCGTTCGTGGCGCGATGAATGCTCTGAACGGTCGGTGGCGCGACACCAGGAACACATGGGACACATGGCATACGCATGCGCTTGAAACCACTCACACTCGTCCTGGCACTGGGCTGTCTCGGTGCGGTGTCGGCATGTACTCGATCATCGTCGACAAACGCCGGAGCTCCAGCTGCTCCAGTACCGGTCACCACGCTTGAAGTCACGAATCAAGACTTCCTGGACATGGATATCTACGTGATCAGTGCACCGATCGGCACGAGATTGCGTCTTGGAACGGCGCGCGGAAATACCACTACGAAGCTGACTATCCCGGAAAGTGTTTTACTCAGCGGAGGTACGCCGCTCAAGTTCCTGGCCGACCCCGTCGGCCGTACACGCACCTCCGTGAGCAGTTCCATCGTCGTGAATCGCGGCGACATTGTGACGTTGCGGATTCCACCAGGCTGACAACGCCGGCTGGTCAATCGCCCCGAGCGAAGGGGCCCTCACGTCAACACTGCTCGGTTAGTCGTCGTTCCCGCTTTCGCGGGAATGACGATATCCGATCCGACTCGCTCAACTGAAAAGCAGGGCGCCTTATATTCCTTCGACACCTCTGTCACTCGCCAACACAGATGACCGACATCCCCATCCCGACACGCGAGTCCGCACTCGCGCTCATGCAGGAATACACGCCGTCGGACTCGCTCCGCAAGCACATGCTCGGCGTCGAAGCAGCCATGCGCGCGTACGCGGAGCATTACGGTGAAGACGTCGAACGCTGGGGCCTTGCGGGCCTCATGCACGACTTTGACTATGAGCGGTTCCCAAATGCCGCTCGCTCCGCCACTGAACAGCACCCCAGCGAAGGCGTACGAATCCTGCGGGGCGCCGGCTACCCGGAAGATGTGCTCGATGCGATCATGGGGCACGCTGCGTACACCGGAACGCCTCGCATCACTCTGATGGCTCGCGCTCTGTTCGCAGTCGACGAGCTCACCGGCCTGATCACTGCCACCGCTCTCGTCAAGCCATCACGCGCAGTTCGCGACGTCGAGGCACGCTCGGTCCGCAAGAAAATGAAAGACAAGGCATTCGCCCGCGGTGTGAGTCGCGAGGACGTCGTCCAGGGCGCTCAGGAGCTTGGCGTGGATCTGGATGAGCATATCGCCTTCGTGATCGCAGCCATGCAACGTTCCGCCGAAGCCATCGGCTTGTAATACGCGACTACGACGGCGGGTCGTCATGATAGCAGTTGCGAGCCCATCCTTACTGTGGGTTCGTCGCCCAGACCGTCATCTCGGTGACCATCGCGCGATCATTCTGCGCGAGCATTCCCGATATTGCCGCCGCAATATCCGATCCCAGGAGCTTGGTCGGGTTTGCAACCCGTTCAGCACCACGCGCTCTATGAGCGAAGTCGGTCAACACTTCACTTGGATTGATCTGCATTACGCGAATGTTGTGCTTTCGGAGTTCTGCGCGCCAGCACTGCGTGAGCGAGCTTAGCGCGAATTTCGACGAGGAGTACGCCGACCCGTTCGGTCCACCATGCGCCGCCGACGTCGAGGCGACATTCACGATGTTGCCGATGGACTGCTTGATGAAATGCTTTGCCGACTCCCGTGCAACGAGCGTCGCCCCGAGAACATTCGTCTCCCAGACAGCGCGCATGTCATCTGCGGTCGTGTCCACCAGTGCAGCGAATCGTCCGAATCCTGCATTGTTGATCAGGACATCGTAGCCGCCGAGTGCCTTGATCACAGCGGGGATGAGCGCGACTACTTCCGCTTCATGGCTCACATCGACCGTGAACGGTGTCGCGCCAATCTCACCCGCCGCTCGCTGAACGGCATCGTCATTCCGTCCGCAGATCGCCACTCGCGCCCCGCTCTCCGCCAGGGCAAGCGCAGTGGCCTTGCCAATACCACTCGACCCGCCGGTGACGAGTACCCGCGCCTTCGCGATGTTCATTGCAACCCCTCTGAATCAACGGTTAAACTGCATCATGGATGATAGCAGCAGTTTTGGCACCGTTGTAGCTTAAGTGACTCCAATGCACAAAGAATTCGAAGACACAGTAATCGTCGGCGGCGGTCCCATCGGACTGGCTTGCGCCCTCTCGGCACGGCGGTGCGGAATAGATCCGCTCGTAATCGAAGCCGGCGCCATCGCCGATTCGATAGTCAGGTATCCCATCGGTATGGGATTCTTCACCACTCCCGAGCTCCTCGAGATCGGGGGGCATCCGTTCGTCTCGGTCGGACAGAAGCCGACACGCGAAGAAGCCCTCAAATACTATCGCGGAGTCGTGCGCGCCGATCAGTTGAGAGTGCGAACCTACACCAGACTGGTCAACGCCCACCGGACCGGCGACGTCATCACGTGCACCCTCGAGACTCCAGCTGGAGAGAGTACCGTCGACTGCAAACGGCTGGTTCTCGCAACAGGGTATTTCGGAGAGCCGAATCTGATGAATGTGCCGGGCGAATCGCTCCCGTTCGTGTCGCACTACTTCGACGAGCCGCATCTGAGCTTCGGACTCGATGTCGTCGTTATCGGCGGACGCAACTCTGCCGTCGAGGCTGCGCTGGAGCTGTTTCGTGCCGGTGCGCGCGTTACGCTGGTGTATCGCGGAACTATGTTTCCGCAGAGCGTCAAGTACTGGGTCAAGCCGGACATCGAAAACCGCATCGCCGCAAGAGAGATATCCGCACGCCTGGGCGCGACAGTGCTCCGAATCGAACCCGGCGCGGTCATCATTCGCAACGCCGAGAATATCGAGGAGCGGCTTCATGCGGATCGCGTTTATGCACTCACCGGTTTTCGGGCCGACTTTGCGCTGTTTCGCAGGTTGGGCATCGAGTTGGAACCCGATACCGAGCGCGCTTCAGTGAATCCGGAGACGCTCGAAACGAATGTGCCAGGGATCTATATGGCTGGCAGCATCGTTGCCGGGCGCTTCACATCAGGAATATTCATAGAGAACGGCCGCTTCGATGGCGACAAGATCTTCCGCTGCTAGCCTCGAGGACGAACGCGAGCTTCGCGTGAACGACAGGCTCGCCATACCGCGCGCCGAGCTGGACGTGCGCGCCACTCGGGCCTCGGGCGCCGGCGGTCAGCATGTAAACAAGACATCCACGCGTGTCGAGCTGACGTGGAATGTCGCGAGATCCGACGCCCTGAGCGATGCCGATCGCGCTCGCATTTCGACGCGGCTTGCCTCGCGCATCAGCGATGACGGAGAACTTCGCGTTGTTGCGAGCGACACGCGAAGTCAGCTGCAGAATCGTGAACTCGCTGAAGCACGGCTCGCTGACCTGGTACGGCGCGCGCTCATCATTCCCAGGCCGCGCAGGAAAACGCGGCCCAGCCGCGCCGCGAAGGAAGCGCGGTTGAACGACAAGCGCAAGACATCAGAGAAGAAACGAGTGCGCCGAAGCAACACCGACGATTGATCCACCCTCCCCGCGCGACAATGACGCACAAGCGTTTCGACAACAGTTATTTCGACAAGTGGTATCGGCACCCCGATCACCGCGTAGGGACCGCGACTGACCTCGCGCGCCTGGTCCGTTTCGCAGTCGCGGCATCTGAATACGTCCTCGCGCGGCCCATTCGTACTGTTCTCGATGCGGGAGCCGGTGAAGGCCGCTGGTGCCCGGTCATCAGAAAGCTGCGACCGTCAGTCCGCTACCAGGGCGTGGATCCAAGTGACTATGTAATTCGCCGTTTCGGCAAGCGACGCAACATCGTGCAGGGAACCCTCGACGATCTTCCCAAGCTCTTTCCGGATCGCCGCTTTGATCTGGTCGTGTCGTGCAGCGTCATCAACTACCTGCCCCCCGAGATCATGATCCGCGCGATTCGCAATATCGCGGCACGCACAAGCGGACTCGCCTACATCGAGATATTTGCAACCGAAGACGAGGTGGAAGGGGACACGATAGACTGGCACTCGGAATCGCGTACTACGTATCTGCAGATCATTCAAAGCGCCGGACTTGTTCCGTGCGGGCTTCACTGCTACATACCGATCGCCAATACGTCGACCCTGGTCGGCCTCGAACGCGCCTGAGTCCTCAACGCCGATCCCCGTCGCCGATCCCGTACTTCGCACGCAACGCATTGAATCGTTGAGTCAACCCTTCCCGATATTTTTCGCCCACGTTCCGACCGTGCGAATAGCTCGCATTGTAGCGTGAAGCCAGCTCCGGGAATTCCTGCTCGATGAACGGCAGATAGCGAAGCCTCGCACTCCGGTCGAGTCGCAGTGCGCACGCGCCAATTCGAGTTGCACCAGCCGCTGCAACCCGTCGCACGAGCTCGTCGAGCGCCGCCGGATCATCAGTGATCCCCGGAAGCACCGGCATGCAGTTCACGCCGGTTTCGATACCAGCATCGCGCAACCGCGCAAGCGCCCGCAGCCTCGAATCTGGCGTGGGCGAGCGAGGCTCGATCCGCCGAGCCAATTCACGATCCACCGTTATGAGTGAGATCTGAACGTGAATGTGCGAGTGTCGTGCAATGCGAGTGAGCAGATCCACATCGCGCGTGATGAGCGGACTCTTGGTGATTATCACAATGTCGAGTCCAGGATGCTCGGCGAGCACCTCCAGAATCCTTCGCGTCACCCGAAAGCGGCGCTCGGCCGGTTGGTACGGATCCGTCGCCGATCCGATCAGTATCGTATCGCCGTGAATGAGGCCCAGATAGCGCTCACCTCCCGTTCTGAGCGCGCGAGCGAGAATCTCCGGCGCGTCGCGCTTAACGAATATTCGCCGCTCAAAGGCCAGCCACGGAGGCATGCTCTCGAACTCCGCCGACAGCCGATCCTCCAGCCGATCACGATCCGCTGCTCGCTCCATCACGTATCGGTGCGCATATCGCGCATAGCAGTACGTACACCCGAAAGCGCATCCCACGTACGGGTTGACCGACCAGAAGTTCATCCCCGTGGACTCGGGCGCGTTCATCACCGAGCGGGCGCGCGTCGCAAAGTACCGGATGTCGCCCTGCTCACCGAGCGACGGAAGGAGTTCGAACGAGCGTTCGACATCCGGTGGGAATAGTGGCAATTGTCGACCAGCGCGCGTGAGCTGAATCATCGTGTGGGGAAGTATACCGAAGATATACCGAAATTGATACGGTGGAGATCGGTTCTGGGCCGTAGATTATCCGCCATGATCTCTTGTCCCTGGTTGCCGCGCCGATCGCTCCTCAGAACCGCGATTCTGGCAATTCCATTCGCATTTTCTGCGGTAGCTGAAGCTCAGTGGACTCCGGTCGACGCCGGAACCACTGCATCGTTCCGCGGGATGAGCGTGGTAAGCCCGGCTGTTGCGTGGATCAGCGGAACCGGCGGCACTTTCGAGTGGACGGATGACAGCGGCAGGACGTGGCACGCGGGGAGTGTGCCGGGCGCCACCTCGCGGGATTTCCGCGCCGTGCACGCGTTCTCACTCGACACCGCGGTTCTCATGGTTTCAGCGCAGGACACCGGGCTGATTTATCGCACCACCGATCGCGGCCGCAGCTGGCAGGTCCAGTACAGCAATGTCACGAAGGGAACCTTTCTCGACGGACTGGCATTCTTCGACGCTCGCCACGGCCTCGCGGTCGGCGACCCGATGGACGGCCGTTTCCTCATCCTTGAAACGTGGGATGGCGGACAGCATTGGGCGAGAATCCGCGACGCGGGTCTTCCACCCGCCCTGCCCGGCGAGGGTGCATTCGCCGCAAGCGGAACATCGCTCGTCACCTGCGGCTCGAATGACGCCTGGCTGGGCACCGGCGGCGCGGTTGCATCGCGAGTCTTTCACTCATCTGATGGTGGTCGGAACTGGTCGGTAGTATCGACGCCGATAACCGCCGGAACCGCCTCCGCCGGCATCTTTTCGCTAGCGTGCCGCGACTCCGGGCATCTCATCGCTGTAGGTGGCAACTATTCCAAGCCAGATCCCAACGCCGTGACTGTCGCTACGAGCGATGACGGAGGCGCGACGTGGGTGGCTTCCAGTCCCGCCGGATCAACTGCCTTCTTATCCGGCGTCGCCTACATGAAATCGCCCGGGGTCCCGGATGGAGTGCTGGCGGTCGGGACGGAAGGAAGCGTATTTTCGGTTGACTTCGGCCGCACCTGGAAACGAATCGATCGGCTTTCATTGAATGTGGTCCACGCACGAGGGGATGGCGCGGCGCTTGCCGCTGGTGCACATGGAAGCGTGGCTGTCATGGCCGGCTTGCCTTCAATGTAGAAGTTGAGAAACAAATGCCGTTCTGAGGGCGCTTCGCGACGGCGCGCCTCTTGCTTCACTCAGTTGCAACGGGGCTGGTCGCGGTTTCGAGGTACAGTCCCGGCCACGATGTGAACGGAGACTTGCAATATGTCGGGGTTGATCTGGTGGATCATCGTTGGGCTCATCGCCGGTTGGGCGACCGGGCGAATCATGAAGGGCTCGGGCTATGGCCCACTCATGGACATTGTACTGGGCATCATCGGTGGCGTGGTGGGCGGATGGATCATGGGCATGCTTGGCTTCGGCGGCGGCGGCTTGATCTGGTCCATTATCGTCGCGATTATCGGAGCGATTATCCTCGTCTGGGTTGTTCGACTGATCACGGGAAATCGCACAGCGGTTTAAGTTCCTCGCTCCAAGAAAAGAAAGCCCGGTGCCATTCATGGCACCGGGCTTTCTTGTTTACATGAAGAGCGAAACGATCATCGCGATTGCTGCGGTGCCCATCAAAATGGCCGCGCACCATCCAAGCACGTTGAGCAGCCGGCCATTCTTGTACTTGCCCATGATCTTCTCGTTGTTGCAGACGAGAAGAATGATCACGATGAGTGGAGGGGCGAGAACTCCGTTCATCACTGCAGACCACAACAGCATCTTCATCGCGTTGAGCTTGGTGAGTGCCAGCAGAGTTCCCGTTACCATCGCGATTGCCATGACCCCGTAGAACACTCTCGCGCCGTCGGGCTTCTCGTCCATTCCACCCTTGAATGCCCCCGCCTCGGCAATGGCATACGCCGCCGAGCCCGCGAGAACCGGTACGCCGAGCATGCCAGTACCGATGATGCCCAGCGCGAACAGCCAGTAGGCAAGAGGGCCGGCGAGCGGCCGTAATGCGCTCGCAGCCTGATCCGCGGTCTGAACGTCAGTTATGCCTGCCCTGTGGAGCGTCGCGCCTGCGGTCAGCACGATGAAGAACATTATCAGTTGCGACACGAACATCCCGGATTCGGTGTCGAGCGCCGCGTCCTTCAACTCGCGGCCGGTGCGGCGCATCTCGCCGCGGCGGCGGCGCAGCGGGAAGCGCGCACGAATGTGCTCCTCCTGCTCTGCAACTTGCGCTGCTTGCCAGAAGAACAGATATGGAGATATCGTCGTCCCAAGTATCGCCACGAAGGTCAGCAGGTAGGTCTTGTCCCACCGGACCGCGGGAATGAGTGTGCCTTTGAGGATCCCCAACAGACTCGGATGCGCCAGAATGCCAGCGATGACATAGGCAAAGAGCGCGAGCGAAAACCATTTGAACACCCGCGCCATGGACTCGTACGACGCGAATATCAACAATCCCAGGATCAACGCCGCAAATAGCGGCACGAGTATCACACGCGGAATTCCGGTGAGCAATTGCGCCGATGCCGCCATTCCGCCCAGATCGGCGGCGATGTTCAGAGTGTTGGCGACGATCAGCAGGATGCACGCAAACCATAGCAACCTGCGGGAATAGTGCTCGCGAAGGGCGCTGGCGAGTCCGGATTTCGCGACGACGCCAACCCGCGCGCACATCAGCTGCACCGCGATCATGAGCGGCAGGCTTACGAGTGCCGTCCAGAGCAATCCGTAGCCAAAGGCGGCGCCGGCCTGCGAATAGGTCGCGATTCCCGAAGGATCGTCATCCGCGGCGCCGGTAATCAGGCCGGGTCCAAGTTTCCGGAGAAACGCCGCTGCTCCAGTATCGGAAGCCTCGCCGCTCTGTATCGTCGTGCTGGGATGGCGTTCGTGTCGCTCGCGCTGTTCTTCCATGGCTGTGGACCTGGCCGTATCTACGGCGTGATTCAGAAACCTTGTTACACTGATCAACCTTCCCGCCTGCGTCGCCTGCTGGTACGATTATCTCAATGACTGCCGACGCCCTGAGCTACGAATTACCCGAAGACCATCTTGCGTCCCTATCAGCGGCGCATCGCGGTCTGGATCCCATATTACTGGCTCGAAAATATGCGACGATGCGCCGCACCCCGTTCTGCTATATGCGGGGTACGTGCCAGATTTTCTACTCGTTACTACCAGCGGTAGCGACGATTTCCGGAGCTCCACCCGGCTGGCTGTGCGGCGACCTTCACGTCGAGAACTTCGGAACCTACAAAGGGGACAACCGACTTACCTACTTCGATGTAACGGACTTTGACGAAGCTGCCTGCGCCCCCATTACGCTCGACCTGATACGATTTCTCGCCAGTATCCAGGTCGGGGCTGACGAGTGGGGTGTGCCGGAGGAGGACACGGATAGCCTCATACAGCGATCGCTCCTGGCGTACTCGACGGAACTCTCGGTAGGCAAGCCGTCGTGGATCGAGCGCGAGAGTGCGCGCGGCACGGTCAAGCGATTGTTTGCGCAGGTCGCCGGACGATCGCGCTCCGAGCTCCTCGGCAGGTACACCACGCGCAAGGGCAAGCGCCGTAGGCTCGTCATGGACGGTCAGCACCTTCTGCCAGCCACGACAGAGGAGCGCGTCGGAGTGGAGCAGATTATGGCGGCGATCACCGAGCTGACACGCGATACGGACTACTTTCGCGTAACCGATGTCGCGCGTCGCATCGCGGGTATAGGAAGCATCGAGCTTCCCCGCTACATGGCGTTGATCGAAGGTCGCGGCTCGCCTGATCGCAATGTGCTGCTCGATGTGAAGCTGGCGCATTCATCCGCGATTGCTACGCTACGCGCGCATGACCAGCCAGAGTGGCACAGCGACGCCGAACGAATTGTCTCCGTACAACGTCATTCCGCAATCGTCGCGCCGGCGTTCCTCTTTCCTGCCGAGTGGGACGATCGCAGCTATTGCATTCGCGAAATGCAACCCGAAGAGGATCGGGTAAGACTTCACGACTGGGAGAAGCAGCCCAAGAAGATTGCGGAGGCGATTGTTCTCATGGCATCTGTAGCAGCGTGGATGCATCTGCGCGGCGGTGGCTGGCTCGGCGCTGCGCCCATCGAGCAGCTATCCGCATTCGGGCACGAAACCTCGTGGCGTGAACCGGTTGTACAGATCGCCCGTGACGCTGCCGAGCGCACGCAGCAGCAGTATCGCGAATTTGCGAAGGCTTATGATGACGGATATTTCAACGGGCAGTCGTCAGCGTCGTGACGACATCGCACTGAAACGACTGCTACGCGGCCAGTTCCCGCTCGGTATAGGCAGAGATCAATTCTTCGACGCGTGCGGGATCGCCGTAGATGGATCCCTCTTCCCACCAGGCTGCCACATCTCGCGGGATCACTCCCGACAGCGCATGCTCGGCCCGCTCTGCAACGAACAGCACTTCGCTCATGCGATCCGGAGTGGCAGGAATCGACTTGCGATGATGCGTGGAGATCGACGTTGCAACCGCATCTCCGAGCCCCCAGTTCGCAACCGCTATGCCGCCAAGCGGTTCATGAACGTCACGTAGAACGCGCGACACCACACTCCGTGGTACGTCAACGTCCCGTCGCGTCTCGTGCCGAAGCGTACCGATGACGTCAAAGATGATGAGCTTGCCCGCATCGTGAAGAAGCGCGAGCGAGAAGCACTCATCCGGAACCAGACCGAAGCTCCGTCCGATCGCGCGTGCGATCGGTGCGGTACGTACAAGGTGGTCCCGCACCTGAATGACCATCTTCTGATATTCGCCGCCGGGCTTGCACAGCATGCCCTCGAGCATCACGCCGAGCACGACGTTGTGGACCCCGGAGGAACCGACACGCTGCGCGGCGTGTCGCAGAGACACGACCGAAGATCCCGTGTTGTAATAGGCTGAGTTGGCGTAGCGAAGCAGCGCCTGACCGAGTGTGGGATCCTCTTCGACCACGCGAACCAGCTCGGCCATCCCGATTTCCGGGTTCTTGGTCTTCGCAAGAGCCCGCTGGGCAGCCTGGGGTGCCTGCTTGATGCTGCTGGCCTGCGTCTCCCGAATCCCGCGCAGGAAGCGTACGGTATCGTCCGTACGCTCCTTGGGGGTAAGCGACGCCGTGATCTCGTCGATACGAGTCGAAACTTGCTCGGTGAGCCGTTCAATCATTGGATCGGGCGGCAAGGGCACGAAAGTGGGACACATGGTTCATTATCGGTCCACATGGCGGCAAACTGTAGTATCGATTCCGTTCAGGGAAGAAAAGGCCATTTCTGCCCCGGAGACCGGTCTCTGCCCGCCCGGCGCCAGCGTCAAGTTTCCCCCGCCAAGGCCGACTATTGAGGAGAGTGAGCGAGCACCTCGTGCTGCGCGTCGCTCTTCCCGATCCGGAGACGCTGGTTTGGACGATCTTCTCAAAGATTTTCTCGCTGAAAGCGCTGAAAACCTCGCCCAGCTCGACCACAATGTGGTCGAGCTCGAGCGTGATCCGTCCAACGCGTCGCTGCTGAACTCGATTTTCCGCGCCATTCACACCATCAAGGGCGCGTGCGGCTTTCTCGGCCTTTCCCGCCTTGAAACTGTATCTCATACTGCCGAGTCGGTTCTGGAGCAGCTCCGGAGCGGCGCGGTGAAAGCCGATCCGGATGTAATCTCGGACATCCTTCGCGCTGTCGATCTCATCAAGTTCATACTGGCTGAATTGGAATCGCATCAGGTTGAGCCGCCCGGCGACGATTCCCTTCTGATCGCTCTTCTCGAGCAGTGGCTTTCTCCGGTGGCGGTTCCCGGGATCACGGCAACGGGAGATTCCGCCTCCGCGGGCGCCGAGCCCAACCCCCTCGCCGCGTCATTGCCGGTTCCGCAGATTGAGCAGCTTGCGCCGATCAATGCGTCGCTGCGCGTCAACATCACGCTTCTGGATTCGTTGATGAATCTTGCCGGCGAACTGGTTCTCAATCGCAATCAGCTGTTGGAGATGGCCGCGAGAGAAGATGACTCTCCGTTTGCCATGCCGGTGCAGCAGTTGAGCCGGATCACCGCTGAGCTCCAGAGCGCGATCATGAAGACGCGCATGCAGCCGGTTGGCTCCGCGTGGGGCAAGCTGCCGCGAATCGTGCGTGATATTGCTCGGGAAACCGGAAAGAAGATAGAGCTCGACATGAAAGGCGCGGCTACCGAAATGGATCGCCAACTGGTGCAGGCCCTGCAGGACCCGCTCACGCACATGGTTCGCAACTCCGCCGATCACGGTATCGAGCCGGTCGAGCTGAGACGCGCACTTGGCAAACCCCCAGTGGGCCGCATCGTGTTGAACGCGTATCATGAAGGCGGCCATGTAATCGTCGAGATTACGGATGACGGGAAAGGAATTGACGTCGCGGAGGTGCGTCGCGTCGCCATCGAAAGAGGAGTCGCTCGTCGGGAGGTTGTGGACGCAATGAGCGACTGTCAGGCGCTCCGCCTGGTGTTCGAGCCCGGATTCTCCACGGCGGCGTCAGTCACGCATCTCAGTGGGCGCGGTGTGGGGATGGACGTCGTTCGCAGCAATATCGAACATGTCGGCGGCGCCGTTGATATTACGTCAGTTCGCGACGGCGGTTGCACGGTGCGCATCAGACTGCCGCTCACGCTGGCGATCATCTCGTCGCTCATAGTCAGTGCACGGGGGGAACTGTTTGCATTCCCGCAGGCGAGCGTACTGGAGCTCATCCGCCTTTCCGCGGACGAGATTTCCCATTTCGACATACTTCATAACGTTCGGTTGTTCCGGCTTCGCAACGAGCTGGTTCCGGTGATCGATCTTGCGAACGCGCTCAGTCTGCCGGAGCAGGAGCCCAGCGCCGTCACGACGCTCGTGATCTGCCAGGCAGGAGCTGCGCGTTTCGGTATCATCGTGGATGAGGTGGTGGACACACAGGAGATCGTGGTGAAGCCGATCGGTCGGCTTACGCGATCTGTTCGATGCTACGCTGGCTGTACGATTCTTGGCGATGGCCGCGTGGTGATGATCATCGATCCAGCGGCTCTCGCCATGCGTTCGGGCACTGAGACTTCCACCGTTGCGAGTATCGCTGCTGACATCCCGGAATCGCCGGCGCTGAAGCAGGACAGCCTCCTCCTCTTCGGAGTGGGCGGCGACGCTGTGCAGGCGGTACCGTTGTCGCTGGTCGCTCGGCTCGAGGAAATTCCGTTCGAACGCATTGAATCCGCCGGCGAGAGTCACGTAGTGCAGTACCGCGGATCATTGTTGCCGTTGATCCCGGCTGGCCCTTCTGTAACCTTTACTTCGGGCCGGACAAACTCGGTCATCGTATTCAACGAGGGGAGCAGCTCTTTCGGGATCGCAGTGAGCGACATTCGCGACATTGTTGAGGATGTCCTGAATCTCGAACTGCTCGCGGTGCGCCCAGGGATCCTGGGTACGGCGGTCATTGCCGGTGCAGCCACCGAAGTGCTGGATGTAGCGTACTACATGAAGCAGGTCCGTGGTGGCCAGATCTCATGACAGCGACGCTTGTACAGACGGACGAAGTCGTGACCTTCCGTGTTGGGAGCCAATGGTTTGGGCTTCCGGTGCTTGCGGTCCAGGAGGTGATCAACCATCAGAGCGTCGCCCGCGTGCCGCTTGCCAGGGCCTGTATTGCGGGTCTCCTGAATCTTCGCGGCCAGATAGTGACGGCGATCGACATGCACAGCCGGCTGGAGATTCCTGCGGCTGCGTCCGAATCTTTGATGGATGTCGTTGTTTGCGACGGCGATGAATTGTTCGCCCTGATCGTGGACGAAGTTGGCGACGTGGTGGCTGTCCTACCCCATACTCTCGAGCGGCTTCCAGCCAGTCTCGATAGCACATGGGCGCGGATATGCAGCGGCGTCGTGAGGATGCACCATGGGCTGCTCGCGGTTGTTGACGTGACGCGCCTGCTGGACGAATCAAGTACACGCCCATAAACCGAGATACGCAGCATGACGACCCGAATCGACCTCGACGACCTTACTGACCCCGTTGTCGCACCAGTGAAGAATGGCAACGGTGCCGCAAAACAGGAGCGACGCAAGTCCGATAGACGCTCAGGCGCACTGCGCGAGCGTCAGGTCGTTGACGAACTCGAGACAAGGGTGTTCGACGCGCAAACCCATGCGCGTGTCATCATGCATGTAGCCGGAGCAACCGCACGCGCCGGCAGCGCCGGCGAGGCTGCACGCGGTGCACTCGAAGCAGTGCGCGCCGGATTTGGCTGGCCATTTGCCTCTTACTGGGTCGTCGATAACCAGAGCGAGCGGCTGCGATTCAGTCTCGAATCGGGTGCCGTCAATAACGAGTTCCACAGAGTTACCGTTAGCGCATCGTACGCCGAGGCGGACGGTCTGGTCGGAAAGGCCTGGCGCTATCGCGACGTCTTCATAGTCGATGACCTGCAGTATCTGCAGGATCGCCGTGGAGAAGTAGCACAGGCTGCGGGTTGCACAGCGGCAATAGCACTGCCGCTCTCGGTCGGTGGCGAGGTCGTCGGTGCACTCGACTTCTTCGTGATGGAGCCGCTCGCTCTCTCGGATGAGCGCATCGACGTATTGCGTCGTGTTGCCGAGCTGGTTTCCTCTGCTCTCGAGCGCATGCGCGAGCGTGCGACGCGACTCGAAGCGGAAGAGGACATGGAGGTGCTCGTCACCGTGTTGCGGGCCAACGCCGGACGAAATTCCGTCGACGACATCGCAAAGGTCACGCTTGACCTGGTGCGAAGCTCATTCAAGTGGTCGTACGGAACGTATTGGGTCCTTGACGGCAAGGCGAATATGCTTCGGTACTCGGTCGAGTCCGGCAGCGTCGACGAAGACTTCAGACGCGCGACGCGCGATTGCACGTTCGAACAGGGCGAGGGACTGGCTGGTCGCGCGTGGGCAAGCCACGATCTGGTCTTTGCGGCCGACATGTCCGAGCAGGGTGACGCTCTGCGCTCACCCATGGCAAAGCGCGCCAACGTCCATAGCGGGATCGCGTTCCCCGTCCTGGCGAAGGGTCGTGTGATCGGTGTGATGGAATTCTTTTCAGCGGACGAGTTGCGCCCATCAGAACGCCGCCTGACAATGCTGCGCGACGTCGCACGGATGGTCAGCAGCGCGGCCGAGCAGGTGGCGCTCGCGAATGAATTCGAGCGGGATGTGAAGAGTGTGGTGCAGATGGTCACCGTCTCGGCCGCAGAAGTCGAGACGAGCGCACAGGGGATGGCGGCATCTGCTGAAGAGACCGCATGCCAGGCGCAGGCGGTCGCCGCATCGTCAGAGCAGGCGACACGGAATGTGCAGACCGTCGCAAGCTCCGCGGAAGAGCTCTCGGCGAGTGTGCGCGAGATCGCCGGTTTGGTGCAGGAGGCGTCGACCGTGGCGCAGCATGCAGTGCGTCAGGCGTCGAGCGCGAGCAGTACTATGGTCCAGCTGGGCCAGAGTAGCAAGGAGATCGGTCAGGTCATAAAGGTTATTACTTCAATTGCGCAACAGACCAATCTCCTCGCCCTGAACGCGACAATTGAAGCGGCACGGGCCGGAGAGGCAGGCAAGGGCTTCGCCGTCGTCGCTAATGAAGTCAAGGAACTTGCGCGGCAAACTGCGCGCGCGACTGAGGAAATCGAGCGCAAGATCGCGAGCGTGCAGGAGGACGCGACCCACGCCGTGCATGACATTGGCGAAATATCGTCCGTCATCGGCACGATAAATCAGATATCCGGGACCATCGCCGCGGCGGTGGAGGAGCAGAACGCGGCGACAGGTGAAATCTCGCGCAATGTTACCGAGGCAGCCCGCGGTACCGCTGATGTGACGCTCAATATCGCGGGTGTCACCGTAGCGGCCGCAGAGTCGGGGCACACTGCCGAAACGCTCAACGGTTCGGCGGCGGCTCTCAATGCAGAGGCGGTGCGGCTTGGGGGCGCGGTAGATAGCTTTCTCGGCAAGCTGCGCGCCGGCATATAACGCTCAGCAAGCAATCTCACCCTGCAACCGGTCACACCGGTGAATAAGCAACGCGCAAGGCCAATTCGCGTGCTCGTGGTGGACGATTCAGCGGTAGTGCGCGGCGTGCTCGGGCGTATGGTGGATGCGCAGACCGACATGCGCGTCGTTACGACCGCCACCAACGGGAGCGACGCGCTGGATGCGTTGCGCCTGCAACCAATCGACGTCGTTCTGCTCGACATCGAGATGCCGGTCATGGACGGCCTCACGGCGTTGCCGCTGATCTGTCAGCGCTTTCCTGCCGTCCGGGTCCTCGTGACTAGCGCTCTCACCCAGCAGAGTGCATCGGTAACGATGCGCGCTCTGGCGCTCGGCGCCGTAGACTACGTACACAAGCCTTCGACCCGCGGCACTGGCGCATTCGGTGTCGAAACCGTCGCATCAAGCATTATCGCCAAGATCCGGGCGGTGGCGCCAGCTGCGACGGAGCGCGCCCCCGGGGAGAGCGCTATTGCCGGTTCAGATGCCGCCGCATCGAGATCGGAGCGCGTGATCTCCGCGGCTGGCGAATTTGAGCCGCAAGTTCTCGCGCTTGCCGCAAGCACCGGCGGACCGAACGCGCTCGCGACGATCATACGTGGGCTGCCGCGTGACTTCCCGCTCCCAGTGCTCGTCACGCAACACATGCCTCCAATCTTCACGACCATGTTCGCCCAGCGTCTTGCGCGCGAGGGATCCCTTCCGTGCGCGGAGGCACGTGACGGCGAACCGCTCATGCCGGGTCGTGTTTATGTAGCTCCCGGCGATCATCACCTGACCGTCGTGGGCGCCGGAATCGCACGCTCCCCGATGGTTCGAGTCACCTCGGATCCGCCGGAACACCACTGCCGGCCAGCTGCAAATCCGATGTTCAGGACCGCCGCACAGGCGTTCCCCAACGGAGTGCTGGCTGTCGTGCTCACGGGGATGGGCGACGACGGCCGCGAAGGGTGTGAAGCTGTCGCCGCAACCGGCGGCAGAGTGATCGTTCAGGACGAGCAGACGAGTGTGGTCTGGGGTATGCCCGGAAGCGTCGTCTCGTCCGGAATTCCCTGCTCGATCGTCCCGCTACAGTCCATTTCTGCGCATGTTGCCTCACTCTGCTGTGTACGTTCGTGATTACATCTGACGACTATTCGTATCTGAGTGCGCTGCTGCGCACCAAAAGCGGCCTTGCACTTGGCCCTGGCAAGGAGTACCTGCTCGAGAGCAGACTCCCGCCGGTCGCGAAGGCTTATGGGTTCTCCTCCGTCAACGAGATGGTGGCGACGTTGCGCTCAGGCCCGCACCAGGAGCTCATCAAAGCAGTTTGTGACGCGATGACCACCGGCGAGACGTTCTTCTTTCGCGACACGATCCCGTTCGACCTGCTGCGAACGACGATATTGCCCGATCTGGCAGATCGTTGTCGGCGCGCCGGTCGCGCGTTGCGTATCTGGAGCTCGGCAGCATCGACGGGCCAGGAAGCGTACTCGGTAGCGATGCTGCTGGCCGATATGGGTGTACAGATGAGCGGAGTCCGCGTGGATCTGGTCGCCACCGACTTTGCCTCACACGCTCTCAATCGCGCACGGCGCGCGCTGTTCACTCAGATCGAAGTCCAGCGCGGACTTCCCGAGCGGTTTCTGCGCCAGTTCTTCATAAGTACGCCGGACGGTTACCGGCTCGCAGATGACATCAGGCGCCGTGTCGCGTTTCGTGAGCTCAACCTGCTTGAGTCTTTCCGGTCTCTGGGTCAGTTCGACGTCATACTCTGCCGCAATGTGCTCATCTATTTCGACACGATGACGAAGAAAGACGTCCTCGACCGGCTCGGCGCATCGCTAACTCCCGGCGGCTACCTCTTCCTCGGCGCAACGGAGACGGCGTTCGGACTCACGGAGCGAGTGGTACGAATTCCAGATATTCCAACCTCTCTGCACGTCAGGCGAGAAGACTTCGAAATCGCAGAGGAACGTCTGCGCCTCGGAACACCGGCGGTGTCAGTAGCCTGAAAGCCGTGGCTGCCGGCGGGCAACCTCGATTCCCGATATGCACGCCACGAGCCACACGCCACCCGCCGCGTAGCCGCCGACAACGTCGCTGAAATAATGAAGGCCGAGATATAAACGGCTGAACCCAACCGCCAGTACAAGCAGGAGAGCAGCGACCGCAATGAACACGCGTGTGCTGTTCCTCGTCGCCCAGAATGTTATGAGCAGGTATGCCAGCATACCATAGCCGACAAACGATCCCATCGCGTGCTCGCTCGGGAAACTGTAGCTGAACCGATGCATGAACAGGAGCGCACCCGGTGGACGTGGACGCTGAATGATTCGTTTGAGCGACCAGTCAAGTACGGCGCCACCCGCGAATGCCGCTGTCCAGCCACCCAGTACTATCCATCTCCGACGTGCGATGAGGAACAGCCCGACCACAACGGCAATCAGCGCGACGATTCCCGGCGATCCGACCAGAGAGATCGCGTTCATCAGTGCATCGCCGAATGGCGTGGCGTGGTGACGGAACCAGTGCAGGATCAGGACGTCGAGCTGTGTGAGCGGATCATGATGAATCACGTCTTCGGTAATCCCGCCGAAGAGCCATAGGGCGCCCAGGCTCAGGACCAGTCCGATCGTGAGGTGAAGGCCAAGATATTCTCCGCGGGCGAATCTGTCGGAAACGAAGTTCCATATGCGCGGATACCTGCGTCCGTATCTATCGAGTACCGAGCTGTGAACTCTGCGATGCCACCCACTGGCAGAACTCTCGGCGATCCTGTCACTATTCGCGCGGAACCATCTGAGAAAGATTGCGAGGACGACGATGAGCGCGACGAGTAGCACGACAGCGAGGCTCGCCTGACCAATCAGGTGATCGAGCTTGGGAATGTTTCGGCCAAAGAAATAGCCGAGACTGCCGAACAGTGCGGCCCACAGGATTCCGCCTGTCGCGTTGTAGAACAGAAAAGTGCGATAGGGCATCCGCGCTACACCGGCCAGGACGGCGGCCCACGTCCGGAGAATGGCAATGAAACGGCCAATGAAGACCGTCTTGCCGCCGTGCCTCTGGAAAAAGGCGTGTGCGCGATTGATGTGCGACTCATTGATGTGAAGTATCCGGCCCCACCGCTGGACGACTGGCATCCCGCCGCGATGGCCAATCCAGTATCCGCCATTATCTCCCAGAATGGCGCCCGCTGCAGCTATGCCCACAACGACATAGATGTCGAGATGCCCCAAGGCAGCGTACGCCGCGGCCGTGACGAGGGCAGTCTCCCCCGGAACGGGTATGCCCAGACTCTCGGCTCCCACCACGAGGAACAGGAAGATGTAGCCGTACGACTCGAGCAGGTTCGTCATCGTTTCGTGCATTACGGCGTACCTTGCCGCGACGATTCCGCGGCAATCTTCTCGAGGGACTCGAGGCGCGCATTGATGAATGGGTCGGATCTGCCGTACTCGGCGGCTCGACCAAGCAGCGCTGCGTCGGGCGCACCGAGTACTTGCTGCGCCGACGCAGCAGCTCCGGGATCGTGAATGAGTCCGGAGATGAACATCAGTGCAGCCTCGATTCGATCGGGCTCCATCGAATCGAGAGACCGGATTTCGAAATATCCGCGGGGACGAATCTCGGGAAACAGGGTTGTGAGGTGAGCTCTGTCATCGTCCAGGATGCGTCCCGCACGGCTCGCGAACCGAGCGTATGCACCAATCGGATCGGCTTGGTCAAACGGCAAGCCCGTTCGTGTGTTGTCGAGCGTCTGCCACAAGCGTGAACGATAGCTCGCGTAGCCAGTGGTCTCGCCCGCGTAGACGCTCGAGTTCGCATACGACGCAGTCAGATACGGCGCAAGTGAATTCAGGAGCGCCCATCTATCCATCACGCTTGGCCCGAGCTCGACGCTGACGTGCAGCGAAGCGGTCTGTCGCATCATGCGCACGCCAGATTGACCAATTGAATCAAAGTAGGTGGTCATGGCGTCGTATCGTGGCGCGTGCAGCTCGAGAGGGACGGACTCGATTGTGTTGTACGGGTCGATGCCGATGGTAAGGAGTTGTACACCAGCGCTTCGACCCGATTGACGCAATACAGCAACGGTATCACGCAAAAAGGAGGCTAGGGCACGGACCGACTCGAACACGGGCGAGATGATCTCAAACTGACCGCCGGGCTCGTAGGCCAGCCGGCCGCCATTCGGCATTACCCAGCTGGGCGCGCCGTATTCGTCGGTCGTCTCCGTCCACCCGCGGGTCCGAGCTGCATCCCGGGCGACGTCCGCGCTGCCGGGCCCGTCTGCCGTGGCCTCGATCGACACACGTCTGAGTGAGCCATCGCGAATCGGTATCAGCTCCAGCTCTGCCCCCATCGAGGCGTCGGGTCGTGCTGCTGTCGGCGCTTCAAACAGCGATTCGACAAGCGCCCGCATCGCTTCAGGCCGCGCGTGCATTCGTCAACGACTTGCGAGCGCGAGGGCGAACAGGCCCGCGTCGTCGGTGAACCATTCACGCAGGACGAGTCCACTGCCGCTCAGCAGCTCTGCCGCAAGATCGTAATCGTACTTGTAGCTGAACTCCGTCAGAATGGCCTCTCCGTCCTTGAATGTCAGGCGACCTACGCCAGGAATATCGACTTGCTGATCGCCACATGAAATCAGGCGCATCTCGATTCGATGATGCTCGGTATTGTACACTGCGTTATGGCCGAACCGTGATGGGTCGAAGTCTGCGCCGAGGCAGTCGTTGATTACCGTCAACATGTTCCTGTTGAACCGCGCAGTTACCCCGCGAGTATCGTTGTATGCGCGCTCGATCAGCGCCGCGTCCTTGCGGAGATCGACGCCGAGCAGGAAGAAGTCAGCCGAGGCCATTCGCTCACGGATACTCGAGACGAGCCGGATCGCATCGTCTGGCGTGAAGTTGCCGATCGTGCTACCGAGAAAAACGTGCAGCGCGGGTGACGGATGCGCGGAAAGCGAAAAATGCGTGGAGAAATCCGCTGCAACCGGTCGAATAGTCAGCGCAGGATACTCCGCCCTCAGTTGAGCCGCAGAGGCGGCGAGGAAGTCAGCACTCACATCTACGGGGACGTATGTAGCGTCGGCCGGCGCAATGCGCAGCATCTCGTCGAGCAGAATGCGCGTCTTGTCCGCACTTCCGGCCCCCAATTCTACCAGTGTGTGTGGCGCGGCGATTCCAACGATTGTTCGGGCGCAGCGAAGCAGCAACGCCCGCTCGGCCCGGGTTGGATAGTATTCCGGCAGGCGGGTAATCTCGTCGAATAGCTGAGATCCGCGTTCGTCGTAGAAGTATTTGGATGGAATGCGTCGCGGCTGCGCCAGGAGCCCCTCGCGCAGGTCGCGTACCATGCGCGTGCGATCAAATGTCACGAGCGCAACGAAAGCCGCTGAAAATCTGACGACGCACAGGGTAATCCCAGTTGCGGAACGTGTTGCGTATGGCACCGGCACGCGTGGCCCACGAGCCGCCGCGAAGAACTTTGTATTCGCTCCCGAAAAATGTCTCGGAGTATTCCGCGTATGGGAACGCGACGAAGCCGGGATAGCCGGCGAAGTCGCTCGACGTCCACTCCCATACGTCGCCGATCATTCCGTAACATCCCAGTGGCGAAACATTGCGCTCGAAGCCGCCGACACGCGCGGTGCTGAAACCGAGCTGATCGACGTTGGCGAGCAATCTGGTAGGTTCCTCATCGCCCCACGGAAAACGTTGCGCGCGTCGGGTGACGGGATTCCATGATGCCGCAATCTCCCATTCGTACTCGGTCGGAAGACGTTTGCCAGCCCACGCTGCAAACGCCTCGGCCTCGTAATAGCACACGTGACATACTGGATTATCGGGAGCGAGCGGAGCAGTAACGTCCATGGTTCGCGCGATCCACCCGTCAAGACTCGGTTCCCAGTATTTTGGTGCCGTGGCAGCCGAATCGGAGAGCCAAGCTCGACCCGGCTCCGACCAGAGGTCCTCCCGTTCGTATCCACTATCGGCGATGAACGCCGCGTAAGCCGAATTCGTCACCGGGGCAGCGTCTATTTCGAATGCCGGCATAGTGACGAAGTGACGCGGTCGCTCGTTGTCGTACGCTCGTGACCGATCATCGGTGCCGATCGGATAGTCACCTGCCGGGATTCGGATCCCCTGGTGGAAGTCAGGCCTGCGTCCGCGCGGCTGGGCCGATACGCGCGGGGCGCGATAAGGTATGCCGGTCTTCAACTGGAGTGTCTGAAGGATGGTCTCGTTGTGTTGGTACTCATGCTGAAGAACCATGTTGTACACGAAACCGTCAGCAAGCAGCGTTTGCGCGGACTGGAAGTTGGTGTGAAGCAGGGTCTCTATTACATCTGCGCGAATCTCGGCGGCCGTGTTTACAAGGTGAGCGAGCGACGGTAGTGGCAGCGCGGCTCTCGTGGCACGAGGATGCTCGAATGGATTGTACATTCCAGGCATTTCGGAGAACTCGATAGTTCCAGAGAGGTTGCGCGTGAGCCAGAGCTCCTCGAAGTGCGCAATATGCCCCAGGTCCCAGAGAATGGGACTCATCAGCGAATCGTGCTGGATGCGGAGATCGTCCTCGGACAGTGCGCTTACCAGCAACAGCGTGCGAGCACGCGCTTCCGTGAGCCTTAGACAGATGTCGTTGCGAAGGAGCAGATCAGGGTCGTTCAGCATTGTCTGGCGTGGGGCAAGGACCAGGCCCGCTCAGGATTGGGCCGAAATGAGTGAAAAGACGCTGATATCATCGATTACCCAGCATGATAACGCCGTTGCGGCGCACACCTGAAGAACCATTTCGCCGCCAGCGGCGCTGGCCAGCCAGGATCGGGACCATCGAGGCGGAGCGGTGAGTGAAGGCGCGGTTGCCTCCGCAACTGTCCCACACTGTTCCACAACTGTTTCCGAGCGGTTGCAGTCTCCGAAAATTAAGGACAGCTTTCCATCATTCGTGTACCCTTCACAATTCGAATGAATCAGTCGAGCGGCCAGGCCCGTGTAATTCGGTTCTTCGAGCAGGTCCCGCTCGCGGCGGCTGTCTTCGTCGTTGTGGTGTCGATCGCGACACTATCCGAGTGGTATCGCGGCCTGGACCCCACTACGGGGTTCTATCCGGGCGGCGTCGCCATGCTCCCGCTGAGCTGCGTTTCATTTGCCTTGACCGGGACTGCCCTCGCCTTTGCGGCCAGGCGCGAACGACCGTTCGCCCTTCGCGTTGCATCGATCGTACTAGCCTGCCTGGGAATTCTCATCGCGCTCATTGAACTGGCGGCGTGGATCGTCGGCCGGAACCTCGGCCTCGACCTCCTCATGTTCAGTGACCAGCTGCGACGCGCGCCGTGGGACCCTCCCGGTCGAATGGCTCTCAACACCGTGGCAGGCGTCCTTCTCACCGCACTCGGTATTGTGTCGCTGCATTTCGACGACCGCACGGGGAAGAGCACGGCTCACTGGATTGGTCTGCTTGGTGGCACCGTCGGTTTCCTCGGGCTTATCGGTTATGCGTTCGGCGTCACGCGCCTGTATTCGATGGGCGAATACTCAGGAATGGCGATCAGCAGCGCTGCGTGTCTGTTCGTACTCGCGCTCGGAATCATTTTCGCGCGGCGGTCCAGCGGCCTTCCCAGACTGCTGGTAGATCCAGGGGCAGCAGGCACCGTTGCAAGACGACTCGTTCCGGCCGCGGTAGTGGTTCCATTTCTGCTCGGATGGTTTCGGCTCGCTGGCGAAAAGAGCGGGTTCTATGACACACCATTCGGCGTATCGCTTTATGTGCTCGCGACCGTCGCAATATTTCTATGGATTGTGAGTTGGGCCGCTCACATGGCGTTCGAGAGCGACCGCGTGCGTGAGGAACTGCTGGCTGGCGAGCAGAAAGCTCGTGAGATCGCTGAGGGCGCAAACACGGCCAAGAGCAACTTCCTCGCTGTAATGTCGCATGAATTGCGGACTCCGCTCTCCGCTATCATCGGCTACGAGGAGCTTCTCGCTGATGGAATCACTGGCCCGGTCAACGACGCGCAGAAGCATCAGCTGGGCCGAATGAAGGCGAGCGCGCAACACCTGCTCCATCTCATCGATCAGATCCTCTCGTACTCGCGTGTCGACGCGGGCCGCGAAGTCGTGGCTGCTGAAGACGTGGACGCGAACGAGATCGCGCACGACGCTGCGACGCTCGTGGAACCGCTGGCGCGCGAGAGGGGGCTGCCACTCGAAGTTGTCGAGACTGGCTATCCCCTCCCGATGTCAACCGACAGCGGGAAGGTGCGACAGATCCTGGTGAATCTGCTTTCGAACGCGGTGAAATTCACCCCTGCGGGCCGAGTCACGCTGATCGTGCAGCACGACGGACCGGCGGTTCGCTACGTTGTGCGTGACACCGGCATCGGTATCGCGTCAGAGCATAGCGACCAGATTTTCGATGCGTTCTGGCAGGTCGAGCAGCCCAGCACGCGGAGGGTCGGAGGCACCGGTCTTGGACTGAGCGTGACCCGCCGACTCGCACGACTCCTTGGCGGCGACGTTACCGTGTCGAGCAAGGTTGGTGAGGGAAGCGCATTTACCGTGTCGCTTCCGCTCGAAGCGCCAGCGACTCTCGGTACCAGTGGGACGACTGCCATCACCTGACCATACGGCCGGCTGGGGGGCTTTCGCCGAGACGCTCCTCCATTTCGACTCGACTCCGCCGCACACGATCGACCTCCGCCGCGGGATCGACGGGCCAAGTCGGCAATCGCTCTGCGATATGGGTTTCGAACGAACGTTCGGAATCATTACAGCACACGACCCCATGGGGCTGAGGCACCCGGCCGCCGAAAACGAGCGTCTCGCGGCTAGCTTACAGCAGGAAGTGGCGGCGTTGATGGGGACTCAATTGCGTGTAACTGCGTGCAGCCCCGACGGGACTCACTGTGAGGAAAGCATCGCGATTGCGTTGGATCTGCGAATGGTGATCGATCTCGCAGATCGCTATCGCCAGCTCGCCATCTTCTGGTTCGACGGCGACGCTTTCTGGATAATTCCAGTTCGATCCAGCAAGGCGAAAGTGAGGCTTCCGCTACCCGCGTAACGCGCCAGGAGAGTGTGTCGTAATCATGGCGCGAATTGCTCAACGACCACTCCAATCACGTCGTATTGCCTTCAATGACTGCATCATCAATTGCGGCGCACGGATCGTCAGTTCCGCACGAGCGCGCCGAACTGTTGGAGACCGCCGCGCGACTGCGCGCGGAGGTTGCTGGTCGGATCGTTGGTCAGGAGAGAGTACTGGACGAGATTCTCATGGCGCTGCTGGCTGGCGGCCATGCCCTCCTTGTTGGCGTGCCCGGTTTGGCGAAGACGCTCATGATCCGCTCAGTCTCAGAAGCGATGCGACTGGGGTTTCGCCGAATCCAGTTCACGCCGGATCTTGTGCCATCGGACATTACGGGGACGGAAGTCATGGAGGAAGACGCCGCATCACATGCGCGTCTGTTCCGTTTTGTTCAGGGTCCGGTATTCGCGAACATACTCCTTGCTGACGAGATCAATCGCGCGCCACCGCGCACGCAGGCTGCGTTGCTCGAGGCGATGCAGGAGCACAGCGTAACGGTTGCTGGCGAGACGATGCCATTGCCGGCACCGTTCTTCGTTCTGGCGACGCAGAATCCGATCGAGCAGGAGGGGACATACCCGCTCCCGGAGGCGCAACTCGATCGTTTCCTTTTCGACATCCGTGTGTCGTATCCTGACGAAGATGCGGAAATCGCAATTCTGCGCAACACAACTGGGCGCGAGTACGCTCCGCTTGAACCGGTGATCGACGCCGTTCAGACGATCGCGCTTCAGCGAATGGTACGGGATGTCCCGGTGGCCGATGTGGTGCTGCAATATGTTGCACGACTTGTTCGCGCCACGCGGCCCGAGGAGAAGGACGCAACACGGTTGGTCAGACAATTTGCGCGATGGGGCGCTGGCCCGCGCGCCGGCCAGGCTCTCGTGCTTGGTGCCAAGGCCCACGCGCTGTTGGCCGGCCGAAATGCCGTGACACCGGCGGATGTCAGACGTGTCGCACACCCGGTTCTCAGGCACAGGGTCCTGCTCAACTTCGCCGCTGAGGCCGAGGGTTTGTCCGCGGAACGGATCGTGGATGACCTCCTCGAGCATGTACCGGCGCCGAAGAGCGACATAAGAGTGTGACGATGCGGCGCACGCCGCACGACGATGGCAGTGACAAGTTGATGTACGGTGCGCTGCTCGACGCCGTGCGCGGACTGAGATGGCGCGCGCGTCGCGCGTCGCGCATTGCGGTGCCGGGCATTCACCCCTCACGGGTGCGCGGGAGTTCGGCGGAATTCACGGAATACCGCGCATACAGGCAGGGTGATGACCTGCGGCGGATCGACTGGAAGCTGTTCGCGCGCAGCGATCGCGCGCACGTTCGCATATCCGAAGAACGTGCCGTGACGCCGACGTACATAGTGCTCGACGCAAGCGCGTCGATGGCGTTTCCCGATGGCATCGACTCCAAGTGGACCCTTGCGCAACAGCTGGCAGTGGCGCTTGTGGCTGTTGCGCACTCGAGCGGGGATCCGGCGGGTGTCATGGTCGCGGGCAATTCGAGCGCGACGATCCAGCCGCGTACACGCCGCGGAATCGTGGCTGAGGTGATTCGCATGCTTCAGCAGGTCAAGGTAGCAGGCGATATGCCGGTCGCGCCGTCAATCGCGCTTGCCGCACGCCGGGCCGCGCGCGTCGTCATTGTGAGCGACTTTCTCGGCGACCTCGAGGACATCTTGCGTACCGCGCGCGAACTCATCGCGTCAGGCCGCGACGTGTACGCGCTGCACATCATCGCCAAGGAGGAGATGGACCCGCCATCGACGGTGTCGCTGGTGATGGACCCCGAAGCAGAAGCTATACGCCGATCACTCTCGGGCGACACGCGCAAGGAGTATCTGCGTGCGTTTGGAGGATGGCGGGAGGCGACGTCGGCACGTTGGCTTGCAAGCGGGGTCGCCTATCGCGCGATTGTTACCGGTCAGGAACCTGTGAGTCATGCCGTCCGGCGCATAGTCGGGGACGAACCGAATGTATCCAGGGCCGTCTGACGTGTCCCTGCAAGCGCGCACATGACTTTCCTGGATCCAGAATTCCTGCTGGCGGCTGGCGCAGCATCATGCGCCGTCATCGTGTTGCATTTCATTGTAACGCGGAGGCCCCGTTCCATCGCATTCCCAACGGCGCGATTCGTCCCGGATGCAGCGATCTCCGCACGAGCACGGATGCTTCAATTCTCGGATCTTCTGCTTCTCGTTATCCGGGTTCTCACGATCATGCTCGTAGGTACAGCCCTGGCGCGTCCGGTCGTCACTCCAACGCGCGAGAAGATCGCGCGGGTGATTGCAGCGGATGTGTCAGGCGCGGTTGCGAACGTCGCGGAGGTACGCGATAGCGTGCGCGCACTGATGCGGCCGGGTGACGCGCTGATCGCCTTTGACACCAGCGCCTGGTCGGTCGGTTCCGCTGATTCGTTGGTGAACAGGGCGGGGTCGGACGCATCGGGATCGCTCTCAGTGGGACTCCTTGCTGCGTTGCGTGCTGGTCAACGGGTGCGCAATGGCGCAGACTCGGTATTGCTTGTTGTCGTGTCGCCTGTGGTGGGGGGTGAGCGTGACCGCGCCACCGCAGCAATTCGCGAACAGTGGCGCGGCCGAGCGCGGTTAGTGCGTGTTCGTCCGGCGACCCTCGACTCGGCTGCATTCCAGCCGTCGACTCCAGAGTTTCTCGGCGCTGCGCGACCAGCCTTCGCACTGGCGCGAAACAGGATCGACACGATCGGAGCCGTGGTCGCTGGTGGCAACGTTCTGGTAGGTCGATTCGAGCGTCGTTGGCGCTTCACGGTCGATTCGCTCCGAGGAGCGAGAGTGATTGCGCGATGGGCGGACGGCGATCCGGCCGCAATCGAGCGCGACAGTGGTCTCACCTGCCGCAAATCCGTTCTGATACCACTGGACAGTGCCGGCGACATGATCCTGCGTCCGGCGTTCGTCAAGTTTCACGAATCGTTGTCGGAGCCGTGCCAGCATGTGAGCTCCGCGCCTGACACCGCGCTCGCGGCACTTGTGACAGGCAGCGCTGGCAACCTTGCGAGTGCTACCGACTTCCCGGTTGCAACTGACGTTACCTCTCCGATCTCCCGCTGGCTGATCGTGCTCGCAATACTGCTTGTGATCCTCGAAATGGTTCTCCGCCGCGCACAGTCCAGCGTTGGGGGGGAGCGATGACTGCCGAGCGGCGTGTTGCGCGGACCCGGTCGCAGTTACGGGTGGTTCTGCTGATTTCTGCGATGCTCTGGACCGGCGCGGTGCTGCTTGCCGTGTTGGCTCTGGAGCTGATTGCTGGTGCGTGGACTCGTGGCAGCGGCCTGCGTGGGTGGGATTGGGATATCGCGCTCGCCACCGGCGTACTATCGGGTTGCTGGGTGCTATGGCGGGGACGATTCGTTCTTTCGGCGCGACGAGTTGCATTGTGGATGGAAGAACGTACGCCATCGTTGCAGTACGCGCTCGTCACGGCAAGCGATCCACTCGTCACGGGCGACAAGAGTCTTCTTGAATCTGAAATTGATCGCTCGAACATCGACATTTTCATTCGCCCGGCGGTGATCACGCCGGTCATCTATGCCGGCGTCGCGCTCTCCGTGATGGCCGGCGCGTTCGCGGCCGCATTGACGCTGGCGTCGGGGCGCAGGGCCGTCACAGTTCACGATACGCTCACGAGCGTGGGGGTGAACACAAAGGCTCCCAATCGGCTGCTGGCTGTGACGGTGCGCGTGACGCCACCGGCATACGCGCACGGCGACGTTGAGACGATCGACGATCCTTCAGCGGTCAACGCACTGGTCGGAAGCAGTGTCACCGTCACTGGCGCTGGGAAGGCTGCGGGCATAGGTGCCAGCCTGGCCAATCACGATCTGGACGTTGGTGAGCTTGGCAGGAGGTGGGCGGTCACTTTCACGATGCCGGCAGCCGCTACCACGATTTCGCTCACCGATCGAAACTATGATCGCGTGCTTGCGATCATTCCTCTGGCCGATCAGGCTCCGTCCGTTGTCCTCAATCTGCCGGCGCGCGACACCGTCTGGCGTCGTGTTCCACCGGGGCCGATGACCTTCTCGGCTGGAGCAACAGACGACGTTGGCCTGGCGAGTGGTCATTTCGAATACACAGTCACCACGGGCTCCGGTGAGGTCTTCAAATCGCGGACGAGTTCGCTTGGTGAAACACGATTTGGTGGCGCGAAATCGGGGGAGCTCCACGCCTCTCTCGCAGTAGCGCCGCTCGGGCTGACGGAGGGGGCGATCCTGTCCGTGCGCGCGGTTGTTTCGGACAACAACACGTTGACCGGGCCAGGTACCTCGACATCCGACACGCGAACTTTCCGGGTTGCACGAGCGGACGAGTACGACTCGCTCGCCGTCGAGGCAGCGCCGCCGCCACCCACGGAGCGATCGTTGCTAACACAGCGGATGCTGATTGTTTCTGCCGAGTCGTTGCTGAAGAAGCGGCCCGTACTCGCGCCGCGCGAGTACGTGAGCTCGTCGGGTCGAATCGGTGCAGATGAGGCCGATCTTCGAAAGAACGTTTACAACATTCTGTACGAGCAGGACGAGGCTGGTGGCTCGAGCGGCGTCGAGGGTGACGATGAGGAACTCAACCCGCAGCTCGTACTGAATCGTGATCTGAAGCAGGCGTACGATGCGATGTGGGACGCAGAGCGCTCGCTCAACATCGGTGAGATAAACGCGGCACTTCCGTTCATGACGACCGCGGCACGTGCGCTGGATCGCGCGCGGCTTGCAAATCGGCTGTATCTGCGCGGCCGGCCTCCGCGGGTGGTCGTCAATATCGAGAAGGTGCGACTCACCGGGAAGGAGAAGGGACTGGCTAACAGTGTCGCGGAACAACGGTCCCGTGCCGATACAACGTCAGCACGATTGAGTCGCTCGCTCGACGAGGCGCTGGCAATCGCCACCTCGGATCCAGCCCATTTCGTCGATGCACTCATTCGGCTCCGCGCCCGCGCGACCGCAAGCAATCCAGTATTTGCAACAGCTCTCGGTCAGGCCGTCGACGCACTGCGTGCTGGGAAGGACGCTACCGATGCGCTTGTCCGCGCGCGACGCGCGCTGCTGGGCGCTCCGCGGAAGGGTGACGCTTCGCTTCCATGGAATGGCGCCTGGGGTGGCGTGCAATGAGTCGGTTTGTGTTCTGCACCGGCCAGTACGATTCCGGGGATTGGGATTCCGCGCCGCTGGTGCCGGCGAATCTCATCGATTCCGTCGCGCAATACACCAGCATTGCGCTCGCACCGAGTGGTGTGAACGTGCCGCTCGCCTCGGACGCAGTTCTGGAGTATCCACTGGTGTACATCACAGGACATCTTCCTGTCCGATTTTCCGCCGCGGAGCGTGGCAACATAAGGAAGCTCCTGGATCGTGGGGGAATGATATTCGTCGACGATCACAACCACGACATCGATGGCGTGTTTCACAGGACCGCGATGGAAGAAATAACAATTGCGGTTGGCAAGCCCGTTGATATTCCGAATGATCACGAGCTGTATCGTGCGTTCTTCAAATTCGATAACGGGCCGCCGACAACCAGTCAGGAGTTGAATGGTTGGGGTGACAACCTTGTTCACAAGAATCTCCAGGGAGTAATGCGCGATGGGCGTATCGCGCTGCTTTACAGCAGCAAGGACTACAGCTCCGAGTGGAACTACCACCCTGAGAGCAAGCGGTTCAACGCGATCGACAATACGAAGTTCGGCGTAAATATCATAGTGTATGCCCTCACCCGTTAGCGGTCGCCGCGCAGGTGAGTGGGTGCTCCGCGTGCTGAGCGTCGCCCTGCTCGGCATTCTGTTGATGCGCGCATGGTCGCCGCTTGGGCAGTCCACACTGGCGGAATCGGCAAAGGGCGGAGTAGTGGCGAGTTCGTTGCCGCACTGGAGTATCACGTCACCTGGCAGAATTCATCTGACGCTGGATTCGATATTAACACCGTCGGAACGTGACTGGGTTGCGGCGATCGAGCGAGCCGGAAGCCGCGTCACTTGGGACGCTCCGCGAGTCGTTCCTGTGGCCGCGGTGCTTACTCGTGTGGTCGATCCCGCAGGGGTTTCGGAACTGGATGCGTGGGCGCCAGCGAAAAGTGTGGTGCGAATAGACGAACATGGTGGCGCGATCGACAGTGCAATAGTCGGAACGAACGGCATTCGTTTCGAGATCCCCGGCGCTTCGAGCGGCATTGCGCTCGCCGTCGATGCGACGAGGGCCAAAGTAGCCGTGCCTGACTCCGTGGTATTCCGGAGGGTGCTCGTGGAAGGCTCCGCAAGTTGGGAAACGAAATTCACCATTGAGGCACTGACCGAACGCGGCTGGGTGATCGATGCGATTACACACGTTGCACCGGGAGTTGATGTACGCGAAGGCAACCCTGCGACACCAGACACCTCTCGTTACGCAGCGCTGATCGCGGTGGACACTACCGCGACCTTCGTTGCGCGCGGCGCTGGTGCGTTCGTTCGGAGCGGCGGGGGTCTCGTAACGCTTGCTGATGCCAGCGCTGTCGGACCGCGTGGAAAGGCACCCGTCGTCCTTGAGAGAGGATCAGGTGGCGATGTGCGAGCGTCGCGGTTCGGAGACGGCCGCGTCGTTCGGGTGAGTTACAAGGATATCTGGCGAAGGCGAATGGCGGACAACGACACCATCGCAGATCCGGTGGCCGCACACCGCGCATGGCTGGCGCGCGTCGTAGCGGCCGTCGCGTACGCTCCGCACATACTCGCCGTGCATGACTCGCTCGCCGATCCGGCGCCCCTTGCGGATATGGTTGACAGGATGGGCCCTCGCTCTCCCACGGTCGACGACCGTACACCGCTGCAAGAGGAAGTCCCGTCGTCCGTGCTGTTTGGGATACTGCTCGCATCGCTGTTGATCGAGCTTACATCGCGGCGCCTGCGCGGAGTGCGATGACATCGACGGTCGGCGAGTCGTCAGTCGGGCACGTTGCATTGTCCCGTCCCTGGCTGGCTTATTCAGTGCTCGCCGTCGCGGTGATCTGTATCGCGTGGTCGGCCTTATTCGTTCGATGGGCCGGGGTTTCGGGGCCCGCATCCGCCTTCTATCGGGTGCTCGTCGCGACGCTTGTGCTTGTGCCAATATGGCTGATCCGCGGCCGCCAGAATCGCATTGGATTCCGGCCCGTGATGCTCGGCGTGCTCGCCGGAGTCTTTTTCGCATTTGATCTCGCGCTGTTCAACTCCGCCGTGCTCGATACGTCGGCAGCGAATGCGACACTGCTTGGAAACAATGCTCCGATTATCGTGGGGCTTGGCAGCTGGCTGATCTTCAGGAAGGCGCCGCGCGCGATCTTCTGGGTCGGGCTCGCTTTCGCCCTCCTCGGCAGTGCCTTCATCGTCGGACACGATGCGCTGAATCATGCGAACTTCGGTGCCGGTGATGCGATGGCGGTTGGCGCATCGATATTTTTCGCGGCGTATTTGCTGACTATTGAACGTGTTCGCCCACAAATGGACACGCTGACTCTCACGGCTCTGGCTGTGACAGCCAGCAGCGTGACCTTGCTGCTGCTATGTCTTGTCGTCCGGACACCTCTGACAGGGTACTCGATGCACGCCTGGATGTCGTTGATCGGACTCGGTGTAGTGACACAAGTTGGGGGATATCTCGCAGTCACTTATGCCCTGGGGCATCTTCCGGCTACGGTGACTTCCGTTGGTGTACTCGCGCAGGCGCCGCTCACGGCACTGCTTGCCATCCCCTTGCTGGGTGAACCCCTGATTGCGAGCCAGATAGCGGGCGGTGCGCTCGTGATCACGGGGATCTACATAGTGAACCGGCGATACGGAAACTATTCGTCCTGAAGGACGGATCCGTACCTCGATGAAGGCGCAGTCGAATCACATCATATAATTTTCACAGAACCCTGCTACCCAACCAGCCATGTCGACATCGTCCAGCAGCACTGTTGTGATCAGCCCGGAGCAGCTCCTCGAAGACTGGCAAGGACACCGGCGTCTCACGCGTCGTGTGATCGAGGCATTTCCAGAGGACTCTCTGTTCACGTACTCCGTTGGCGGAATGCGCCCGTTCTCCGTGCTGGCCATGGAAATGATCAAGATGGGAGTCCCGATCCTGCGTGGCGAGATCACCGGCGAATGGACTTCGTCCGATCTCGTTGACCCGACCACCAAGGCGGACCTTCTCAAGCTCTGGGATGACTGCACGTCGGACATCAACAGGATGTGGCCGGCCATCCCTCCGCATCGTTTTCAGGAAGTCGACACAGCATTTGGACAGTGGAAGATGGCGGGCTACGCGATGTTTCTGTACGCGATCGACAACGAGATACATCACCGTGGCCAGGGCTACGTTTATCTTCGCGCACTCGGAATCGAACCGCCGCCATTCTACGAGCGCTGACGGATTGGCTGCCTGAGGTTCACCTGCAACATCCGGTAAACCTCAGGCAGCTGACTCCCCGATTCAGCGGCCGAGGCGATTTTCACGAGTGCCGCGCGCGGTCCGGGAACCGCTACTCTGCCGTTGTCGGATCGATGATTGTTTTGATCTCCGACACTCGATCAGCGGGGAAACCACCAAGTCGCGCGTGTTCGCGGACCATCTCTTCGTTGGCCGCGCGATAGATGCAGTGTATCTGATCGGCCGTGACGTAGCTATGCACCCACTGAATTTGCGGACCGAGCTGATTCAGAACACCGCACGATTTCTGCGAGATCGCCTTCAGGTCCGCTGGCGCGAGGTTGCCTGCACCTGGAATGTTGCGTTCAATCAAATACTGGGGCATGTGAGGTCTCCCGTGGAAAGTGATGGCATACGACAGTCAATACAGGTGCTTACCAGATGTCGTGGCCTGCGATCGGTGAACGCGCGCACGGTGCCATGAGCCTGCTGCACTCGGTTCTCATCACTCGCCCGGCAGGATGGGAGCTGCCATCATGTCTCCGGGGCGAGCGCAACCAGGGCATCCTTGAATTCCTTGAGCAGCCCGCCGACACCCCCAGCCGCGTCGAGTAGCGAATCCAGGATCGCATCAATTGCCTCGACCATCTGCTTGAACCATCCGCGAATCGACAGGCTTCCCTTTATGCGATCCCAGCGGCGAGAAAGCGAGGCAAGAACATTGAACTTGAAACGCAGGGGCCTTCCACGAAGGCCGTGTGCGTCCAAGCGCTCGACGTTGATGCGCGGAATGACGTCGCGAAGCGTAGCGCCTGCGCGAGGGACGTCCAGCGCAAAAGTCTCCTGCGCCATGGAATACAGCTCGATATCATCTTCCCACAGGAACCCGAAATAGTCTCGCTGATCCAGCACGAACTTGAGAAATAGTTCGACCGCGCGTGTGAAGTCGCTTAGTTCTGCAGTACCAGGGTTCTGAACAGCGGCCAGAGGGAGAAAAAGCTCGTCCATGACACCTCCGTAGAGACGATACAGCCGAACTGGCGCAGGACCTGCCACGGACCGCTTGGGCCGGGCAGGGCGGCAGACCGGTTGCGAGCGAATCAATAATCTACGTCGGACCTCGAACGTCTTATCAATGATCTCACGAATATTCGCAGGCGCGGGTCGGCGCGCATTGATCATGGGCTCGGCTGCCCTTCTGGTGACCGCGTCCAGCGCACTTCTCAAAGTGATTGGCGCCAGCGACATAGCGATCTTTGTGACGACGGCTCTCGCCCTTGCGGCCCTCGCCTCGGTGGTCAGCCAGGCAACGGAGCAACTCGGCACGCGGCTCAGCGCCGGCGCAACCGGCATCGTTCAGTCAGCGCTTGGGAACCTTCCCGAGTTGTTCATAAGTGTCTTCGCACTGCGTGCCGGCTTGGTCGTGGTGGTCCAGACCGCGCTTATCGGTTCGATCCTGGCCAACAGTTTACTGGTCCTTGGGATTGCCTTTTTCGTCGGAGGGCTTCGTAACGGTCCGCAACATTTTGCCGCCCGCGCCAGCCGCATGACCGCCATGCTCCTGGTCCTTTCTGTCGCCTCGCTCGCCATACCAACCTTGGGTACAGCCGCGGGCGCGCCCGACTTTGGCCATGCGCGCGATCTCAGCGTAATCGTCGCGATCGCACTCCTGGTTGTATTCGCAGGAAGCATTCCGATGGCGATTCGCGGCACCATAGGGCCAGCGCGCGAACATCATCACGCCGCACCACGATGGTCGCTCGCTGCATGCATCGTTGTACTGGCCTTCGCTGGCCTCGGAGCGGCCCTCGTATCCGACTGGTTTGTCGATGCGCTACGCCCGGCGATGGCGAGTCTGAAGCTGTCGGAAGAGTTCGTTGGACTCGTGATAGTCGCCATCGCCGGAAATGCGGTCGAGAACGTGGTCGGTATCACCGCCGCCGCGCGTAATGAAGCAGATCTCGCAGTGAGCCTCATTCTGAACAGCAGTCTTCAGGTGGCTCTGTTCCTTATTCCGCTGCTCGTCCTCTTAAGTACTGTCCTCGGCGGACAGACGCTTACACTCGTCGCTCCAACCCTACTTGTCGCTGCACTCGGGCTCGCCTCGATTCTGGGAGCCCTGATAATCTTCGACGGCGAATCGAACTACGTGGAGGGGCTCGCGCTTATCGGCCTGTACTTCATCATTGCGGCTAGTGTCTGGTTCGGTCCGCCGATCCCAGGCTAGTACAAGGAGCTTCGCGTTTTGTCGGCGTTGGCGAAACGCTTCAAGTAATGGCTCCGTACGGTACTGCTGGAGCGGGTTCGTCGTCCCGCGGTCTCAGCGAACGCTCGAACCACGCCACGTCGTGCCACGCACCATTCTTGTAGCCGATACCGTGGTATATGCCCACCGCTGTGAACCCAAGTGCTGTATGGAGGCCGACGCTCGGAATATTCGGAAGCGTAACACCGGCGTACGCGTTACGAAAACCCTGTGCAGCGAGGGTCTTGAACAGTTCCGTGTAAAGCGATCGAGCGACTCCCATTCGTCGAGCATCGCGATGAACGTACGCCGAGACTTCGACGGACCATTGATACGCTGGCCGCCCCCTGTGCCGACTCGCGTATGCGTAACCAAGTACAATTCCGTCACTTTCCCAGACGATCCACGGCGTGCGCTGGAGCACATGTGCAACACGCTGCGCCATTGTCGTGCCGTCCGGCGGTTCGATTTCAAAGGAAGTTGCGGAATCCGTAACGGCGGGGCGATAGATATCTGCCAGCGCGGGACCGTCTGCGGGTGTGGCAAGTCGAATGATTGCGGCCATCGCCCAAAATTAAGGAAAACCCTATCGAACTTCCAAGGCTCGTTCCGCGATTCGTGTTTTCACGAGCTTGCACACCAATACCGCCTGCAAACGCAAGACGGGCGCACCTTTCAGCGCGCCCGTCGTGACTCAGTTCAATTTCCGGCGTTCATCTACCGGCTGACCATGACTACTTGGCGCTCTCCAGCCCCCGAACGACTGTCGCGAGTGCACGGACGCGCGCAGCGTCGCTCGCGCCGGACGCGTCACGGTCAAGCTGGCCGGCGAGCGTCTTGAGTGCTGCCGCGCGCGCAGTACCACTCAGCTTTTCCGCGCTCCTGAGCGCGTTCGTTATCGCGGTTGTCCGCGATGCCGGGAGGCCGTTGTCGCGTACGAGCTGATCGACATAGGCGCGTGCGACAGGGAATGCCGCCGGCCAAACGAGCTTGGGCTGCATTTGCGGATTGAGCGAGTTGAACCGAACCAGGTTCGCAGCATCGATCTCGTTCTGCGTAAGATCTGCGGTTGGTGTCAGCTTGAATACATCCAATCCGCGTGCGATCTCGGAACCGTAGATGTAGCCATTGTAGTAATAACCGGCCCAGTATCCGCCAATGACCAGCTTGGATGCGTCGATCGGGCCACGGTCGAAGTAAGCGATCTCCTTTGGATGGGCGGGATTCGTGAAATCAAACACCGACACACCTCCCTGATACCATCCCTGCACCATGATGTCGCGACCCGGCACGGGGATCAATCCACCGTTGTGGGCCACGCAATTCTCGGTCTCGGTCTGCGCGGCAGGCATCTTGAAGTAGCCGACGTGGTTAAGCTTGCCGTTGCGCAACGTGAAAATCGCGTCTGCACCCCAGTCGATTGGATCAGTGGCACGGCACTTCGGCTGCGTACCGCCGCCCCACTCATCGGTATAGAGCAGCTTCGATGCGTCGTTGCTGAACGTCGCAGAATGCCAGAACGAGAAGTTGGAATCAGCAACAGCCTGCAGGCGCACCGGGTGAAGCGGGTCCTTGATGTTGAGCAGGAGGCCGTATCCGGAACATGCTCCCGCTGCAAGCCCCGCCGATGGATACACGGTTATGTCATGGCACTGTGACGGTCCGCCACGTGGCCCACGAGGTGCCGGCATGCGAATGTTCTTTACGCCGAGCGCATCGAGTGAGTCGGTCAGGATCTTTACCTCCGCCGGATCCGACCGATCGGTCATCAGCTTCGAGTACAGTCGCGCCACACGATCGGAATCCGCGGCTGTGGTGCTTGCCGGAAGTCCGAGACGGGTGATGAAGCGACGGGCGGCTCTGGCTCCTGCGCCGTTCGCGGTGTCTGCGTACGCCTGTCCGTGTGTTGGCGGCGCGGTCAGGTCGTTGAAGATGCGCGCCGTGCTGACGATTTTCGCCTGCTCCGGGTGAGCCAGCGGGACGCGAATCACTTCCACGCGAAAGAGCGCGCTGTTGGGATCCGTTACATCGCCAGATTCACAGCTCGCCATTTCACTGCTCGACCGCACTCGCGCGAGACCCGAGACGTACACGTAGACAATTCCCTTGTCGATCGGGTCGGGGACCAGGGTGTGAGTGTGCGAGCCTCTGCACGTCTGCACGTCTGCGACCTGCTTCGGATGCGTGGGATCCGCGATGTCGAAGATTCGAATGCCAAGCATCCGATCCTTGCTCACACTGTCCTGCACGCCCTGACTACCGCAGTCCAGCCGGTTGGCGGTGTTCTCGGCGGATACGAACAGCAGGTGCCCGTAGATCGAGACGTCCCCTTGTTCCGTAAAGCACGAATAGGCTTCAGTCAGTTTCGGGTTGAGCGGATTCGCGACATCCCAGATCTGGAAGCCGCTGAAGTTTCCCTGGTAGACATAGTGGCCGCCGAATGCCATGTCGGAGTTCGCGTACGTCAACCCGCCCGGCGCGTCGGGTTTGAAAACGGCCGGCTTGTTCCGATGAGCGACGAGTTGAAGCCCTCGGGAGGCGACGCCCGCGTCGTAAAGCCCGGGCTTGAGGCCGGCACGCGGATCAGTAGTGCTGGATTGAGCATTCGCCGGCAGTGCGACTGCCAGCGATGCAGCGGCAAAAAACACGGCGCGAAGAGCTGCACGCGTGCTGAAGGAGGCGTACGAACGTGTCATCTGGTTTGACTCGTGGTGAGGGTGTTCAACATGGCCTGCATGCGCGCCATCTCTGCACGTTGACCGGCATCAACGTCGGTGGCAAAGGAAAAGAGTTCGGGCTGTTGTCCCGAGCCTGGAGTGTCGAACAGTGCGGCAACCATATCCAGCGCACCCTGATGATGTCTGATCATCCCTGTGAGGTACAGGCGATCGAAAGACTTGCCACGGGCAGCTTCGAGTTGCCGCATCTGCGCCGCGGTGAGCATACCCGACATCATCATCGGGTGCGCACCCATGTCCATCCCGGGCATGTTCATGCCACTTTTGTCCTGCACGGGACCAGAGCTCTTCCGTAACATGTGGAGCGGGTCCGGGACAGCCAGATTGCGTTGCTCCAGCCAGTGCTGCATCATGGTGATCTCATCACGCTGCGACAGTGCGATGCGCTTGCAGATCGTTAGGAAGTTGGACTGAGTGCCGCGAGTGGAAGCCCAGTCCGACATCACGACCGCCTGGGCATGATGGATGATCATCCCCTGTACGAAATCAACATCGGCGGCGGTATAGTCGTGCGGGACAGGTGGCGTGCTCTGCGCCGGCAGTCGCGCCGCGCCAAACGTCGTGAGAAGAACGGCGACGAGCATCGCGGCGGTGCGCCTGGATCCTGAAGTGGCTGTCACTGAAACGTGAGACGTGGGCTGGCAAGAAGGGCCGCTGCTCGCGCAGCGGAATGGTGTTCCATCCAAATGTACGGTTGATTCGCCGCCCGTGTTGTACCCGGCCGGAGGCGTGCGCTCGCGTACTGAGCCGCGAGGCCCATTCCTCACCCCTTAAGGAACCCCTGCACCGTCACTGCCGACCCAGTCATAAGTGTGCCTTTGCCCTCCCGCGCGCCAAGCTTCGGGATACACATTCCGTTGCCAGTCCAGCGGTTCGGAGAGGGCCTGCGGACTCGCAGCGAGCGCGAGGGCACTCCGCAAGTCGCGGCGCTGCTGCGAGCCAAGCGCGTCCTGCGCGAGCGACACAAAAAGAGTCGTCCCACTTCGCGCGAGAAGATCGAGCCACTGTCTGTTGAAGGACCACGGAATCGCGTTCGTGACGCCGACGCAGTCGGGATCGACCGCATAGAAGGCATCATGCTGTGGGCCGCGAAAGGCGAGCGAGTTGACCCCCATCTTTCTGGTCCGTGACCAGTCGGTGCCGCTCGTGTCGTCGCCGATTCGGCACAGCTCGAAGTGTCCTGCCGAGAGATGACTGACCGTGTTGCACCCTATAACCAGCTCCTCTCCTGCTGCGGTTCGGATCACGCCATACATGTCGTCGATGACCTCGGCCGTCGTGCGCGTCGCGCCCGCGGAAAAGGTCCATTTGCCACGCGTCAGATCGGTACCCATCTGAAAACCCCATCGCCCGAAAATGTCGAACGTCGTGTAGTCGTGCTTCACAAGCTCGAATCCCCACTCCCTGATGCGCCTGATGTCGTCGGCGATCTTCTGGCGAACCTCCGGGACCGTAGGGTCGAGCACGTCACGATCGCGCTTGAGGCGCCAGCTGTCAGGCGTACCGGACATCGGTTGGAGAGGACGAATCCAGACGCCGGCCCTCCCTCCCTCCCTCCGGATGTCGGATACCAGGCCGGGCATGTCGGGGAATTTCTCGTTTCCGCGATCCCACGAGCCAGCCAGCGAGCTGTCCTTTCCGCGGCCGGGTTGCCAGCCGTCGTCGATCACCACGAACGGACGATTCGAGGCGCCCCCGGCAAGGTCGACGATGGTACGTGCATCGCGCCGAACCGAGTCGGCGCTGTTGTTTCCATACGCCCAATACCAGTCGTTGCTTCCATAAACAGGCGCTGCCGGCAACCTTGGATTGGAGCACATCTGGCGGCAAAATGCATGCAGCGCGTCGAATGCAGACTCGCTCGGATGGCCCGCGCGACACACCACATCACACACGTCGAGCGTGCGCTCGCCGAGTTCGACCCCTTCACTTCCGCTGCGCACGTCCGCGCAGAGACTGATACCGCGCTCATCGACCTGCCAGTAACAGAAAGCGCGCGCACCGGTGCGGACTCCATAAGTGTTCGTCACTGAGCCGTCGGTCGTCGCGAAATACCATGGCATGACGCGATCCGGTACCCACGTGCGCCACTCCAGATCGCCGTACGCACGCTCCCAAGCGTCACCCACGATCAGCCTCGTCGCCGACATGTCACCGCGCCAACGAAGATACAGGCGCATGGTCGCGACGGTCGGCGAATCGAGCGCGATATTCAGAGTTCCACTCCGCTCGGCTGCGGTGACGACGATTCCGTTGTCGCTCATCCATCGACCGGCGGATCCCGCCCGTAGAGCTTGACTGCCCGCCATCGTCTGGATGATCACGCGATCGGGTGCGCGTGTGAGATCGAGAAAGCCCCCACGCGAAGCCTCAGCTGTTGCGGTCCCGGCGAGCGTGCCCCGCGCCGAAACAGGAAGCATGAGTCCCATGGCGGAGAGGGTCGTTCGCTCCAGGAATCCTCGTCGTGTCGTCATGCGCCGAATATGCAGCGGTTCAGCCGGCCGCCGGAAGACCGGCCGGTTACGAAGGCGATCTGGCGACCCGCGAGGTGACTGAAAGCTGCCCGACGTGTCGCATCGAGTGCTCTGCTCCGTGCACCAGGCATCCAATGACAGTAGAGGGGAGTTTCGCCCGCCCAACGCTCCGAAAGTCACCGAGCGTCGCAACGTCGATGGTTTTCAGTTCGGCTATCGCGGAGTCCACCCGAGCGTGTAACGCACTCAGCGTCGCAGCGACATCCACTTGCGCCAGATAATCCCCCTCCGATCGAATCGCGGCAAATTGATCGGGCGACAGCGGTTCCCCTCGCGCGTAAGTGAAGAGACGATCGATCACCCCGGTAATGTGCCGCACGTGAAACGCGGACGACGCCACACCGGCTGGTCGCGCATTCCACTCTGCCTCCGTAAGGTTCTCCACGAGTTCGCCGATACTCTCGCGCACCTGAAGAAGGATGTGCGCCACCGGCTGCAGGAGAGCCGGAACGCCGTCTACAGGACCGCGCTGCCACCATTCCGTACTTGCCATGTCCCGCTCCGGCCTCAAGTTGGTTTTGCTTCGCGCAAGCGAAGCGCGTGAACGAATGTGGGAACATCGTTCTTCCACTCAGTAAGAATAATGGATATGACAAGACCCTCGACGTCCGCAATGATGCCAACGTAGATAGCCGCGGCGACGGCGGTCCCTTCGGAACCCAGCGCAAGCAACGAAAACAGCCCGGCAAACAGCGCAATTCCCCAGACCTTCGACGACCACGTGTGATAGCTCGCTTCGCGACCGAACTTTGTTAGATCGAGGATGTATCTCGTCACCTCCAGCACGCCGAGGATGATGAGCGCAAGGAGGTACGGTGTTATCACAAGCGAGTATAGGTGCCATGCAGCGAACGCCGTGCACAGATAGAAAAGCGTGTCCGCGAAGCTATCCAGGCGGCGAAGAGCTGGCGTTGCAACATCGAGCCGGCGCGCAATGATGCCGTCGAATATGTCTGATAGAAATGCAGCGACAAGAGACGCGCCGAGCGCGAATCTGTTCGGAAAATAGAGAGCGAGCAGCACCATGACCGGCGCGAGGCTTGCGCGCAACGCTGTGAGAGCGACCGGAGTCCGTCGTGACGCGTTCATTATGACTCGCTTGCGCCCGGCGTTCGCCCAGCTTCACTTGCCTCGAAAATCACAGGACTTCGCATCGTTCATCTATCGAGTGGCCCGCCTTCCGGAGCTCATGCGCCCCGGGTCCCTCGTCATCTTCTTTATATAATCAACGCGTCGAAATCGCAGCGCCGACCAGTCCTCGTCAATCGCCACCATTCGGACGCTCTCGAATCCGGCGGCACCGAGCACGGTCCAACCCGAATCCCGATTGAATTCGCACTTGTACCGCTTCGACGTTCCTTTCGGATAGGCGATCCATAAGATTGCATCTCCCTCCGCCTTCGCCGTCAACAACTCCGATGCCTTATCCAGATCGGCCTGCGTAATCGCAAACGCAATGGCAAACTCGACAGATGTAATCTTCTGTGGATCGCGCACTATGCGGTGTGCATCCAGTCGCACGAGTTCCGTCTCGAATGATGCTGGCGCGTTCAGCACGAAGATCTCAGCCTGATCCTTGAGATTCAGCCTCTTGAACAACGGTGTCATTATTGTGCCCCGTCCGTCGTTATCCGCAACGAAGGCTCACGGAATATCCGTGAGCCTTCGTTTAATACGGTGTGTGAAGTGACTCCGCAATCCCAACCGCGCTGCTACACGATCGGCTTGTACCTGTAGCCAGCCACACCAGTCGCCGTCGCCGTTGCCTTGAACGGCATGCTCGCCTTCGGGGCAACCGGCCCTACGTTCACGGTCTGAGCGCCCACGACCGCCCCCGTCTTGTCGAGAAACTCAACCTGAATTGAGTACGCCCTGGCTGCAGCGCCGCGGTTCTCGATCGTCCCGCCGAGTACCGCCGTCTTGGCTGCCGAATCGACGGTGAACTCCGTCACCTCGAGGTTCGGCGTCATTTTTTCGGACTTCGTGTTGTACTTGATGAGCGAATCTGTGTACGCCTTGGTCAGCGCCTTGTCCTTGGTTTGCTTCAGCAAGCCGCTGTAACCGTACGCGTACAGCAGCCAGTTCGATGCATTGTTCGGGTCCAGCTGTACCAGCTTGTCGACGACCGCGGCAACCTTCTCGGGCTGCTTCGCGCCAACGTAGCTTGCAGCGAGGCTCTTCAGCGCGTCGCGCTGGTATGGATTGCGGTTGGCAACGGTCGAGAACAACGTAACAGCATCCGTTACACGGTCTGCCTGTGTTGCGAGCACACCTGCATTCAGAACCGCGTGATCTCCATACTTCGTCGGATTCGCGATGACGGGTGCGTATATCTTTGTGTACTCCGCTGTGTCCTTGAGCGCGAGCGCGATCTGCGATGCGACGAGCTCGCCACGCGCGATACGCGCGTCGTGCTTTCCCTGCGCGATATACACTTCCCACGCGTCAATCGATTGCCGGCCAATCGTCGCCTTGTCAGCTCCGGTCGCCGCGTCGTACTGCGTGTAGAGCGTGTTTGCCAGATCGTACATCGCGTTCTGCCGCGCGTCCTCGTATATCGTGTCGGCGCTTGCGGCCGCGAGTGCCTTCCGCATCATTGCGATCGCAGTCGGATAGTCGGACTTGTTCGACGCAACCGAGGCGAGAACAGTGTAGGCGTACGGTGCCCGCCGGTCAATCGTGAGAGCGCGACGAGCCAGCACCGCCGCGGAATCGTACTTTTCCGAGTTTACAGCCGCGATCGCCGCAGTGACTGCATCGAGCCACGGCTTCTGCTCCCGCCACTCCGAGATTTCCTTCTTGCATCCAGGCTGCGCGACTTCGACCATGCTGAACGCGGTATCTGCAGCGGCCAGCAAGTCGATGCTGGCCGAGGGATCCGTCGCGATCCCGTAGCTCGAACGCGGGCCTGTCAGTGCAACGCCCGGCTGCTCGAGCATCAGAATGTAAGCCTGGCCCAGATAGTACGCGCGCCCAACCGAATCGGCGAGTTCCTTGGTGTCCTTGGTCGGTGCAGTGAGTGCGCCGATGGCAAGCTTGAGTGGCTTGGAGGCATCCTGCTTCGCCTTGACGCTCGTCGCGGCCTGCTGGAGATACAATGTTGCCTTGGCGACTGCCTGGCTCACACCCGGGTCGCATGCTGGCGCCGCCGATGCGGCACCGGGTGGCGTTCCCTGGGCTCCGGCTATCCCGGCAATGCACAGGAGCGCCGGAATGGCGCTGCGCAACGATATCGTCATGGTCCTGCTACTCCTGGTTTCAGATGAATCTGGAAAGCTAGTTGGCACCCACCGCAAAAGTCACCCGTTCATGCCCGGCGAAATCACATTTATGATATCGGACGATCGGACCCCGCCCTTCGTGTTGGCGAGCGCCAGGGCCCTGCGGGGGATTCGATGATCGAATAGCTTCGTGCCATGTCACACAAACGCGCGATCACGCATCTCAGGAAGGCCGATCCTCGCCTTTCGGCTGTCATCGACGCTGTCGGGAGCTGTACCTTCGCGCCGGCCGAACATCTCGCTCACTTCACCGCGATCTCGCGGTCAATCGTGTTCCAACAATTGTCGGGCAAGGCGGCCACTACTATCTACAACCGTTTTGCCGCGCTGTTCCCGGACGAGACGCCGACTGCCAAAGCGCTCTCCGAGATTTCCGACGAACAGCTGCGAGGCGTCGGTCTCTCACGCCAGAAGACAGGTTACCTGCGCGACTTCGCTGCGCGCGTGAATTCCGGCGAGGTCCCGATCGATTCGCTCCACGAGCTGTCAGATGAGGAAATCATAAAGGCTCTGGTCTCGGTCAAGGGAATTGGGCGCTGGACGGCGCAGATGTTCCTGATGTTCCGGTTGGGCCGCCCGGATGTGCTCCCCGATCTCGATCTCGGAATCCAGAAGGGAATTCAACGCGCGTACCGAATGCGCAAACTTCCGACGCCCAAGCGCGTGATGGAAATCGGCGCGAAATGGGCACCCCATCGCACAATCGCTTCCTGGTATCTATGGCGAAGCCTGGACGCGACCGCGGAGTCACGACAGGGCAAGTAACAGCGCACGTCAGTCAGCAGAGCCCCGCGGTTCCAGCATCGAACTGACCTCGCGTCGCGCGGTCAACGCGATTTCCAGCCCATGCTTCAACTCCCGCGCAGCTTCGATCGAGGTGGCGATCTCACGCGATGCATCGCTCCCAGCGTGCATCTTCAGGAGGTCCAGCCTGATTGACTCCAGAGCGGCAACTGTGTGCATGAGATCACCCCGCGCGATCCCGCGCGCAGCGTCAAGCTGCTCCTCCGTCTGTCTGCGCTGTTCGGATATTGCCAGGTCATCGCTCAACGGATCGGCGCCGCGCAGTCGCGAGATTGCCGTTTCGTTGACCGCTTCATTGTACAACCTGTCCAGTTCCCGAATGCGGTTTCTGCACTGAGCAGCATGAGCCTCCAGTCCGCTGACCACGTCAGGCAATTCTGGAAACTGGTCGCGCACGAGTTTCGGAAGTGCCGCGAAGAGATTCTCCGCCGCGCTGCCCAGTGCAATCTCGGTCGGCTGGGGATTGAACGCTGTGGATGGCAGCGCGTCCTTAGGTCGAAGCCACTTGGCGACCGTGGCGCCGAACCTGCTCTTCCAGAATCGTTCGCGTAGCGTGCCCGAATTGAAATTCTTGAAACGACGTCCGAGCAACGGAACACCGAGCGCCATGCTGGTTGGAACCAGAATCAGAGGCAACAATGCAGCGGCCGTAAGAACCGCGCGGACCGCGATCTGATGCTGGTGATAGAAGCCCTTTCCAAGCATGTGCGCAACCGTCTGCAGACTTGCAAGCAACGCTATATCGGCTACAACGACGACACTCGTGAAGATCCTGAGCACCCTGAGGGCAGGCGTGCGACCTTCCTGCAACTCGATACTCATCTCCTCGCGCCGCCGTTCGTTCACTTCGGCCAGTGCGAACTGCATGTCCTTCACATCGTGGCCGGCACTCAATACACGTCGAGTCTGTCGCGCACGAAACAGCATGTGCGGAATGATCGGTAGCGCTGCAATTCCAATAAGTCCCATCCAGCCAGCTTTGCCGGACACGATCTGTACCACGCTGGCGAATCCGAAGGCGAAAGACCACGCGGTATACGGCCCGCGCATAGGATCGCGCTTTTCTACCCAGAGCCGCAGCGCGGGAGGCGGCCGTCGCGCTGCGATGCCACTCTCGCTCAGAGCCTCCGCCATTGCCTCACCAGTCGCGAAGCGTTGCGAGGGATCCTTGCGAAGAACACGGTCGATCACCGTCGCGAGCTGAGCCGGCACGCCCGGCGCATCCGCGAGCGATGGCGGGGGTTCGGACACTTGCCTGGCAATTACGGCTGCCGCCGTCTTTCCGTCAAATGGCAGTTTGCCAGTCGTCGCAAGGAAGCCGATGACGCCAAGTGAGTAGAGATCGGCCCGTCCGTCCACCGTGCCTGACGACGCCTGCTCCGGCGACATGTACTGCGCTGTCCCAACAATCTCGTGCGCCCCGGTGATTGCCGTTGCGGCGTCTTCCACTGCAGCTATCCCGAAGTCCGTGACAAAGACGCGTTCGGATTCGCGCTCGATCAGGATATTGTCCGGCTTGATGTCGCGATGCACTACGCCCTGCGCATGCGCGTACGCCAGCGCCCAGGCAACATCGCGGAGAATTCGAGTCACCTCGCGTGGCGGCAGCACGCCGCGTGCCCTCAGCCGGTCCCCAAGGGATTCACCGTCCACATAAGCCATGGAGATGAACGCGACTCCATTCTGCTCACCGACTCGGAAGATCGGTACGATGTTGGGATGCGAAAGGCGAGCCGAAGCGCGCGCCTCGCGCATGAATCGTTCGCGCATCTCTGGTCGCAGCGCAAGTGCGGTTGGCAACACCTTGATCGCGACAAAACGATCGAGTTCCACCTCACGCGCGAGATACACCACTCCCATCCCACCGCGGCCCAATTCACGCTGAAGCGAGTACTGTCCGGCGACAGCCCGCTGAACTTCCTCGAATTCCCGCTCGCGGCTTCGTATCAGATCCGGAATGCTGGTGCCCCTCCGTCATTTCTTGAAACGCGGGAATCCATCCCTCTCGTCACTCCCGCGAATGCGGGACTCAATGTAGAAAGATGCACCCCGGACCCAGTCCGGCCAGTGCATCTTCTCGTGTGCTCGTCATTTACCCCGTTACTCGGCCCACATCGTCGCGCGCTGACTGCCACGGCCGGCGCGGCCATTGGTGCAAGTCCCTAGCTCGATCGCTTCACGATTGAAGCGTCACCCGACACGGGATCGGCAGGATCAGACTCATCCGGAAGGACCGTGAACGGAAGCAGAATTGATATTCGGCGGTTCGCCGGATCCAGAGGGTTGCTGGGGACGCGGAGATCCCGGTCCGCCATCCCACGCACTTCGACTATGCGCGAAGGATCTACACCAGCCGCCTCGATCATTCGTCGAGCTGCGTTCGCTCGATCCGACGACAGCTCCCAGTTGGTGTATGCGGCCGAGCTCCCGAACTGATGCGAATCGGTATGTCCCTCGATGATGATGGGCGTCTGGAGCTCACTGAGCTCCGCACCGATCAGTCGAAGCGCGGCGACGGTTATGGGCAACATGTCCGCGGAGCCGTTACGAAAGAACGTCTGGCCACTCTTCGTTTCGATGAGTTCAATGCGAAGACCACTCTTGGTCTTGACGGCTTCGATATGTGCGCCGAGCGCACGAAGATCGGGAGAACTGTTAAGCCGGTTCCGAAGATCCTTTGCGAGATCGCCGAACTTCTTTTCTTCGGAGGTGCGGATCAGAATTCTTAGCGGCGGCTTCACTTCGCCGGCAGGGGAGTTCCCACTCGAAATGATGTTGGTTCCAGCCGAGAACCCCTTCTTGAACCCGACAGGATTCGAGAAGTAGCCCTCGATAGCGTCCTTCATCTTCTGATCCATGCTCAGCAGCCACATGACCATGAAGAACGCCATCATCGCCGTTACGAAGTCCGCGTACGCGACTTTCCAGCTCCCGCCGTGGTGAGCGGCGTGCGCCTTCTTCCGCCTCTTGATGATGATGATGGGTCGTTCTTTGCCCGGCATTGCCACGATTCGTACTCAGGCCGCGCGTCTGCGCGTGAGGTTTTCGAGTTCTGAGAAGCTTGGACGATCCGCTGGCTCGATGTTGCGGCGCGCAAACTCAACGGCCGTCATCGGTGAATCGCCGCGCGCGAAGGCAAGCAGTGCAGTGCGAATTGACATCATGTACGCTTCTTCCGACTTGATCCGCGACTCGACCGCCGTCGCGATTGGACCGATCACGCCGTACGAGAGCAGGATTCCGAGAAATGTCCCCACGAGCGCTGCGGCGACCTTCTCGCCTATCTCGGCGGCTGCTCCACCGATCGACGCCATCGTGATGATGACGCCAAGCACCGCGGCGACGATTCCGAAGCCCGGCATCGCGTCGCCAACCTTGCTTAGGGCGCCTGGAATCTGCATCGCTTCTTCGTGCTGACGATCAAGGTCCAGATCGAGAATCTCCGCGAGATGGTGATCCTCCACGGCACCGGTGAGAAGAACCTTCAGGGTGTCGGTCAGGAACGCGACAGCGTGATGGTTTCGTGCGACCGATGGGTACTTGTTGAAGATGTCGGATTTTTCAGGATCTTCGATGTGCGCTTCGAGACCAATGAGGCCTTCCTTGCGCGCTTTCTGAAAAACGTCGTACAGCATCTGCAGCAGCTCACCGTACGCCTTCTCGGTATAAGGGTTCGGCTTGAGCAGCCCGAACACAGCCCCGAAAATGCGCTTGATAAGAGCCGGCGGATTTCCGACGACCATGGACCCAAACGCAGCACCCCCGATGATGACGAACTCGGAGACCTGCACAAGTGCCGCAATCTTGCCATGGTCGAGGATGTATCCGCCGAGGATACTCCCGAAAACCACGACCAAACCAATGATTACGAACACGCGTATCTTTCCTGACTCACGCCAGCCAGCGTGTGACTGGCCAAAGTTCTTCGCATAGGAGTCAGTATCGGCGAACAGATGGCAAAACTGGACTTGGATGGCCCGGTTGGGTACCCCGAGACATGGGGCCCAGTGCTCGACAAACTGCTGCTGGGCGTCACGCACAACATCAGCAACCGCGTGGCGACACTGGCTGGCGTCTCGGACATCCTGTCGGGCGACCCGACGATTCCGCCCATCCTGCGCGCGCTTGCGGACGAGGTGCCGAGGCTTGCGGAGGCGATTCGTCTCCTGCGGCTCCTGGCTGTACCCGACGATGAGGTTGAGGAGGCGCTGGAGACGACACGGATCGCCGATGACGCGATATCGCTGGCTGCACTTCACCCGGACTGTCGAAACATTAGTTTCGAACTGACGGCCAGACGCGATGTGCCGCCGGTGGTCGCCCGCCCAACTGCTCTCACGCACGCGATCGTCGTTGCGCTGACTGCGGCCGCAGGTACGCTTTGTGTCGCTGGCAAAATAGTCAGCGTCCCTGTCACTTTTGTGACCGAGGAGCCCGATCTGGTGATAGCGGTCGGACCAGCCTCTGTCCGCGCGCGATTGCTCAGCGCCAGTCGCGGCTAGCGGAGGGCTGCACCTCCGTGAGTGGCTAGCCCTTTTTGAGCGGAATGGCGGTCGCCCATTCCTTGCTGTCGGAAGCCACGTTGGCGCGCTTGTTCTCGTCCGCGATCTGATTCACGATTTCGCCGCGAAGGATCGTCACGTCGTTGGGCGCTTCGATTCCAAGGCGTACCCCACTGCGGTCGCACTGGAGGACGACGATTTTGATTCCACCGTCGATGATTAGCGTGTCACCGGGCCGCCGCCCCAGAATCAGCATGCGATTAGCAGAAGATAACCCGGTTGCTCGACTGCCGTAGGACCGCCGTCGGCGCCAACTACCGAATCATGTCGAGCAACGTCTGCGACATGGCGCTGGCCGTCGTGATAACCTTGGCCGCGGCGGCGTACGCCTGCTGATTCTTCGTGAGAGAAATGAGCTCCTGATCCGTCGAGACTCCGCTCACGCTCTGCCGCTGTGTGTCAGCCTGTTGCGCAAGCGTCGAGTAGACAGTGGCAGAAGAGGTGGCATCACTGGTGGCGACGCCGACCCGGGTAACCAGATCCCGATAAAACTCGGTGATGGACGTCGTTTCCGTGGGGGAGCCGTACTTCGTCATCGTGGTGGTGTCGCTGGCCAACGCTGCAATCTTGTTCGCGATGTTGTTGTTGCCCGTAGCGCCCTGGGCATCGCCTGCGGCGATGTAAGATGCATTCGACGCGACCTGAGTCGAGAGACTCATGGAGCCGGCCGTGAGCTTTGTTGGATCGAAGAAATTGACATTCGATCCCGTTGGCGGGGTCGATGGATCCCAGTTCGAACCGCCGAGTGCATCGCCGACCGCGGTCCAGCCGGTGGTGTGGATCGCATTCACACTCTTGACGATCCCTGCGGCAAGAGTGTCCAGCTGGCTCTTCGCGCTCGGAATGTCGGTGTTGAGTGCGTCGAGGTTCGCTCCGAGAGATCCGCCCGGTGACTGCGTGGAAAATGTCCGACCGTTCAACTGCAAAACGACCGAGCCGCTGGGGCCCTGCAAATTGAAGTTCTTCGAGTCGGAGCCGTCCACCACCGTGGCCCCCGCAACGTAGACAGTGTCCGAACCGTTGTCGTGCTCGATGACTCGAACTGGCACGATCTTGCTCAGCGCGTCGATGGCGTTGTCGCGCATGTCGCGAAGGTCGTTGGCCTTTGTTCCGTTTGCCTCGGCGGAGACGATCTGCTTGTTGATGCTCGCGATCTGCGACGTGTACTGGTTGATCTGATTGACCTGCTGAGTCGCCGAGTCGAGCGTGTTCGAAGCGAGCTGGTCCAGATTCGCCGAGAACTGGTTGAGCGTGGACGCCACAGCCGCACCGCGCTGCTGGACTACGCTCTTTGCAGCCGCACTGTTTGGGTTGTTGGCGAGATCACTCCAGGATGCATAGAACTGACTGATCGTGCTGGACAATCCTGTATCCGACGGTTCGCCAAAGATCTGTCCAATCGAGGTGAGCACGTCGCTTCGCGTCGAATAGCCGCCAGCCTGGGCAGTCTGCGCGCGAAAATTCGTGTCCAGCATGGTGTCTCGAACCCGCGAGATATCCTGAACGATCACTCCTGTACCGACAGCGCCTATCGGTGTGTAGAGTGGCGTATTGGGCTGCAGGTTGACAACCTGGCGACTGTAGCCGGGAACATTTGCGTTTGCGATGTTGTTTGCCGCCGTCTCAATTGCCGCCTGCTGCGCCTGGAGTGCGAGCGTCGCTGTCCCGAGTATTGAATTGAGTGACATGATCTGCCTCTATGCGGTTCGCGAGAAGGCAACGGCATCGCTGCGCGTATAGGCGGCGGGTGTCGCTGATCCGTACCCTTGCTGTGCTGCATCGTTCGGCGCGCCGACTACCGTTCTGACGAACGAGTCACTATTCGCGATTGCTTCACGAAGGATTCGGCGATTGATGCCGATTTCACGCGACAGGGTTACCGCGGCGACCTGCAATTCCTCGCGCGCGGCGCGAAGTCTTGGGGTCATCCATGGCCCAAGTGCACCTTCGAGATGCTTGACGCCAGTCTCTTCCTTGCAGCCGGCCATTGCGTTGATTGAACGGCGACCCTTTCGGGCCTCTCCGAGAGTGAGCAGGAGCCGGTGTGTCGCGAAGACGGAGTCGTCGATCGCCTGCAAATCGTCAACGGCGATCGCCGCACGCTGGCGCAGCACTACCGCGGTGAGATCGTCTATGAGCTTGCGCTCAGCGAGAAGCGCGTCCGAGAGCGCCTCGAGCGCCGACGCAGGAACGGGAGCGGAACTCGTCCGAAAGCTGTCTGCAGTGAGCGTTTGCTCGTGGTGATACGTCTGCATCATGACGATGATTTCTCGCTCGAGTGCGTGATAGACGTTGTGCAGCTCACTTGTCGACGCCGGTTGGTATCAACGCGGTGCTTTCAGGCGGCACTGCCGAACCCTGTGCGTGCACGGCTGCCTTGAGCTGCCGGTATATCGATTCGCTCAAGCCGTGCTTCCATTTCTGCGGAGTATCGGCGGCAACGTGTTCATCCAGGAGGCCGGTGAACATTTCCTCGCCCGCACCGCCGTCGGTAAGGCCGCCACTTGGTACGGTGGCGCGCATGGATTTGTACATCTGTTGCACAAACACGCCTTCCAGCTGCTGCGAGACTTTATGGAGCTTGGCGTCTCGAGCGGCGGCGGCGGGATCGCCCGCCGGACCGGGTGCGACGGGGCCACCAGAACCAATGTTTATCATCGAATGGTGACTTCGGCGGACAAAGCACCCACTTCGCGCAGTGATTCGAAGATGGCCGCGATCTCGGATGGCGAAGTTTGCACTGCCTGCAGTGCCGAAGCGACAGCTTGCACAGATGCACCGGTGGCGACTCGTACAGCCTGGCTACCGGAGGCGGCCGCATTTGGGCCAAGCGCGCCGGCGGGTGCCGCTGCCGGCGCCGGAGCCGCAGCTGCGCCGCCAATCGTAAGAGTTACACTGCCGTGACTCACGACTGCTTCGCCGACGGTTATGTCGCCGCCTGCGACGACCGTTCCGTCACGGCCGTCGATCACCAGCCGGTTGGCGCGATCGGGCGTGACTTTCAGATCCTGGATTTTCACAATTGTGGCGGCCCGGTCTCCCGTTGCGGGAAGCGTCAGCGCTATCGAGCCGGGATCTTCGACTTTTGCGGTATTTGCTCCGATCGACTGGTTTATCGCCGCGACGATTTTGGTGGCGGTTCCAATGTCCGGATCCTTCAACAGCAGGCGAGACGAGTTGGCATAACTCTCTGTAGTGACGGAGCCCTCGAGCAATCCGCCGCTCGGGATACGCCCCGACGTTTCAACCGTGTTGAAGTCGCGCGAGTTGATATTGCCATCACTCATCACGATGGAGCCCTGTGCGGTGGCTACCGACTGTGCACCTGCATCGGTCACGAGCGGTGTCATCCACAGCGTCCCTCCGCGAAGCGAACGTGCATCGCCCAGTGATGAGATCGTAATGTCGAACTTTCCGCCTGGCCGCAGATAGGGTGATACTTCCGCAGTAACCAGAACAGCCGCGGCATTGCGAGTGCGCAATACCTCGGCGGGAATCTGAATGTCGAAGCGCCGCAGCAGGTTCGCAACGGATTGTACGGTCTGTCCACCCTGTCGTCCGCCTACGCCGCGATCACCGGTACCATCCAGTCCGACTACAATCCCGTAGCCGAGTAGCCGCACCGGCATGGAGCCGTCGGCGATCGTGATGTCGCGAATTCGCGCAGACTGTGCGTCTGCATGAACGGCAAATATTCCGAGGCAGCCGAGCGCCGCGATGAATGTTTCGAGCGTCTTTCTCATGGCCAGAATGCTCCGAGTAACCGACCGATTATGCCACTCTTGGCCTTGCCGAGCGGTCCCTCAGCCTGATAGTCGAGATCTGCGTCCGCCATCCGAAACGACTGAACACTGTTGTCCGGGGCAACGTCCTGGACGCGAACCCAGCCGGTGAGCGTCAGATTCACCTTGCTCTCCTCGACCTTGATAACCTTCGTTCCCTTGAGTTGCATCACGCCGTTCGGAGCGATCGCGACAACTCGCGCGCTCATGTCGGTGGTGAGGCGGTTCGTTCTGGCATCCAGTCCGCTGTTCTGCGACTGATTGCCATTGTTTGAATTGATGCCGAAAGTCTTGTTGCTCGTCGGGGTCGAAATGCCGAGTCCAAGGGTACGCTGTCGGTTGTCGGTTGCGTTGACTTCCTTGTCGAGCGATGTGAGCGTGTACTCGTCCACGAGGACGGTGACGATGTCACCCAGGTGAAAATCGCGTCGATCGGAGAGCCATGACTGTCGTCCGGCGACTGCGGTGGACGTCAGTGCCGGAACGTTCTGCGCGGTCTGCCCCGGTGTGGTTCCCGCTGCTCCTGTTGCCGGAGCCCGGGTCTGTGCGGGAGGTCGTGCCGCAGGCGCGGCCTGCGCGGCGAGCGTGGATGCTGTTACCAGCGTCGCGGCTGCGGCCGCAAATGCTACGCCGGCTAGTCGGTTCTTCATTACATCACCCTCACGGTGTTCGGGCCCGCGATGACGCCATGCAGGCGTCGCCTGTTATCGAGCTTCACGTAAACTTCGTCACCCTTGCTTCCGCGTCCGATGGCCGTTCCTCGCACGCGAATCATGACGCCAGGGGTCGAGTAGATCACTTCGACCGCGTCGCCAGCGCTGACAAGATCCGGTTTTGCCACGCCAGGTTCGCGCAGGATTTCACCTGCATGTATCACCCTGCGTGCAACCCACCCTGGTGCCACGCTGGCAGCCTCGGGAATGCTTCCGTCCGTCAACGTTGTGTCGGACCACTTGATGTCGTTCGATGAAAGGATTGTCCCGCGCATGAGATCGCGCGCGGCAACTGGAATCCTGACCGCGCTCCGCGGTGTGGACTGCGCACGCGCAGAATGGACAACGCACATGAGCGCGGCTAGAAATGCGGCATTGTGTTTCTGCATCTTTACCGCATCAAGGAGTTGGCGGTCTGCGACATGTCTTCGCTGTTCTTGATTGCCTTGGAATTGATCTCGTACGCGCGTTGCGCGGTGATCATATCCACCATCTCGGTCACGATCTCGACATTGCTTGCTTCCAGGTATCCCTGAGCCAGTCGACCGTTGCCATCCTCGGTTGGATTTCCGCGGATCGCCTCGCCCGACGTTGGGGTTTCCGAGAAGAGATTCTGCCCCATCGATTCAAGACCGGATGGATTGGCAAAGCGCGCAAGCTCGATGCGCCCGAGTTCCTGTGCTCCGCCGGTTGCGCCAGTGACGCCGTTCGCGGTGACGACGCCGGTCTCGGAAATCGTGATTGACGTAGCGTCTTTGGGAACCTTGATTGGCGGCTGGATAGCGTAGCCCTGATTCGTCACGAGTACACCCTGATCAGAAACCTGAAGGCTTCCGTCGCGCGTGTACGCTGCATTGCCGTTCGGGAGCTGGACTTCGAAGTATCCTTCGCCCTCGATCGCCAGATCGAGCGGACGGGACGTCTGCTCGAGCGAGCCCTGTGAGTCAATTCGCTGCACGGAAGTAAGGCGAGTCCCAAGCCCAACCTGAATGGAGGGTAGTTGCTCCGTGTCGCGTGAGCCGAGCGTCGATGGTCCCTGCAGCGTCTGGTACAGGAGATCTTCAAAGTGTGCGCGGCTTCGCTTGAAGCCGGTTGTGTTCACGTTGGCAAGGTTGTTGGCTATTACATCAGTGCGCGTCTGCTGCGCCTGCATGCCTGTTGCTGCTGTATGAAGTGCGGGATCCATTATTCGGTCTCCTTAGTTTGCGGGGCGGGCCAGTTCGGTCGTTGCGATTTCACGCACGGTATCGAGCGTGGTGACCGCCTTCTGTACTGCTGTGTATGCGCGCTGAATAGAGATCATGTCCACCATTTCGCTGATTGGTGTGACGTTGCTCTGCTCGAGAGCGCCCTGCCGGACAATCCGTGCATCCGGATCCAGCCGCTTGCGTGTCGACGGTGGAACGAACAGTCCGCTTCCCTCGGCGCTAAGCGTTGTCCTGTCAGGAATCGTTTCGATCCTGAGCCGGCCGACTTCTGCGTTGTCCACTGTAACCGTCCCATCTCGGCCGATCTGGAGAGCGCCGATCTGAGTCTGTCCTGGGGTTGCGACGCGGATCGGACCGTTTTCACCAAGAATTGGATTGCCGGCACTGTCGGTGAGATCGCCGGCGTCGTTGATCTGTAGCGACCCACCGCGACTGTATCGCTCGCCCGTCGGAGTCTTGACGACAAGGAAACCGCGACCGTCGAGAGCGACGTCGCGCGGATTGTTCGTGGTATCGAGGGTTCCCTGGGAGAAGTCGGTGACTTCGTCGGCAGCCGGCAGGGCGCCTTCGACCATGCGCGCAAAGACCTTCTGGCCCTTGAAGCCGTCGGTCGAAACGTTTGCCAGGTTGTTCGACGCGACTTCCTGTCGGCGCTCCCAGTAGCGGAGCGCGGCAGCGGCGCTGGACATTCCATTCGGTCGGACACTCGCACCCATTTGATGAATCTCCGGTTTGACATAGACCTTATTGGCAACACCGGTACCAGTTCGGCGCAGTTTCGTTTTAGTAGCATAAGTCATTGATATATAAGGACTTATGTCGAGTCAGATAGATCAGGAGGCAGCCTTCCAGGGTGGTACTTTTTGCCGGATCGGCAAGTTCTTCCTAGCAGCGACAGCGATTACTTCCGGGCTGGAGCAGGCTCGGGCGAGCTTGCGATCTGGCGCTGTCGCGAAGTACGCGGGACGTGGGACGCGGGAACAGAAAAGGGCGAAGGCCGACTGGCCTCCGCCCTCCGCTGTCAATCAAACCGAATCACGCAACGAAGCTTCGCATCGATCCGAGCTCGGTCCGGAGCTTCCCGAGTGCCTTGGAGCGGATCTGGCTCACACGGCTCTCCGTCAGATTCAGCACGCTGGCAATTTCGTGAAGCTTGAGTTCCTCGAAGTAATACAGAGACAGCACTACGCGTTCCTGTTCCTTGAGCTCGAGGATGGCTTCGCGGAGAAGCACGACCTCCTGCTCGTGGTTCAGGGTTTCTTCGATGTCTCCATGCGTTTCATCCGCCAGCATTTCTGCGGGCGCCGCCGTTCCTGAGTCACCCTCTCCCGGCTGACGGTCGATCGAGAGGTGCACGGCGTTCTCGACGTCCGCCTCCCATCGCCATAGTGTTGCGACATCAACGCCCAGGTGTTCCGCCATTTCCTGTGGCTCGGGTGGCCGACCGAAAATTCTCTGCAGGGTCTCGCGGGCGCCGGAGAGCTCGCGCGCCTTCCGCCTGACCGAACGGGGAACGTGATCCTGCCGGCGTAGCTCGTCCAGGATCGCACCGCGAATGCGTGGGGCGGCGAAAGTACTGAATGCGAGGCCGCGGGAGGGATCAAACCCCTCGAGCGCGCTCATCAGCCCCATCGTTCCGGCGCTGACCATCTCGTCCACGTCAGCTTTAGCTGCGAGAGTACGAGACAGCTGTCGCGCCACATGGTGCACGAGGCCGAGATGTTCGGCGAGAAGACTGTCGCGGGCCTGCTGACTGCCAGCCGCAAATTCGGTCCAAAGCTGCATATCCATTTTTGTCATTAGACTGCTCTCCGCTCATTGTGACGCCACGAGCCTCGTAGCACCGTCACTTCCAGTTCTTCGTCCAACCGCGTCGCGAGATTGTGCAGCGCAGCAACCGCGTCCGCGCCAAGTGCCGCGTGATCGGTGTGCGTCGCTGGCATCTCGCCAGGTTCTTGCTCCACAACATCGTTCGGTATCGAACCCGCATAACCGACCGTTTCGCCGAGAAAATGGCTGCACGCCACCTGAATTCTCTCGTACGTACGGAGGCCATCGCGCTCCTCGCTCGCCGTCACGAGTATCTCGATCGGCGCGTCCGTGAAATTCTCACGAACCAACTTGATCAGCGCATACGCTGATGTAACTGCAATCACGTCGTGTGTGGTCACGACGATCATGCGCGCAAACCCTGGTGCACATGCCTCGCTGATGTCGGCCCACTTTGCGCCGGTGTCAACGAAATTCAATCCCGGGACCGCTTCCCGCAGGTGCGTGCAAACCGTGGACACGCCGGTTCCAGACATGCCCGAGGCAACCACGATGCGCGGCGCGCTCGGATCATGCGGCATTCGCCATCTCCCACATTCCGACGCTGTGAAGGTTCACGGCTGTCGGCAGCTCAGCGAGTGAGATAACGGGTAGAGATGGCAGCACCGGCTCGATCAGCCGCCGCACACCAACGCGCAGGCTTGGCGGCGTGACCAGCGGCACCGGCCGTCCCTCGGACGAATACGCCTGGGACATCTCGTTGAGATCGCGAAGCATTCTTGCCAGCGCGTCGGGATTGAGCAGCGAGATTCCGGGTTGAGCAGTGCGCGGCGAGAAGAGGCCCGTGAGTGCCTGTTCTAGTCTCGGACCCATGGTGATTCCACGGACAGATGCGTCCGGCTCCGCGTAGAGTCGCGCGATGACATTTGAAAGCGAGCGACGTACGTGCTCGGTGAGCGCTTCCGGATCCTTGGTCGTATCCGCGGAATCGCCGAGAGCTTCGAGAATCGTGACGAGATCGCGAATCGGGATGCGCTCACGCAGGAGCCGCTGCAACACACGATGCAGAGTACCGAGCGAGATCTTGGACGGAACGATATCGTCCACGAGCGCCGGATGAGTTTTCTTGAGCGTCTCGACCATTTCCTGAACGTCCTGTCGACCGAGCAGTTCTGCCGCGTTCGCTTTCAGAACTTCCATCAGGTGAGTCGCTACGACGGTCGACGGCTCAACGACTACGTAACCGTACGCTTCCGCGTCGGCGCGGCGATTTGTCGCGATCCACCGCGCGGGCATGCCGAAGCTGGGATCAACGGCATCGATCCCCTCCATCGGCGAGATTACGGAACCGGTGTTGAGTGCCATGAGGAAGCGTGGCATGACTTCGCCGCGAGCCATCTCGCTCCCGCGCAGCTTTATTACGTACTCGTTCGACGGCAGTCTGATGTCGTCGCGAATTCGTACGGGCGGAATGAGGATTCCCAGTTCCACCGCGGCCTGTTTGCGAAGCATCGAGATGCGATCGAGCAGATCGCCGCCCTGGCGTTCGTCCACGAGGGGAATGAGTGCATATCCCACTTCGAGCTCGATGGGGTCGATCTGCAACAGATCCTTCATCGGGTCGGTCGACGTAGGCGAGTCTGCTTGCGGTGTGGAGAGTGCGGACACAGCGCTTGCAGCGCGCTTCTTTTCCGCGATTGAGGCTGCGCGAGCGAGAAAGCCGAGGATGCTGGCGAGCGTGAGGAACGGCAGCATCGGAAGGCCGGGCACTACGGAGAACAACGCGAGCACGCCGGCGGCAATCCACATGGCGCGCGGGTGCCTCGTCATCTGAGAGGCAACGACGGTTCCCATCTGCGTCGAACCCGCAGAGTGGGTGACCATGATGCCGGCTGCGGTGGAGACGACCAGCGAAGGGATCTGCGATACGAGTCCCTCACCAACGGTGAGGATCGTGTACGTGCTCACAGCCTGTGAGAAGGGAAGTCCCTTCTGCACTACACCGATGAATATGCCGCCAATGATGTTGATGAATGTGATGATCAGCGCCGCGATCGCGTCTCCCTTCACGAACTTGGAAGATCCGTCCATCGCGCCATAGAAGTCGGCCTGGCGAGAAATCTCCTCACGACGACGGCGTGCTTCGGTTTCGTCGATGAGTCCTGCGTTCAGATCAGCGTCGATCGCCATCTGCTTGCCGGGCATTGCATCCAGTGTGAATCGCGCCGCCACTTCAGCAACGCGCCCTGCACCCTTCGTAATTACGATGAAGTTGATGCCGATCAGGATGAGAAACAGGACCAGGCCGACGGCGTAGTTACCGCCGATGACGAACTCACCGAACGCCTGAATGACATGACCCGCCTGACCATGGGTCAGGATGAGTCGCGTACTTGCAACGTTTAGTGCGAGTCTGAAGAGCGTGAGCAGGAGGAGCAAGCCCGGAAACGAGCTGAACTCGAGGGGGTTCGTGGTATAAAGCGCCGAGAGCAGGACGACGAGCGAGAGCGAGATGCTCGTCACCAGCAGCATGTCCAGCATCACACCAGGTAGCGGGACGATCAGCAAGCCAATGACGAAGACAACCGCCACCGCCAGTCCCACCTCTGCGTTGCCCTTGCTCGGGATAGCGGTCAGCACCGCTGGTTTTGCTGCGACGGCCGCCATCAGACTGTGTCTCCAACGAGATGCGAGATCGGGCGATAGGCCCAGCGTGCGCCACGCTCATTGCGTTGGCGGATCACGAATGCGAGTACTTCTGCGACTGCGAGATACAGCTCGACCGGAATGATCATCCCGACTCGTGCGTGCTTGATGAGTGCGATGGCAAGCGGTCTGTTTTCCACGATCGGAATACCAGCCTCGAGCGCGAGCTTCTTGATCCGTTCGGCGACCTTGCGCTGACCCATGGCGAGTACGATTGGCGCCGGTGCCTTGGACGGATCGTACTGCAGAGCAATGGCACGCTGCGTCGGGTTGACGATCACTACATCGGCCCGCACAACGTCCTTCATCATCTGCTTGCGCGCGTTCGCGCGACCGATCGAACGCATCCGCTGCTTCAAGAGCGGATCGCCTTCGGAGTTCTTGAACTCCTGCTTGATCTCGGCCTTGCTCATGCGCATTTCTTTCGTGAACTGCCAGTACTGCCAGAGGTAGTCAGCAAGAGCGAGCGCCAGGTAGGCAAGCCCGGCGGTCAGGATCAACTTGACCGAGTAGTGCGTGATGACCTGGAGGAGAGCGATTGGGGACTGCTGACTCGTGACGACTATCGCATTGATTGCGGCGCGGCCGAGCGAGGCGTGGATCGCAAATCCAACGATCGTGAGCTTCGCGAGGGACTTGAGGAGCTCCGCGATTGCCTGTGGACCAGCGATCCGGGTGATGTTCGACGCCGGGCTGATGCGCTTGAACTGCGGAGTAATCGGCTTGAGCGATAGCACGCCGCGTGCCTGGGCTCCGTTGACCACTAGCGCGATCACACCCATCGATGCCGCAACCATCAGTATGGTCGAGAGCGTGCGCCAGCCGAGCATCTGAAGTGTTTTGATCGCACTTTCGGCGGAGAAGGACGTGTCTCCAGCGGACGCCAGGCCTTCGCCCATGATAGCAAAAAGCCTGCTCGCAACGTGGGGAATTACCGCCGTCAACACCAGTGCGATACCAAGCAACAGCACCGCGACCGACAGCTCCGGGCTCTTGGGAATGCGACCCTCTTCCTGCGCCTCCTGGCGCTTCTTGGGGGTCGCGTCTTCTGTTTTGTCGCCGTAATCGTCAGCCATGCTCAGTGCATCCCGCCAGGAGCGATCGCGGTGAAGAACGACGTGAGCTGCTGATTGTATGCGGTCGGCCAGTTACCGAGCGTGTTCGCGATGTAAGGCAGCGCGATGCCGAGTGCAAAGAGGCCCAGGCCAATCTGGAGCGGAAAGGCGACCGACAGAATGTTGAGCTGGGGAGTGGCGCGACTCAGTACTGCCAGCGCCGCGTTCCCGACCATCACCGTCGCGATCACTGGCGCTGCAAACCGGAGACCGACGAGAAATAGAGAGCCGCCAAGTGAGATCAGATTTGCGACACCTGCGTTGAGATCCATCGCGCTGCCTACGGGAACAGCGCGCAGGCTGTCGGCCAGCGCCTCGATCATCCCGAGATGCACATTGAGAGCTAGGAGTATCGTGACCGCGAAAAGCGAGAGGAAGTTCGCCAGCACTGGCGACGACTGCTTTGTGAGCGGATCGAGCAGCGATGCACCCGAGAGCCCAATCTGGATTGCGAGCAGCTCGCCAGCAGACTGCGCTGCGCCCACGAGCAGTGCCGCACCAATTCCGATACCGAACCCGACAATCAGCTCACCCATCGCCGACGCCGGCGTGATCTCAGGTATGACGCGCATGTTCGCATACGCGATGGGCTGAACCACGATCGTAAGCAGTACGAGCAACGACGTGCGCCATTTCATCGGCACTGTCGCGGCAGAGAATACCGGTGCGATCAGCATGAGCCCAGTAAGCCGCAGTGCGACGAGCACGGCGACGGTTCCCGAACCCGGCGCGAAGAGGTCAAACGGGCGGATCTCGGTCACGAGATCATGGAAGGCAGTGAGCGAAACAGTTCGCTCGTGTACTTCACCATGATCTGAATGATCCACGGCAGCGCGATTATGAAAGTCACAGCGACCGCAACAAGCTTCGGTACGAACGAGAGCGTTTGTTCCTGGATCTGCGTCACTGCCTGAATGATCGACACGATAAGACCCACAGCCAGTGCGACGACAAGCATCGGCGCCGCGATCAACAGTGCCGTCATGATCATGTTGCGCGCCAGATCGACGACGAGGACGTGAGACATGACCTAGACCCGGAAGCTGGTGACGAGCGACTGAACGACGAGTGTCCAGCCATCGACAAGGACGAAGAGCAGCAGCTTGAACGGCAGCGAAATCATCGCAGGCGGAAGCATGAACATGCCCATGCTCATCAACACGCTCGATACCACGATGTCGATGATGATGAACGGAAGAAAGAGCGCGAAGCCGATCTGGAATGCGGTGCGCAACTCGCTCGTCGCGAATGCAGATACCAGCGTAACGAGGGGGATCTGATCCTCGTTCTGCGGTGCGACGCCAGAGCTCATGTCGATGAACACCTGCAGATCGTGATCGCGCGTGTGCTTGAGCATGAATTCGCGAAATGGTACGACCGCAGTCTTCATCATCTCGGCCTGGTCCATAGTGCCATTCATCCACGGTTGCAGCGCCGTATCGTTCACCTTCGTCAGCGTCGGGGCCATCACGAAGCCAGTGAGGATGAGAGACAGCGCGGCTACGAGCTGTGCTGGCGGGGCGTTCTGCGTGCCGAGTGCCTGGCGCAGGAAATTGAGGACGATCAGAATTCGCGTGAACCCCGTCATGAGAAGGACGAGCGTGGGGAGCAACGTCAGCAACCCCATCATCACGACGATCCCGACCGTGCCGCTCAGGCGGAGTCCACCGGAGTCTTTTCCGCCGACGCGGAGATCCATCTGTGGCGTGAGCTTCGTCAGCATCGCGTCAGCGCCAGCAGTCTGCGCAACCGGCGCGTTCGCAGGCGCCTGGCTTGCCACTTTGGGTCCAGCTGGTTGAGCGGGCTGCCGAACCGCGGTCGCCGGCCGGGCTGAACTCGCTGCGCCTGTAGCACCGCGATTTGGAGCGGGCGCCGTTATCTGCGGCAGCTGCGGGATTGCATTGGGTAGTGTCGCCGGCGAAGTCGGTGCGGCCGTGTTGGTTGAATTGGCCGCTCCCTGTATCGCGGTCGCAACACCGCTCACTGTCGGAGCAGGTGCACTTTGCACGGGTACCTGCTGAGCGAACAACGTCGCACTTGCAGGCACAACGCTCAGTACGACCAGCAATCCAGCAAGGGCGCCGCGAAACGTCACGCGTGTACTCCCGCCATCGCCATGCTGAGCACTGCCTGGAAGTCTTCAATCGGCGCCACGTAGGAGATGCGCTTTGCATTCTTCTTCGCACCGCGCGCCGGTGTCTCGGCACCCGCCGCGTCCTTTGCGTCGTTGCTGCCGCGCACGAGCACCAGTTTGCGAATGCCGTCTGCAATTGCGTGCATGGGTGCGCTGCCCAGAGTCGCTGCACCAGCAGGGGCGCAGGCAACGTCTGCCTCGCTCAACTCGGCGACATGATGCACACCACCGTCACCCATCGATACCGCGAGTATACGCGTGCCGATACGAACGACAGCGAGACCCTGGCGCTGGCCGAGCGTCAATCGCTGAATGATTTCCATCTTGACGCTTCCCTTGGTGGAAGCGCTGGTCATTGCGTAGCGACGTAGAACTCGCAGTGCGATTCCCATCGCACCGAGTACAATCGCCAGCATCGCCATCACCATCAGGAACGACGGGGCACTCACGCGGCGATCTCCTCTACGGCGTTCGCACGAGGCAGGATTCTCGTGATGCGAACACCGAACGTCTCGCCGAGAAGCACGACCTCACCTTCCGCGAACCGACGGTCACCGACGTAGACGTCAATCGGCTCGCCCGCAAGACGGTCCAGTTGAATGACAGATCCGCGACCGAGCCGGAGGATGTCCTGCACGGTCATGGACGTACGGCCAAGCTCGATTGATATCGGAAGCGAGAGATCGAGCAGCATCGAGATCGGCACTTCGCCGCTCACCGCGTCACCCGCGAACCCGGAGTCGACGGGTTTCATAGCATCAGCGCCAATGGCGGCGTTCACATTCTGGTCCATTTTACTCGGCGGAAATCGGTTGAGATTGGATCGCTTCGGCGATAGCCGAGGCGTCGAACTGCGGCACAACTGGGGACGCGCCCCTTACTTCACCCGTCTCTGTCAGTGCCCCCTCGAGACGTATGGACAGCTTGCTGCCCACTCGACCGGCCGTCCCGGCAAAACGTTCCTGATCGCCAACCATCACCCGGATCGGACTGTTGCTCGGCAATCCCGTTGTGATGACGCCTCCATGAGACAGCGAGGACAGATCACGGAGCGACATGCGAAATTCGGGGAGGCGGGCGGAGACATTGACACGCGTCGCACGGAGCGAGTATTCCGCGAGTGCACGACTGACAGCGCGCTCATGCTCCGAGCCAGTAGCGTTGGCGAAACTGCGTGAGCCGGTGTTTGTGAAGAACTTGTCCAGCACTGCGAATGGCAGACATACCAGCATCAGCGAGCTCACGTCGCCCGCGGTCACTTCGATATTGGCAACGAGAACCGGATCGTCACGGTTCGCGCTCTGGAGCAGGATGTCCGGGAAGGACTCGAATGAGCTGATGTCCAGCGACATTGTGATGTAGTCGGACCAGCATTCAGCGAGCAGCGAGTTCACTTTCTCGACGAGGCCGCGAAGCGCCATGCGCTCCACGCGCGTCAGAGGCCGCGACATCGATACCTGGCGCCCACCACCGCCAAAGAGGCGGTCGATAAGGAAGAAGGCGAAGTCCTCGCCGATATCCACCACGCCGAGCTGCCCGCCGGAATCGTTGATGTCACAGATGAATGAGGCGCAGGGCGTCGGGAGTGACAACGTGAATTCGCCAAACGAAAACTGCTCCACACCCTGGAGCCGCATCTCGATCTGTCCGCGGACACGCCCAATCACCCAGCTCTCGAGTGATTTGACCAGTCGTTCATAGATCGCTTCAAGCGTGCGAAGACGCTCTTTCGAAACACGGTGCGGACGACGAAAGTCGTACATCTGCACCGGAGATTCTTCGGTGGTTCCGGCAAAGGTAAGATTGCTCGCGCCCCCGAGGAGGCGGTCAATCTCGCTCTGCGATAACGTGCCCGAAGCCATCGGGCGGGCATCGGTGCTCACTGAATCACGAATTGTGGGAAGTAGATTTTTGCGACCGTACCTGGCCCGAACATCTTGTCGAGCACCGCGAGCAATTCCGTGCTGAATGTGTCGCGTGCATTCGACGCGGTTATCTGGTCGATGTTCTTGCTCGAGAAGAGCCGGAGAATCGCATCGCGCAGCTCAGCGTCACGTCCCTTGATCGTCTCGAGCGACGCAGGATCCTTGACCTGAAGCGCGACTGACATCAGCAGGAAGTGGGCGCCTCCGGATGCGGCGGGATTCATTACCAGGTTGTCCAGCTGGTAGATCGCCGGCGCCGCCTCTCCCTTCTTCACTTCCGGCCCAGTCTTGGCACCGGCCTTGGCGCTGTCAGCTGCAACTGTGGCGGCTGGCGCCTTGTGTGACAACTTTGGCCCTAGCACGGTGAAGCCGAGAATCGCGCCGAGCGCTATACCGCCGGCTATGCCGCCAATCAGCGGCAGCATCTTCGCCAAGCCGCTTTTTGCTGCGGACTCAGTTGGTGTTTCCGGCTCTGCAGTCTTTTCTTCTGCCATGCGTGTCGCCTTCGGAAGTGGTTCAGTCGCTACTTCGCAGCACGGGTAAAAGCAGGTGACATACCACGCTTTTGGCTCCCGTTCGGCGGCACATTCCGATACCCTAAATGATTGGGGTGTAACGACTTAGGCAGCTACGCCATCTGATTTGTGACATCATCGACGACGGACAAAAAAGGGCAGCCCGGCAATTTCTTCCGGGCTGCCCTCGGCTATTTTTGCCGCCAGCAGCTGAGCCAAGCCGCCGCGCTACTTAATTACTGTCTCATGTTGATGAGCGTCTGAAGCATCTGATCGCTGGTCGTGATCATCTTTCCGTTGGCTTCGAAGCCGCGCTGAGTGATGATCATGTCGGTAAACTCCTGCGCCAGATCGACGTTCGACATTTCCAGAGCACCGCTCGCGATCGTGGAGGATGTGTCCTTGCCGGAGTAGCCAATCAGTGGCGTTCCGGAATTGGCGGAGACGGTGTACATGCTATCGGCCGCTTGGTCCAGACCCTCGGGATTGTTGAAGTCTGCAAGCGCGATCTGGCCGAGTGTCTGATTCGTCCCGTTGGAGAACGATCCGGTGATCGTGCCGTCCTGGCCAATGGAGGTCGTCTCAAGAACGCCGGATGCGTAGCCGTTCTGGTCCCGGAGCACCGCTGAATTGCCAGCCGCGAGCGACGTTACGCCCGTGGCACCAGTCCCCGGGTCGAGCTTGAGTGACACGGGTGCGCCGCCGCCCATCGGACTGAATGTGACAGCCGGCAGGTTGGAATTCGCCGTGTCCACGGTACCGTCGGACTTGAACGTGATCTGCCACGGTGTTGCCGCGCCAGCTGGCGACGAAAGCGCACCTGGGCCGAAGGTGTACGGCTGGGTGGAGTCATAGTTCAGACTCGCCGGGTCGATCTTCACGTCCCACTGATTCGCGCCCGTCTTCCACGCGACCACGGTCAGGTCATGCTTCGACCCCAGCGAGTCGAACACACCGAGGGTCGTCTGCAGAACCGAGCCGGCATTGGCTGGATCAGTCAATTCGGCCGCTGTGGGACTGTTTGGATTTGCAGCGACGATTGCCGGAGCCTCGGAATTGAAATTGCCCCCAAGCGAAGCCCTGCTGGTGGCAGCAGCTGGAGTTGTCTGACCGATTGGAACGGAGATGCCAGTGAGCGCACCGCCCAGAACACCGTTCGTCGCCATCAGACCCTGCACGATCGCGCCGTTTCCAGCGACGAGCTTGCCGTTGGAGTCCCACTTAAAATTTCCGTCGCGGGTAAAGAGATTCTGATTCCCGTTCGAAACGACGAAAAACGAGTTTCCCTGCACCGCAAGATTCGTCGTGATGCCGGTAGTCTCACGATTGCCCTGCGTGAAGACGGTATCGATGCTGCTGAGCTGCGAGCCAAGTCCGACGGCCATCGAGTTGATGCCGCCAGTATTTGCTCCAGGCCGCGTCGCGCCGGAGAGAACCTGGGAGAAGCTTTCGGTGAAGTTTGCGCGGCTTGCCTTGAACGCCGTCGTGTTCACGTTCGCGATGTTATTTCCAATAACATCCATTCGGGTCTGATTGTTCCGGAGTCCCGAGACGGCTGAGAAAAGTGAGCGATCCATGTGTTAAAGTCCGATGAATAGTTGTGGTGAGTTCAGACGCGCTTATGCGCCTGGGGTCGCGGTGCTGGTTGCGGGCGGTGTCGCCGGCTGTGTCAGTAGTGCGGTGAAGTTGTCGAGTTTCGTGTTGATGTTCATCAGCTGTTCGACGCTCGAGAACTGTGCAAGCTGCGCGGCGAGATCCTTTCCATCCATCGGATTCATCGGATCCTGGTTCTGCATCTGCGTGACGAGAAGTTTGACGAACTCATCCTTGCCCATCGCACCGCCGGCGGCGTTGGTGATTGCGTCACTTGCCGAACTGGATGCGGAACTGGACGCCGAGCTCGGGTCGTTCGGTCCGACCGAGCGAGCTGGCGCGATGCTGTAAGGCGCGGTAATCATTTCTGTCTTCCTCCCTGCTGCTCTCTGCGAGAGCGCTGTCGGGTTCCATCCGCGTCCTGTCGGTTGTCCCGGTAATTGAGCGAAGCGCGCCCGTTCTGGGCACTCTGGTCGCTTCCTGGGCGCGGGCTCCATCCCGGCCCTGAGCCACTTGCCGTTGACGCCACGGTAATTGCCGTGGCATCCAGCCCGTGTTGTTCAAGTGCATGCTGCAATTCGCCGACGCGTAGCGACATGCGATCGGCGCGGTTCGGATCGCCAAGCGATATCGCGGTATCCACAGTTCCGGCACGAAGCTGAACCGTGACCTTGTCGGCGCCCCCGCTTGTGTTGTCGATATTGAGCGTCACCTGTGACATCGGTTGAACAGGCGCTGCATCGCGCGCGTCCAGCATGCGGCCGACCTTGTCGGCCGCATCGCTCCCGGTCCCGACGATAACCGACGGCGTAACTGGCAACGCGAGTGTCTGTTGCTGCCCCTGCATCGCACCGGACGCTTGAGCCACCTGCGCCACCTGTGCGACAGATGCGACGTTCGCAACCGTAGCGACTGTTGCAACGTTGGCTACCACTGCCGAGTCGATGATTCGCGTCGAATCCTTCCGCGAATCGCCGAAGCTGCGCTGCGAGAAGTTGCCGCTTGATCCCATGCCACCGCCGCCAGACATCAACGGCATCTGAATTGGCGGTGCGCTTGTTGCCGAGTTCCGGCCGACCCTGCTTAGCAACCCGTTGAAGTTGTTGAGAGTGGAGCTGTCGCTGTCAGACGCGCCCGCTACGAGATTCTGGGAACTGCTCTGGTCTAGTGCGATTCCGATGGCGCGCGAAACGTTGTCATCGATATTGAGCGCGTCGCTTGACGGTCCCCAGGCGGCTGCGCCGCCACGTGTTGGAAGCTCGATGTGACCCGGATCCTTCGAGCCAAGCGTGCGAAGGCCTTCCTGCGCGGCAACCTGGGCAAGCTGCTGGAATCCAGCGGTATCCGCATACGATCCGTTGATCGTCACGTCTGCTGCAAGGCCAAGCGTGTGCTTGCTCGATTTGGTCCACGTAACCACGTCGCCGGGCCGCGTTCTGCCCTGGTCATAGAGGAAGTCCTGACGCGACTGGGTCCGGAATCCTTCAACCAACTGAACGTCCTTGCCGAATTCATCGTGCATCCGCGTTATCACCCGTCCCAGACGTGCCCGGAAATCGGGATTGAGCGCGTCCGGGTCGGCGTTGGCACTGTCGACGGGAATGTCAGCCGCGGTTGCGCGCGCTTCCGCGGCCGCAGCGAAGGCTGGTTTCCCGTCGTTCGCGCCAGCACCGACCACGGTCGCGGCCGCAGCGAAGGCTGGCTTTCCGTCTTTCGCACCAGCACCGACCACGGTCGCGCCCGCGCCGGATGCCTTTGTATCCAGATCCGAATTCGCGTTTGCCTTCTCCAGAAGTGGCGGCGAGGCCATCGGCGTCTGCATCGCATTCGCAAGTGTCGCGGCGAATGCGTTTGTTCCAGACGCACTTGGCGCATCCAACTCGCGTTTCGCGCGCGCTGGCGTGGTCGACTCGACCTGCGGTGAATCGCCGGAGGCGACACTTATCGGAAGCAAACTCACTCGCTACCTCCCTTCGCTGCTGTACGAAGCGTGGTCTGCACGATCAGCGCTGCGCGCTGCGTCGGGAAACTTCCAAGGATCGCAGCCTGCTGCTTGCTGGAGAGTGAGCCGAGTATCGCGCGTACGTCGCTGTCGTCCATCTGCTCGAGGACGCGCGCTGCGTCCTTCGGCTGCATCGCGGCGAATACCTGTGCCAGCCTATGGCCGATCAGCGAGTCGGAGATCGGTCGGGGTGGTGGCGGGCCGGCAGCGCGCGCAGTGCCAGGTGCACTTGCGAGCTTCGCCGCCGGCTTCGTGGAAGGAGTTGTCGTCGCCGCAGCGACCTGCTGCTGTTTGGATTGTGAACCAGCCACGGCCTTGTCAGGACCGACCCGTGCCTGGTCACCACCTGGAGCGGTTGGTCCAGTAGCAGCACTGGCTGCCGATCTGGTTGTGTCTGCTGCATGCGAGGAATCCGCGACCTGTGCGACTGCGCTGTCGGGCTTCGCCGCGGTTGAATCAGCAGGTTTTGTTACCCCGGTCGCAACGCTGCCTGGCACGATTGGCGAAGCCTTCGGCGCGCGCATCATCACGACGCCGGTGGCGATACCAAGACTCAGGCCAAAGGCCGCTACGAATGGAATTATGATTCGCTTCATTGCTCGTTCTCACTGTGGACGAAGCGCGAAAGCGCGATGTCATCCATCGTCCGCCTGTCGGTTTGCTCCGCGGTTACGCGATACGTTTCTTCGTGTCGCTCACGAAGACGATCCAGAACGCGGCGGTCCTTGAAAGCCGCGGTAAGTGCTTCCTGAACTTGAGACACGCTATCGTTGGCGGCGCTCACCACGTCGTTTGCATTGGCGATCTGGCCATCGAGCTGCTGCATGATGAACGCAACATTCGCCAGCTCCCCAACCGAGCGCGATTGACCATTCAGTGTCCCTTCAGACCCGGCCTGGCGCTCGGCGCGAAGCCCTTCGAGTGCCTCCTTCGCAGCACGCTCAGCGCCCATCGCTGCCGCAAGCTGCCCGGCCAGATGACGCTCCTGCTTCTCACGAAGGTCAAGCACCTGTTGTAGGCGGAATCGAAACATTGTCAGGCGACCCGCTTGTTCGAGGTCGTGATCCGATTCGAGAGATCCTTCATGGTCGTGCGGGTCTCTTCGAAGGATGACGTTTCACCCGCCTGTTGCCGTAGTAGTGCCAGGACCGAGTCGCGATGCTCCACGGCAGAATCCACCGCCGAGTTGGTCCCTTTTTGATATGCTCCCACGAGGATCAGATCTTCCTTTTCGCGATAAGTCGCCTCGGTTCGCAGGATTGTCTCGGCGCAACTGCGATGGTCGGGTGATATCACCTGATCGCGTACGCGACTCTTGCTGTCGAGGATGTCGATGGAAGGGAAGTGGCCGGCGGATGCAAGTTTCCGGGTGAGCACGATATGCCCATCCAGAATCGAACGCGTTGCGTCCGCGACGGGTTCGTTGAAATCGTCGCCGTCGACAAGAACGGTGTAAATGCCCGTAATTCCACCAACGCGAGCGTTGCCAGCTCTCTCGAGCAGCCGCGGCAGCGAAGCGAACACTGACGGCGGATAACCCTTCGTCGTCGGCGGCTCGCCAGTCGCGAGGCCGATCTCCCGCCAGGCCATTGCGACCCGCGTAACCGAGTCGAGCATCAACAGTACCTGCTTGCCCTGATCGCGAAAGTACTCCGCTATTGCCGTCGCCACGAGTGCCCCGCGTGCACGGACGAGTGCGGCCTGATCTCCAGTCGCGACAATCAATACTGAGCGCGCGAGGCCTTCCTCGCCAAGCGAGTGCTCGATGAAGTCGCGTACTTCTCGCCCGCGTTCGCCAAGCAGCGCAATTACGTTGACATCGGCTGTTGCGTGCCGCGCTATCATTCCGAGCAGCGTGCTCTTTCCCACGCCCGAACCCGCGAAGATTCCAACGCGCTGACCGCGGCCGATGGTAAGCATTCCATCGATCGCTCGCACTCCTGTCTCCAGCGGCTCGTCGATCATTCGACGTTCCAGTGGATTCGGCGGCTCGGCTGTCAGTGGCACGCGCTCAGTGAATTCGATAGGACCCTTGTCGTCGATCGGATGCCCGAGACCGTTGAGCACGCGACCCAGTAGCGCCGGTCCCACGTCCACCCCGAAAGAGCGACCCAGAGGCTGAACAAAACTTCCAGCGTGCAAGCCATCGAGCTCGCCCAGCGGCATCAGGATGACGTGGTCATCATGAAAGCCGACAACCTCCGCGAGAACTGAGCGGTCGTCCGTCAGGCTTGTCACACGACAGAGCTCGCCCACGCCGACGTCGAGTCCGGTGGCTTCGATCACAAGACCGACGACCCGCGTCACGCGACCGTAGCGATCGAAGCGCGGCGTGTCGGCAACGCGGCTCAGGAGTGCGTCAAGCATCGTTGTCAGTCAATCGTCTGTAAAGACGCTCAAGTGCTGTATCCACTCGCCCATCGACAATGCGCTCGCGACCTTCCACGACGCATCCGCCAGGCTCGATGCGCGAATCCGCAAGCCATCTGACATCCCTGTTCGGTGCAATCGAGACAGGATCGCCGCCAGAAGTCGGAAGCGACAACAGAGACAGGTCGTGCGGATTCACACGTACACGCATCGGCTGATCAATCGGAAACTCGGCAAGTGCACGCTTCACGAGATCGGCAAATGTCGAGGCATCCGAATTCAACTCGCGCCCCACGATATGGCGCGCTACTGTCACTGCCAGTGCGGCGATGTTCTCAGTGACGCACTCCTGCCACTTCGCTTCACTGGCGCGGATCGTGTCCAGAGCCTGCTCCATCGCACTGACGGCGCTCTGAAGGCGGTTCGCCTCCGAGATCTCGCCATCCCGCCGTCCCGCGGCATAGCTGTCTGCGCTTGCCAACTCGACTCGCTGCTCGATTGCCTGGAGCTCGCGCTCGGCAATGTCGCTCTTTGACTCGATACGATCAGCGGGCGACCCCGTCCAGGCGAGCGACGCGATGTCGTCCGGCGACCAGCGCGATGGCTTGGTTCCCAGTGCGTCGGCGGACAGCACGCCCGGCCTACTCGATGAACGCATCTTCCATCGCTCCGACGCCAATCGTTATTTCGCCAGCTGCTTCGAGCGAGCGGACCTGCGCGACGATTTGCGCCTGAGCCGCTTCGACGTCGCGCACACGCACGGCGCCGAGCATCGCAATCTCTTCCTTGAGCGCAGTGACCGCGCGCGCAGACATGCCAGCCATGATTCGTGCACGCATCTCTTCCTTTGCCGTCTTGAGAGCGAGGGATAGTGTGCGCGCATCGACCTCGCGAAGCAGGCGCTGCAGAGAGCGATCGTCCAGCTTGCCCACGTCGTCGAAGACGAACATGAGATTCTTGATCTGTTCGCAGAGCTGTGAGTCGCGCTCGCCGATCTGATCGAGGAGATCCTTTTCCAGCGTTCCCGAAACGTGGTTGAGTACGCTTGCCACCGCATCCGGGCCGCCAGCGGCACGCAGGCCGCGAGTGAAACTCAGATCCGTCTCGTTGCTCAACGCTTTCTCCACAAGCAGCATCATGTCGGGTGCGACCTTCTCCATGCACCCAATCCGGTACATGACCTCGCCACCCAGCGATGGATCGAGATCCCGCAGGATGGTTGCTGTCTGCTGTGGCTCCAGATGCGCAAGAACGAGTGCAATCGTCTGGGGATGCTCACCGCGCAAGGTCGTTGCGAGCTGTTGCGGATCGGCGCTACGTAAGCGGTGCAGTCCGGCGGAGTCCGCGAGCTGTGACTGAATTCGTCCCAGTGTCGCGCTCGCCCTGCTGCTTCCAAACGCCTTTTCAAGCACCTCGCTGGCGTAACTGATTCCGCCCTGGGCGATCGAGTCGACCGCGAGCGCCATCTCCATCCATTCCTTCAGCACGCCTTCGACGGTTGTCGCGTCGACATGTTCCATCTGCGCGATATGGAAGCTGATCTCCTCCGCCTCTTCAGGCGTCAGGGATTGGGTCAGCTTCACGGCCTCGTCGGCGCCGAGCGACATGCACAGGACCGCGACCTTCTGCGGGCCGGTCAGGTCTGCAGCGGTGAGCCGGCCCGAATGGGGTCTGGGTTCTGTAGCAACGACTGCGGTTCCCATTTATACGGCTTCCTTGAGCCACGCGCGGACTACCCGCGTTGACACATCAGGCTTTGCGGCTATCGTCGCAGCTACTCGGCCGCGCGTTTGATTCTGATCCGGAAACGCAAGCGGCTCGGCCACTATCTGCGGAGCGTACGCCTGATGTTGGTGCGCATTCGTGGAGATCGCCGTGGCCATGTCATGCGCCGCCGATGCGAACTGCGTCGAGTGCTGACCGCCCGGCGGGAGCGCAAGCGGCGCATATCCCACCCGCCCACCCGATGGAAGGGACTTGATCGCCTTGATCAACATCATCGCGATGACGAATAGCGCGGCGATCGCAAGAACAGAGATCCCTGGCTTTTCGTATTGCTGAATGGTCGCGACCATGGTCTGTGGCGGGTCCTTTTCGACAGCAACCGCCGCTGGTGCGTCAAAATGCGTCGCAACGACGGTCACGACGTCGCCGCGTGTACTGTCCGCGCCCACCGCTCCCCGGATCAGCGACTCGATACGTGCAATCTCCTCCGGGGTGCGGGCAACATATGTCGGTTTTGCGTTCGGCCCCGCGTTCGCTGGAGGCGGGATAACCCTGTCGTTCAGGAGAACGGCGACACTGAGCTTCTTTATGTTGCCGATGGCGCCGGAGAAGTTCTCTGTGATCTTCGAGTTGTCGTAGCTCATGGCCACGTTCGACGACGCCGCACCACCCTGTGCACCCGGCGTGATTTCGTAGCGCTGCTCCGTGCTGGTCGCCTGCTTGTCGGGGTCGACAAGTTGCGATGAGCGCTCGATCTTGTCGAAGTTGAGCGCCGCGGCAACACGAACGCGTGCGTTGCCGGCGCCCACAATGTCGTCCACCAACCCTTCAGCCTTTGTCTGTAGATATCCTTCCACTTCCCGCTGAGTCGAGAGCTGGGCATTGGTGAGCGATGCCATCGATCCATCATCCGGTGTCGACAACATTCGCCCGGAATCATCGAGGACCGTAACGTGATCCGCAGTCACACCGTCTACACTGCTCGCAACCAGATGCGCGATACCCTGTACGACGTCCTGTGCTGGCGGTGCGCCACCTGTCTTGATGACGACTGACGCGTTTGCTGGCTTGTCCTGCGAGCGGAACGTCGACTGCTCGTGCAGCGCGAGATGTACCTGCGCTGATTGCACGCCAGTCATCTTTCCAATCGTGCGCTCGAGTTCTCCCTCGAGGGCACGACGGTAATTGATTCGCTGAGTGAAATCCGTCATGCCCCATGACGGCTGATCGAACAGCTCCATGCCGGGCCGGCCCGCGGACGGAAGACCGTCCTTCGCGAGCTCCACCCTCGCACGCGCCACGTCGTTGGACGCCACCAGGATTTCACTGCCACCGTTACCGAGCTGATAGCCGATCCCGGCAGCGGCCAGCTTGTCGGTCATCTGACCTACAGTCTCGACGGGCTGGTTCGTGAACGCCGGAACCCAATCGGGCGCCGTCGCCCACTTGGATATGCCGAATATCACGGCGGCTACACCAATCCCGACCGTGAATAGCATCACGCGCTGTCGACCGCCTACGCGGTCCATCATATCCTGAATTGCGTCAGCCACGGCTTATAATCCCCGGTTCTCAATCACGATTGCATACTGATCAACGAGCGGTACGCATCCTGGAACTTGTTGCGTACCTGAACCAGCATCTCCAGGGAAATCGACGCCTCTTCTGCCGACGCCATCACCTGGTGAAGCTCTACCGGCTCGCCGCGAGCGAATCGCTGCGCGTAGTCTGCGGCAACATCCTGCTGATCCGACACGTTGTTGACGAGTCCCTTCAGCGTATCGCCGAAGCTTGTCCCGCTCGTACCGCTGTCCTGTAGCACGGGAATCTGCTTCGCGCCCGTATCCATCCCCGAGCTCGCGATAGCGGTTGTGATTCCACCAATCGGATTTGACATTATTTCCTCAAGCCTTGATATCGAGACGGCCACCACGCAGCATCGGCGCGGGTGCCGGCGTCTGCGACGAACTCATGCGCCCGTATGTCAGCGGCCCCATCGTGCCGGCTTTCATGAAAAACGAGCGCTCTTCCTTGCTCAGCACGCTCCAGAGATCCTGATCGACTCCGTCCGGCGCGTTCGGCGAATTGAGCTGCGCGGTCCGCGCCGCAGCGTCGTTCTTGATCGCGTTCGCAAGCGACTTCTGATTTGTTGCTGCGACGTTCGTGGACGATTGCGGTATCGTCTGTGAGTTTGTCTGTCGCGGCGTCGACGTGTTCGGACGCGTAACGCCCGCTGCATATGGATTGAATCCGCCGCCACCAATTCCGTTGATCGCCATTCTGATCGCTTGTGTCTTAAATGTTCAGGGCTTGCTTCAACATTCCCTTCGCCGTCTGAAACACGCTGGCGTTCGCCTCGTAAACCCGGCGCGCATCCATCATGTCCACCATCTCGTCAGTTACCCGAACGTTCGGGTAGTGCACATATCCGTTCTTGTCTGCGTCCGGATGCCCCGGATCGTAGACCAGTTGTCCACTTGACATGTCTTCCTGAACCCCAGCGACGTGAACGCCGGTGGCGCTCCCACCCGGACCATCAGTCTCGAGTACGGGAACTTCAAAACGCCGCGGACCGTCGGCAGGGAAATCGCCACTCGGAACCTGAAACGCGTTGACTCCGTTGAACACGCCGGATGTCCCATTCGGTTGCCCAGGCGCGAGTGGCCCCGAACCCGAGCCCGAACCAGCTGCTCCGTCGCCCGAGGCTAGCACTGCGACCCGGCGGCGATACGGTTGGCCATTCACATCGTGCGTCGTCTCCGCGTTTGCGATGTTCGACGCAATCGTCTCCATGCGCACCCGCTGAGCAGAGAGTCCGCTCGCGGAAATCGCAAGAGAGCGAAACATCGGCTGCGGCTGCGAAGCTGCCGGGGAAGGGAGTAGGCCTACCGGACGAGGCATGGATTATCAGGGCTTGAGGGCGGTTCGAACCTGATCGTAGGCCTTCGCGAGCAGCTTTGATGTCGCCTCATAGCGAAGCTGCTCGTCGGCCAGATTGATCATCTCGGTCTCGATGTCTACGCCGCCGGGTGCGGTAGCTCCATTCGCAGCCGCTGTCCCGGGAAGCGCAAATCCATCCTGATTCTGAAGCGATGCCTTCGATACACGGTCGGCGATCGCACGAACGCGTGCGCTCCCCACGTCCAGTGCATCCTTGAGCTCGCCGGCCGGTGTAACCCGGCTAATGAATCCTGTAATCATTCCGGGGACGTGCATAAGCAACGTGGGGACCAAACAGGCACGCAGCCGAGCCCAGAATACAAGAAATGCGCTAAGTGATTATGTAGCAATCACTTAGCGCAGTCAAGACACGTGCCGTTGGCTATATAGGCAATTCGTTCCTAGTGAAAAAACCGGGAATAAAGTGCCGCATCGGCATATTCTGCCGGATGCTACAGGGTCAAGCTTGCCTCGCCTTCCGCCGGCGCGTTCAGCTTGTTTCGCAGCGTCCGCACACTAATACCCAATAATTCGGCCGCTCGAGTTCTGTTATTGCCGGCTGTTTCCAGCGCCTTCGTTATGAGGTGACGCTCCGCCGCCTCAACATTCAGAGACTTGAGTCGGACGAGAACACCGTCATCTCGACTGTCGTCAGCCAGCGGGACCAGGCCAGCAGCGATCAGCGCGCGCTGCGTCGCCGATACGGGCCCCCCAAGCGAATTGGCCAATCCGAATCGAAGTCCCTCGAAGGCATGGGCGGGTACCACTGGGTCCGACGAGAGAATTACCGCCCGCTCGACTACGTGTTGTAACTCGCGCACATTGCCCGGCCAGTCGTAACGCTGTAGCAGCTCCAGTCCGTCCGGCGATATCGCCCTGACTTCCTTCTCGAGCTCTGCGCCCGTTCGAACGGCAAAGCGGAACGCCAGGGCCGGGATATCCTCCCTTCGGTCCCGCAGCGGGGGAATGGCTATCGGAATCGTGCTCAATCTATAATAGAGGTCCTGACGGAACGCTCCGCGCTCGACTTCCGCTGCCAGGTCCCGGTTGGTGGTGGCGATTATTCGCACATCTACCCGGATCGTGGAGGTCCCACCCACTCTCTCAAATTCCTGTTCCTGCAGCACTCGAAGCAGTTTTGCCTGAAGATCCAGCCGCATCTCGGATATTTCGTCGAGTAGCAAGGTGCCGCGGTTGGCTCGCTCGAAAGCCCCTTCGACTCGCTTTATCGCTCCGGTAAATGCGCCCTTCTCATGGCCAAACAGTGCGCTTTCGATCAGCCCTTCGGGCAGCGCCGCACAGTTGAGTTGAATGAATGGGCGGTCCCGACGATCGCTCTGGTCGTGCACCGAACGGGCGAATAATTCCTTTCCGGTTCCGGACTCGCCCTGGAGGAGCACGGTCGCCCGCGTCGGCGCGGCGGTCGCCACGGTCTGCATGACACGCCGGATCGCAACGCTATCTCCGACTATCTGGCGCTCATTCCGGAACTCCATGACTTCGCGCCTTAGCGTGTCGTTCTCCTTCTTGAGACGCACCAGCTTCAGCGCCTGGTCCACGGCCAGCTCGAGCTGCTGAGGCCGAACCGGCTTGGTTATGTAGTCGACTGCCCCAGCCTTGATCGAGGAGACCGCGTGCTCGATGCTGGCATACCCCGTCAGCATGATCAGCGGTACTTCGTACCCCTCCCGGCGGATGAGCGACAGGAACTCCAGCCCTGTAAGGCCGGGCATCCGATAGTCGGAAATGATCAGGTCCACATCGCCGCGCGCGAGCGCCTGAAGCGCCTCGGGAACGTTGCGGGCGCCCACTGCGTCGTGTCCCGCGCGGCGGAGCGTATCCTCAAGTATCAACCCTACGGATGGCTCGTCATCTACATATAGAATAGTTGCCATTACTTGATTGGATACGGAATTCGCATTAAACCAATCGAGCCTCGCGCTCGATACTCCACAGCATACGCTTTTGCCGGGAGCAACGCAATACGATGCGCGTCACCGATAGCATGATTCAGACAAACGCCACGCTTTCTCTGCAGATGAATCTGCAGCAGATGGCGCAGGCGCAGACCCAGGTCAGTACCGGCCAGAAATACAGTTCGTTCGCGGACGACCCTCGAGCCCAGTCGTCGGTGATGCAGACTTCGACAGCGCTCAGCGCGCTCGATCAGTACCAGCGCAACATCAATGACGCAACGGCGCGCGCCAACATGGAAGACACGGTGTTGCAGCAACTCACCGACACGGTCACGCGCGCCACGGCTATCGCTACACAGCAGGGAAGCGCCACGGCTACCGCCGCGAACCGGCTTGCCGCCAAGCAGGAGGTGGACAATCTGCTGAGTTCGGCGGTCGCGGCAGGCAACACGCAGTATCAGGGTACGTTTCTGTTCGGCGGTGACAACACGACGAGCGCGCCAGTCACAGCAACGCCGCCCTTCTATAATGTATCGGCCCCCTCCGGGTCACATACGACCGAGATCTCCGCGGGCCAGTTGTTCAAGTCCAACCACAACGCCAAGGAATTGCTTCTGGATACTGGAACACTCCAGTCGCTCAAGGACCTCTCCACCGCGCTCGGCAACAACGACCAGACCGCGATCGGAACCGCCCTTACAAGTCTCAATTCGTCGCAGCAGGGAATCCAGGCTCTAGTGGGAGATCTCGGTGCACGCGAGAACACCCTCCAGGTGACCGGCTCCAACATCACTGCACTCCAGGCGAACCTGACTACGTTCAAGTCGAACCTCTCGAACGTCGATCAGGAAAAGGCGATCACAGATCTCGTGGCTCGGCAGACTGCCTACCAGTCAGCGATGCTTGCCACGTCACGGGTGCTCGGCATGACTCTGACCGACTATCTGAAATGACCTCCGGCGCCCTGGCTTTCTCCATGCCCAGCACGATCACCATCGATTCTGACATACTCGGCACGCTCTCCGTCGACGCCGCGTCCCTGCTCACGTTTCCGCGAGGGCTCCTGGGTTTTCCCGAGTGCCGTTCCTTCGTTCTCCTTCCTTCCGAGCGTGCGCACGTTTACTGGCTGCAGTCGGTGGATTACTCCTCACTCGCATTCCTGCTGGTCGATCCGTTCGTCTTTTTCGAGGGCTACACCCTCGATCTGGCTGCGACGGACCTCCATGAGGCTTCGCCCGCCGCTGTAAGCGTACTCGCGATAGTGACTCTTCCATCGGCTCCAGGTGAGCGGCCGACCGCCAACCTCCAGGGCCCCGTGGTAATTCACACCCGCCTCAGCGAGGGTACGCAGGTGGTCCTCGCCGAGAGTAGCTACGGTATCCGGGAGTCGTTCTCTCTATAGTCCGCGGCGCCCCTCCGCGCCTTGCTGAATCTCTGGTTGCAGATCCTCATCACTATCGGATCCCAGGATTAAAGCTTTCAAAGCCACTGCCGATAAATAGTCCATACGGCCATATCGGCCGAGACAGGCGGAGCATGGAAGCTCTGCCACAAACCGCTAAAGGAGCTACACCGTAATGTTTATCCAGAACAACATCAACTCGATGAACGCGTTGAATAACCTCAACACGAACGAGACGCAGCTGACCAGCTCGATCCAGAAGCTGTCTTCAGGCTTCCGTCTCAATCGAGCGGGTGACGACGCGGCAGGCATGAGCATCGCGAACTCACTTCGTAACAACGGTGTCGGCCTGCAACAGGCACAGCAGAACGCATCGCAGGCAGGTTCGCTCCTCCAGATTGCCGACGGTGCCACCTCGACGATCTCTTCGATCCTCGACCGTATGAAGCAGCTCGCGACCGAATCCGCATCAGCGAACGTCACGGACACCGACCGCGCCAAGATCAACGCAGAGTTTACCCAGCTCTACTCCGAAATCGACCGTACGGTCGGTAGCACGGTGTATCAGGGCTCTCAGCTGTTGAACGGCAGCTTCGGTGTGTCGGATTCCGGCACCGGTACCGCAAACGTAGTAGTCGGTTTCTCGGGTCTCTCCGTGTCGGGTGCAGACGTCAATACGACGTACACACTCGCCAAGGTTGACGCCACACACATGAAGCTCAGCAACGCGACCTCCTCGCAGACGATCACTACGTCAGCGACTGGCACGAACACACTGAACTTCGACAAGATGGGCATCTCGTTCTCGTTCACTGGCGATCCGACTGTCGGCCTCGACACCAAGACGATCATCACCGCAAACACCACCAGTGCAGCCTTCCGCGTTGGCAGCGGCGCATCGAGCGACTCTGACAACCTCGTTAGCGTGAGCCTCGGTGATCTTCGCGCGAGCTCCGCTACGGGCCTCAACCTCTCGGGCGTGTCCGTCGACACGATGGCAAATGCCACAGCGGCGCTTGCATCGATCGGCACGGCAGTATCGAACGTCAACACCGTTATTGGATCGCTCGGTGCGGCAGAAAACCGCCTCAACTATGCGACCACGAACGTCGCTTCTCTGTACCAGAACGTGTCGGCCGCGGAGTCGGTCATCCGCGATACGAACATGGCGCAGGAATACACGAACTTCAGCAAGCTGTCGATCCTGCAGCAGGCTGGAACGGCGATGCTCGCGCAGGCGAATTCGAGCCAGCAGAGCGTCCTGAAGCTCTTCCAGTAAGAACCAACCGGGTGAGGGTAGCGGAGAGGAATCTCTTGCCTCCCCAAGCTCGGCTACGAGACCGTAGGGGCCCAAATGGGCTCCTGCGGGCTCGTCGCATACGGAGGAAGTAAAGAATGAGTAGCCCAGTAGGTTCGTTCCCGGGTCTCGGCAGCACATTCGACTACAGCACGCTGGTCGACTCCCTGATCCAGATCCAATCGCAGCCCGGCGTCGCGATGCAGAATCGCATCACGACCGCACAGGCTCAATTGAGTGCGTACAAAACCTACAGCGGCCTGCTCTCGAACCTTGAAACCGCTACCAGCCCGATGCGTACCGGGACGGCATTTCAGGGCGTTACTGCGAACGTGTCGAACGCGACTGCAGCCAGCGGACAAAGCATACTTTCTGCATCCGCGCTGAGCGGGGCATCGCCAGGATCGTATGCGGTCCAGGTGCTCCAGACGGCGCAAGCAGAGAAGCTCTCTGGCAATACATTCGCGAGCAGTTCCAGCCCGCTCGGCATCGCTGGTGATTTCATAATCAACGGCAAGACAGTTACGATCGCAGCTTCGGACACTCTCACCTCCGTTCGAGACAAGATCAACGCGGTGAATTCGGGTATCAACGCAAGCGGCGTGTCGGCGGCTATAGTCACAGATTCTTCCAGCGCGCAGCGATTGGTGCTCACGAGCACACAGACGGGCGCAGCCGGAATCAACCTGGTCGACGGGGCACAGAACGTCGCGCAGCAACTCGGCTGGGTGGACTCGACTTCAACGATCAAGCACGTCACCAGCGCAGGCGCGCAGAGCGACAATTTCGCATCCGCCACTGCGAGCATCGGTTCTCAGCTGGGATTGACTACCGCGCCTGGTGCGCAAACTGTAACGATCGGCGGCCAGACAGTGTCGATCGATCTCGCAACCGACTCTCTGACTTCGATTGCAGCCAGTCTTTCGGCTTTGACGGGGATACAGGCGACGGTCCAGAGCACGACCGTCAACGGGACCACGCAGTACTATCTCGACGTCCGCAATACCACGAGTTTTGTCGACAGTGGCAACGCACTGCAGCAGCTTGGCATCGTGGCGGGCGGGCGCTCGTCCGTAGCGCAACAGCTGCAGGGCGGCGTGATGACCGACGGCAATGCAACGACTGCAGCCACCGCGTCGACCCTCATCGGTAACTTGTGGAACGGCGGGTCGGCGTCTGCCGCGCAGGTGGGTGACACGCTCAACATATCGGGAACACGTGGTGACGGTTCGGCGGTGAACATCTCGTACACCGTTGGCGCCGGTGACACGGTTCAGACGCTACTCGACAAGTTGAACGACGCGACCACCGGCTTTGGAGCTGGCACGCGTCCAGCTACGGCGTCGATCGACGCGACCGGCCACATCGTCCTTAATGACGGAACCTCAGGGCAGAGCAGCCTGTCCCTTCAGATCGTGGCGAACAACCAGGGTGGTGGCAGGCTGGATTTTGGCGCCTTCGCAACTACATCGACCGGTCGCGCACGTGAGCTCGTCGCAGGTGCAGACGCAAAGTTCACCGTCGACGGCGTCGCATTCACACGCGCAAGCAACACGGTGTCGGATGTAATTGCGAACACGACACTAACCCTCGCCGCCGCTGATCCAAACGTAACCGCAAATGTAAGTGTCGCCCTCAGCGCGACGGCGGCGACAGCAGCGGTGCAGAACTATGTCAGCGCGTACAACGCGGTAGTCGATTACATCAAGGCGCAGCAGACACCGGGCAGCGATCCGTCGAGCAATCCGACGTTGTACAACGACACACTGCTCCGCACCGCGCGAAGCGCGCTCAGTCAGTCGATGTTGTCGCCAGTGGCTGGTGCCGCATCCGACATGTCGACCCCGGATACGGTCGGAATTTCCATCACCTCCGACGGGCATCTGTCGTTTGACTCGAGCAAATTCGCGGGTGCATTCGCGACTCGTTACACCGATGTGACCAAGCTGTTCATGGAATCGGGAGCCTCCACGAATCCATCCTTGATCTACACCGCATCTACGTCAACGACGCAACCGGGCGCCTATGATGTAAACATCACACAGGCCGGCGCCCAGGCGCAGGTTCTGGGTTCCGGTTTCAGCGGCGTTTACAACCAGCCGGGTGCACCCGATACGATGACCGTTACTGATACGGTCTCGAGTGCAAGCGCACAGATTCAACTGACGGGCGGCATGACTACCGCACAGATCGTTGCGGCGCTCAACGCCTCGTTCGGAACTCCGGAAAATCGCACGTTGCAGTCGGCGAACACTCTCTATGATTCAACGGGAACGACGGCCGCTTCATCCTCGACCTTGCTGACTGGCCTGTATACCGGCCCTGGCACGTCGGCTGGCGTGGTTGCCGGCGACACCGTCGGGTACACGGGCACGAGAAGCGACGGTTCCAGCTACAGCGGCACATTCACCGTTGGTGCCGCTTCCACCGTGGCGGATTTTGTTACACAGCTCCAGGCGTCGATCGGTTCCGGCGCAACAGTTTCGTTTGTGAACGGCGAGATATCCGTCAAGTCGAGCACCAGCGGGACGTCGTCGCTCGCCCTCTCATTGACCGCGAACAACGAGGGTGGTGGCACGCTGAATTTCGGAGCGATGGGCGTTACCGCAGCTGGCCGCGGTATTCTGTCATTGACCGCGACGGCTGTGGGAAATCAGGTCCAGATTCAGCATAATGCCTATGGATCTGCGGCCGGCTTCTCGATCGCATACTCCGGCACCGGCGCACCCGACACCCAACTCGGGATCGCAGCTGGGAGCACGGTTGGAGTGGACGTGCAGGGCACGATCGGCGGCTACACCGCAACCGGATCCGGGCGACAGCTGGTTGGGGCCGCGGGGACGCCGGTGGATGGATTGAGCCTGGCGTACCTTGGCACGGCGCCTGGATCTGTCGGCAGTCTCACACTCACGCAAGGCTTTGGATCTGTGGTTGATCGATTGCTGAACGCGTGGACGCAGACGGGCGGATCGATCGACGCGCAGAGCCAGCAGATCAATGACACAATCGCCACTCAGCAGAAGCGGTTGACCGACTTCACTGCGCGAATAGCGCTGCAGCGAGCTGCACTCCTGAAGGAGTATTCCAACATGGACAGCATCGTTTCTCAGATCCGCGCCCAGGGCAATTCGTTCCTCGCCGCCTTCTCGAATACGAGCGGAACGACGAATAGCACCACGAATGGTACCACTGTCACCGGGACAGGGGCATGAGCAAGGCGCTCACCACCGATGTGCCGCCCGCTGCGCACGCGAAAGCGATGCGCGCACTGGACGAATTCGACTCGCTCGTTTCGCAGTACGAGAAGCTGCTCGATACGCAGCAAGTGCTGGTTCGGACTTCGAATTTCGCCGCCCTGTTCGAGATGGCATCGCGCGGAGACAGACTTGCCCGTGACGCGGCGCTCTGCGGCAAGCGCTTCACTCCTCTTGTCGACGCGGTTGCGTCGGGCCAGTTCACCGGGCCGCGCGCAGCGGAGATACGCAGGCGCAGTTTCGCCGCGCGCTCCAATGCGGAGACACTAAGTGGCGCGACGTCGCGGCTCGCAAGTGCCTGCAGCAGCGAAAGAGATATCATGGGCCGTGAGATTCGGAAGTCACTGCCATCGGGGCCGCAGGCGGGTTTACCGCCGGCGTATCGCACGGATTCTCAGCGCTTTCTCGACAGACGCGGTTAGCGCCGGGCCCCATACCACCGCACTGGTGGTCTTGCGTTCAAGTTTTGCTCCTTCCAGCCCGACACTGGCCAGCATGGGATATAGTGCATATACCTCCAAGTACCTTGAGAATGATGTAGTCAGCCGGTCGAAGGAATGGCTGGTTCCGTTGCTCTATGAGCATCTGTTGGCGCAACTTCGTCGCGCTCAGGTCCAGATTCAGCAGCGCGATTTTGAAGGGAAGGCGGCAAGTCTCGAAAAGGCCTCCGCTATCGTCATCGAGTTGATGGGCTCGCTGGACCGGGAAAAGGGCGGGGAGCTCGCGCAGCGCCTTGCTGCCCTCTACGCATATTTCGGGACTGAGATTCTCGCCATCGGGCGCACTCTCGATGTAGGCCGGCTCACCAAGGTCATGGAGATGGCGTCCAGCTTGCACGAGTCCTGGGTAATCGCGGCGCGCACACAATGGCCGGCCGGCAGCTCTGCACAGCAGACCGACGCCGCAGCTGGTAGCCGGGCCAGATGATGCTGCCTTCGTCCGCATCCATCCTCGAAGACAACATCGACCGGGTCGTTGATTCCGTGGTTCGGAATATCAGCGCAGGCAGAGGAGCGGTCCCGGACATTGACGCCATGGAGCCGGATACACTGGCAGACGGCGTGGAAGAGGCTCGTGAGACGCTGGCCGATCTTTGCGGCCACGTCGCGTACGCTCTCAGATCTCTCGATGCCGGGCCGCATGCCCTGGCGACTTACAAAGCTCCTGAGCAGCCGGCTGCAGCGCCGACGCTTAATCTGATTCGCTGAACACCAACGACCGGGCGGCGGTAAAGTAACGGCCCCCGAAACCCGATATTCGAAGGGAAGGAGGAACGATATGCATGTAAACAAGATTCCAGGCAGCGTCGCGACGGACGCCCTGCAGCGTGCTTCACAGGTGACTTCACCACAGGCGCCAGTAGATCCGGTCGCGCCGGCTCGTCCAGCGGACGCTGTTCAGATCTCTGATGCAGGGCTAGCCCTTGCAAGTCAGGGGACCGCCACCGAATCGACGACATCACTCGATCCGCAACGTGCTGATCAGATCCGATCAAACATCCTTTCGGGTGCCTACAATTCTCTCGAAATGGCTGATCAGGTAGCGCGCTCGGTAATTCGCAGCGGTGATCTGTAGAAGCGTCTCGTAGCCTTTCTGGAGCCAAGCACATGCGATTCCTCGTTGTTGATGATTCGGCCACAATGCGCCGCATCGTGGTCAATTCCCTCCAACGTGTCGGATTCAATGATGTCGTGGAAGCGAGTGACGGAGCAGAGGCTTTGGAAAAGCTTGGCTCCGTGGATTTCGTAATCACGGACTGGAACATGCCGAAGGTCAGCGGCGCGGAACTCACGCGCGCAATTCGTGCGAATGATGAAACGAAGCTGATGCCGCTCATTATGGTCACCGCACGCAGCGTGCGCGATGACATCCTCACCGCAATGGAAGCAGGAGTGGACAGCTACGTAGTAAAGCCATTCACTCCACAGGTGCTTCGCGAGAAAATTGACGCGGTGCTGGCAACCCGAGCTGCATAAAGACTTTCATGTCCAACTCCCGCATCGCCGACGTTCTGTACGACTCAGAGACGATGCTTCGCCTGGTCGACAGCGAGTTGGAAGAGCTGCGCGATGACGCACGCGATGTCGCGCTTGGTGGCAATCACGTCGGCGTCCTTCTCGCGGTCATGCAACGGGCCTCGAGCGAAATTGCGCAGGTTCTCTGCACGCTGCACACCAGCCGCGAAGCACTTGAAGGTGTTACGCTGCAGGAGATCCGGGACAGTGCGCGGAAGCTCGGCGAGGTTTCAAACGCGACCGAGATCGCAGCTACCCGCATGATGGATGGACTCGAGCGTGCCCACGCGCTGGTCGATCGGCTGGACGATCTCGACTCGCACGAGAACGCCGGCGATTCCGTGATCGAATCGGCGACAGTACGCGCGAAACTGCGCGATGAACTCTTCGCGATCATGGGGTCGCTCCAGTTTCAGGATATCACCTCTCAGCAACTGGGTCACGTCTCTCAGATGCTGCGCGACATAGAGCGGCGTCTGCATGCCACGTCCTCCCTGCTCTCTGGCGGACGCGCCGAAGCTGTAGTGATTGCAGGTGAGCCGCTGCCAACGTTCAGCGAGTCAGCCTCGACTCAAAACTCCTTCGAGCGCCAGGCCACCGCCGACGCCATCTTCTGGGACTCCCAGCCCAGCAGGATCACTCAGTAAAGCCGGGCGAATAGTCAGGCCGTGCATTCTTCCGTCCTTATTCTGGGCCTCGGCATTGCATTCGAGGCCGTTCTCGTTGCGATGCTCGCACAGCGCATCAGAAGGCTCAAGCTCACCACCGCAGCGGCCGCGCTCACAACCCGTGTCGATGCCGGCCAGGCGCACGAGAGTATCCGCGGAGCGCTGACGGAACGCGAGACGCTCATGCGCGAGATGCAGCAGATTCTCGCCGGGCTTGACCAGAAGGTTCGTGATCGCACGGTCGAACTTGCAGACGCAATGGAACGGGCGGAGCAGGCGAACCAGGCGAAAAGCGAATTCCTGGCACGCATGACCCACGAGATTCGCACTCCGATGAACGGGATGCTTGGCATGACGGGCCTGCTGCTCGACACGGGGCTCAATCAGGAGCAGCGCGAGTACGTTGACACCGTGCGGTCGTCGGGCGAGTCACTCCTCACGATCATCAACGAGATTCTCGATTTCTCGAAAATCGAAGCGGGCCGCCTCGACATCGAGATCATCGATTGCAATGTTCGCACGACAGTCGAGGAGGTTGTGGAGCTGCTCGCGGAGCAGGCGATCCAGAAGGCGCTGGAACTCGGGTTTTATGTCGACGATCGCGTCCCCGCCACAGTCAGGACCGATCAGGGACGACTGCGCCAAATCCTGCTCAACCTCGTAGGCAACGCTCTCAAGTTCACGCATAAGGGTCGGGTCTACGTACACGTGACGGTGGCCTCGGAGACCGACGACGGCGTTGAGCTGCGCTTCGAGGTGAACGATACAGGGATCGGCCTCACCGCTGAGGCGCGAACGCGCTTGTTTCAACCGTTTCAACAGGCGGACAGTTCCACAACCCGTAAATACGGTGGCACTGGACTTGGCCTCGCGATATCGAAACAGCTTGTTGCGCTCCTCGGAGGGATGCTTGATGTCACAAGCGTCCCGGGCGAAGGCAGCGTCTTCCGATTCACCGTTCCTGCTCAGCGCGGTCCGCGTTTGATACCGGCGCCAAATGCGGCAACCATTGCGGGCTCCAACGTTCTCGTGCTCGTCGGGGGCAAACTCACCCGCGTCGTGCTCCGCCGCTATGCGGACGACTGGGGGGCGACGACGGACGGTGCGCGCACGATGGCCGAGGCACGCGCGTTGTTGCAGCGGCAGATCTCCGCCGGTGGTCGTTACGATCTTGTACTCATCGACCTTGCGACACTGGGCCCGGATCCGCTTCGCACTGTGCGCGCCTTCCGGCGCGATTTCGGAGATGCGGTGCGCTGCATTGTCGCGTTGGCTCAGCCGCGCCAGAAACCGACTTCTGAAATCGCGCTTGAAGCGGGGATCGATGCGACGTTCGCACTTCCCGTTCGACCCACGCGACTGCTTGGGGTCTTGAGCGCGGCGCTTCGCCCGGAACTTACGCCGCGTACCCGCCGCGCCGCGATGAAGGGCCCCGTGCGCACGCAGGACAAGGCGCGCGCGCGTGTGCTCGTTGCGGAGGACAATCCGGTGAATCAGCGCGTCGCATCACACATGCTGAACAAGCTTGGGTACCGCTGCGATATTGCGTCGAATGGCAAGGAAGCCGTGGAGATGCTCGCACAGCTTCCATACGATCTCGTACTGATGGATTGCCAGATGCCGGAGATGGATGGGTACACGGCGACGAGGCACATCCGTCAACGGGAAGAAGCGGGCAGCAGACACACGCCAATCATCGCGATGACGGCCAACGCGATGCGCGAGGACCGCGCTCGGTGCCTCGACGCGGGAATGGATGGCTTCATACCGAAGCCTATTGCTCTCGAAGAACTCGAAACTGCGATGGAGTGCTGGATTCCGGATGACGTCAAGCCCGGCGCCGAGTCGACGACACCTGACGCGAGTGACTACGTGTTCAGGGCGCGCGGACAGGAGCAGGCGCAACGAGCGGTCGAGCGGAGAGTTCCGGAGCAGTCTGTTCCTGCGACGTCCTTTGCGGCAGATCCGGCCCTCGTTGCTGCGCTGGCAGCCCAGTTCGTCCCGGAAGCACCGGATCAGAATCAGGCGCCCGCGTCGGTGGACCTGACGGTCCTCGACAATCTGGCGGCTATGGCCGAGGGTGGGGAGGAGTTCGTCACGCGGCTCATCGGAACATTCGTATCGGACACTTCGTCGCGTCTTGTTACGCTGCATGTCGCGGTCGAGCGGGGGGACATGCCGTCCGTAGAGCGAACAGGCCACGCGTTGAAGGGAAGCAGCGGCAACATGGGTGCAACTGGCATGGCGGCCCTTGGCGCGGCGCTTCAGGGAGCCGGCCAGAAGCAGGACCTGGCGGGTGCGAAGTCGTTGATCGTCCAGATGGAGGCCGAATTTGCGCGCGTCAGGGCCATCCTCGAGGCCGCCTTCCCGTCCCACGCGGTAGCGGCCTGAGCATAGCCGCGCGGACGGCGCGGGACCCCCGGTTCCCCCCTCTACAGTCCCGAAAAATCCGGCCGATAATTGCAATATGATCCAGATCATCGAAGACGACCTCGTCACCTGCCACATCATTTCCGCGTTGCTGAAGCGGATGCGCTACGCGTACTGCGAAGCGCACACCGGCGCCGAAGCACTGCAACAGCTCAGAACGCAGCCGATCGACATGGTCATCGCTGACATGATGCTGCCGGACATGAACGGACTTGATCTGCTCAAGGAAAAACACAGCATGCCGCATCTGCGTGACATTCCTGTGTTATGCTGCACAGCCCAGGCTGACATTGAAACCGTCGAAGCCGCGCTTGGATTCGGCGCAATCGATTTTGTCAAGAAGCCGATTGCGATTCAACCATTTGCGGGACGGATCAACCGCGCGATGGAGCGCTCCCCAGTGCGGTGGGAGTCGTGGCGCGAAATGAGCAAGCGACTCCGATTCTACTCTCGCACGATTCAGCCGATGCTCGCAATAGCGCACCAGGTATTGCATGAGCTCGATGACGCGCTTGCACAGGCTCAGGTCGGTCCAGCGGATGTGCCGCTTCTCAACTCGGTAGTGACGCGTGCACGTGGCGCTGCACTGAACGTCGGCGCGGTGCGTACGGTCCAACAGATCGACAAGCTCTGGAAGGGCGAGGGCGCAACGGAGGACATCGAGCATCTTCGCGCCGCGATGGTGATCGAACTCGCCGCCTTCGAAGACGCCATCCGGAGTCGCTCGGGGGCTACTGGCGCCGATGCGGCGGCGGCCAACCAGGCGGCCATGCAACAGGCTGCGGCGAGCGGTTTCTAGCGCGCCTGCTGTACCGGAAAGGCGGATAAAGGGGGGCGTGCTCGCGATTATATTGCGACATGCCCCTTGTCGCTTTTGCTGGCCTCCCCGACGACGCTCGCGTGTGGGTTTTCGGTAGCGCCGACGAGCTGTCACCCGATTCTGCGGCGACGCTGATCACCGAGGTCGATGCGTATCTTGACGATTGGCGCGCGCACGGCTCGCCGTTGACCGTCGCGCGAGACTGGCGCCACCAGCGGTTTCTCACAATCGCCGTTGATCAGCGCGACGAGAACGCGTCGGGCTGTTCGCTGGACGCGCTCTTCCGCGTTCTGCAGGGTCTCGAAAAACGAATAGGCAGCCCGTTTCTGGGCAACTCCCGCGTTTATTACAGAGCTGCTGATGGCTCTATCCGCGTCACCGACCGGCCAGGATTTGCATCGCTGGCGCAGAACGGATCGATCGGAGCTGATAGTCGGGTCTTTGACCTCAGCGTTCAGACGATGCGGGAATGGAAAGACCGATTCGAAACATCCGCGTCGAATAGCTGGCATCAGGCGCTCCTTCCGGCAACCGTCTAGCTGATCGACGGCGTGGCCATTTCGCCGCGCCGGTTCGCCTCGCTCAGCGCGGCGTATATTGGGATGGGAATTCATGGACTCCTACACGTTTGCACTGGCTCTCGGTGGTACCGGACTCGTCGCCATGGCGGCGACGGGTCTCGCGCACACCGGAGCGGGCTCGCATTCGGGAGCGCATTCTGCGGGGCATGGTGCTGCGACCCACGGGCCTTCGGGAACCGCAATCGCGCATGCAGGTGATGGCCACGCGGGCCACGTTCATGCGGGCCACGGGCATCTCGCGCACACCCAATCGTCAGCGGGCCTCAAGTCGACACTCCTGTCGCTTGCATCGCCTCGAGTCCTGTTCAGTCTGCTGGTTGGTTTTGGGCTCACCGGGGTCGTGGCTCACCCGTTCGTAGGCGGAATCCTTCTTGTCGTGCTGGCACTGATTGGAGCTGCCGTATTCGAGCGAGTGCTGGTCCAGCCGTTGTGGCGGTTTCTGTTTCGTTTTGCGTCGAATCCCGCGGTGACGCTTGATGACAGTCTGATGAGTGAGGCGCATGCGGCGAGCGGATTCGACAATAACGGTCAGGGGTTGGTTGCGATCGAAGTGGATGGACAGATTGTGCAGTGCCTTGGCACTTTGCGATCTGACGATCTTGCTCTGGGTGTTCACGTGCGCGCGGGAGACGTGTTGCGTGTTGAGGATGTGGATGCTGTTCGAAGTCGTTGCACCGTGTCGTTTGTCGGCCGCGGGCCAAGATCGTAAAGCGACCGCAATTCCAACAACCAATCAATAGACCATGCAATCACTGCTGCTCATCGTCGGCGTAATATTTCTCGTCCTCATCCTCATACCGACGATCGTCGCGTCGTTTCTGCGGAACGTCGAGGCCGGAACGATCAGGCTCGTAAGCTGGACCGGCGGCGGAACGGTGATTTACCGCGGACCCGGGAAATCCAAGGAAATTCCGCTCCTCACTACAGGTACGACGCTGTCGAGCAAGGTGATCAATGTGGATCTCGACATCACGGACCAGACAGCGGACGTGGACGACAATGGTCATCCGCAGCCGATCAAGGTGCGCGTGCTGGCGAGTGCAATTGTGTCAGTTGGCGAGACTGATGCGATGATAAAGACTGCCGCCAACCGGTTCTTCGCCAAGCCGGAGCCGGATCAGATGAGCACGATCACCGACCTGCTATCGAGCTCCGGGCGCAGGGCGATCAACCTGCTCACGCATGATCAGCTGTTCTCCGCCAAGACGGCGCCAAGGGCGCTTCCGGCGCAGGCGTCCATTGAACTTGGCGGGACAGCCTTGACTGTGCCGGTTTCGTCGCCAGTGTCGTTGTCCGAGCCGCAGGTGACGGACGACGACGACGATCCGTTGGCGGTGATCATTCGCAAGGCTTGCTCGCGTGAGCTGACAGATCTTGGGCTTGGCTTCAACTCGCTCAACATCAAGGTTGTTCAGTCTGAAGTAGCCGACGCTCGTCGTCGCCAGTCGGCGGCGGAGGCTCAGGCGAACGCGGATATCGTCTCAGCGCAGCAGGCGCGTCGTTCCAAGGAGGCCCAGCTCGAAGCTGAGCGGGCTATCTCTGACAAGCAGCGAGAACTCGAGCAGACAAAGGCGTCCAATGCCGCGTTGATCGCACAGGCGGAGGCGCTCAAGCAGGATGCGCTCGCGGTTCAGCGCACATCGGAACTCGAGGCCACGCAGATTGCGCAGGCGCGAGCGGATGCTGAGCGGGTCAAGATCGAGGCGGAGGCTGCCGCCGACGCAGAGGCGATTCGAATCACTCGTGTGGCTACCGCGAACGCCGAGAGCATTGCGAAGGTCAACGAGGCAATCAAGGCTGGTGGCGAGAGCTATTTCCGGTATCGGCAGATCGAGATGCTGCCGCAGATTGCGCCCGTAATCGCGAGCGCGCTCGCGCAAGCGCGGCTTATAAACATCTCTAGCGACGGGACAAGCGCCGCGGGCGGAGCAACGAGCAATATTACGAGCGTGATTCAGACAGTTCTTGCGGCGCAGCTCGTATCGAAGAGCGGGATTGGCGAAGACAAGTAGCGTGGTGCACGGTTGTGAATAGCTCCGCAGGTAAGGTACCCGAGGCGATCGAGCGCGTGCTTCGCAGGTTTGCCGTCATGGATCGTGCCGACAAGATGCAGGCACTCGTTCAGTACTCGCGTATGCTGGAGCCGGTTCCAGAGCGGTATAGGGACGTGGATCGCCGCGCGTTTACTGTTCCCGAATGCCAGACGCGTGTTGATATTTTTCCGGAGGTGCAGGAGGGCAAGATGCACTTCTACGCTGATGTGAACGTGCGACAATCGCCGACAGTCGCTGCGGTGTTGGCGGTTGTATTTGCCGCTGTCAACGACCAGCCGCCCGAAGTAACGCTCTCGATACCGGCTGATTTCGTGCGCACGCTAATGGATGGAATCGGGCTTCACGCCCGTGAAGCGGGGCTCAGCGCAATGGTAACGCGGCTCAAGCGGGCTGCAGCGGACGCGAAGCCGCCGGATTAGCGCCGGCCGCAGATTTACACGGAGTCTCGGTGCAGCGGGAATGTCGCATACGGATCGGTGCGATCAGCTCGCCGGGGCAGCTTCGAGCAAGCCTGCCACCTTCTCCTTGGCCGCGGATTCCACCTGCACTCCGAGTGTTGTGCCATCGGCCTTCAGCCTGCGCATGATCTCGAGCATTACCGTCTGTTGTGCATCAACGTAGATCTGGTATGACGGATCCGTCAGGTAGTACAGCGTCGAGAAATTTATGGTGGCGTCCGAAATCGACGTGAGAGACGAGCGGACGAAGCGCGTATTTGGGATGTCGTCGATGATTTCGCGGATGATCTTCGGTATGCGGGCGAGTCTGTCCGGCGGTGTGCTTCCTGCGACGCTCGTTGTGAGTGCAGCAAGGCGCTCATCCATTCGCCCATAGTTGCGGATCCGCCCTTTGAGGAGATCGCTGTTTCCGAAGACTATCTGCTCGCCGGTATCGGAGCGCACCCGGGTCGATTTGAGGCCGATGTGCTCCACCTTGCCGGAGTAATTATCCACCGCTATGGCGTCGCCGATCACGAATGGCTTGTCGGTCACGATCGACATCGCGGCGAAAAGATCGCTGAGTATGTTCTGCAGCGCGAAAGCGATCGCGATGCCGCCGACACCCAGCCCCGCAACGAGCGCTGTGACGTTCTGGTGGAAGCCTTCTTCAAGGGTCAGGACGCCGAGGATTATCCAGAGTGCAATCCTGATGACGATGGCGATAGCCTGAATCGTCGTAGCATCGCCGCGATCCCTGCCGTGGCGCTCGATGTACGAGCGGGACCAGTAGCCGACCAGCACGTTGGTCCAGATCCCCAGTTGCAGGAACAGGGTAACGATCGCGACAAAATCAAAAGCCTTGTCGATTCGCGATTCATACCGCGCAGGGAAATCGACAAACTGAGGGACGAGCCACGCGGCCAGGCAGATTACGAATAGCAGGCGCGTGCGTTTGAAAAGCTGCTTGGCGAGGGGCGAAATCGGCATTGGCATAAAACTAAGGCACTCTGGCCCGGCCTGTTGCTGCCGCTCCACGAGCGCCTATGCTGTTCGTCGCCGTTCCCACTCGGAAAGCTGATCGCAGGCGTCGCAGTTCCCGCAGGTCCAGCCTGGCGAGACTTCCTCGCCGAAGTGCTCGAGGATGAATCGTGTGCGGCAGGTGGTGGTCTGACAGAACTGAATAATCGTATTCAGTTGCGCCTGGTCTCGAGCGCGACGCTCCTCGTAGTCTGTGAGGTCGGCGGTCAGATCGATCGACGTCAGGTTATCGCGCAGACGCTGCCAGCTATTGCCGCGGTGTTCTCGCGCGAGTCCGTGCTTCTTGAGTAGTGCGAGCACAATTTTCACCTTGCGCTGCGCGATCTCGGTGACGTCGGCAAGGTCGGAGAGGTGTACCAGCGCGTCGGGTGGATATTTCTCCAGCGCGATCGCCACTCGCGCGGCTTCGGAAATTTCCGGATACTTGCCTCCCAGAAAGTAGGACTGAATGCGCTTGTCTTCCACTCGATACAATAGTGTACACGTCGCCGGCGCTCCATCGCGACCGGCCCGACCGGCCTCTTGATAATACGACTCGATCGAGCCGGGAAAATGGTAGTGAATCACGAACCGCATATCCTGCTTGTCGACGCCGAGCCCAAACGCATTGGTCGCAACAATCGCTTTGAGTTTCCCGTTCATGAACCGATCCTGCGTGTCACGGCGATCGGCGGCGGCCATCTTACCATGATAGAGGCCGATATCCATCTCTCCCTCGAATGCCTGGACGAGTTGCGCGTGCAGGCGGGCAGCTTCCTTTACTGTCGCCACGTATATGACGCCGGATCCGTCCGTGTCACGTACGAGGTTCTCCACGATGCGATCCTTCAGAGCGTCATTCACCGTGCGCACGACGTCGAAGCGCAGATTGGGGCGAGCGAATCCCGTGACTGTCACAAACGGATCACGCATGCCAAGTTGCCGGATGATGTCGTCGCGGACGGTTCGTGTCGCAGTCGCCGTGAGAGCCAGGATCGATGGCCTGCCGACGCGTTGCGCTATCGAACCGAGAGCGAGATAGTCCGGTCGGAAATCGTGTCCCCACTGCGACACGCAATGAGCTTCGTCAACCACAAACAGCGATATCTCGCGCTGCAGCAACTGCTCGAAGAAGTCACGGTCCTTGAACCGCTCCGGCGTGACGTACAGGATCTCGCCCTCCCCGTCGGCAATCTGTCTGTGCGCTTCTCTGGACTCGGCCGACGAGAGATGCGAATGAATCGCGACGGAGTCAACGCCGATTGCTCCAAGCTTGTCGTGCTGATCCTTCATCAAGGCAATCAGCGGACTGACGACGACAGTGAGACCGGGCGTCATGAGGGCGGCGAGTTGATACACGATGGACTTCCCACTGCCTGTGGGCATGACGACGAGAGTGTCGCGTCCTGACAGGATCGACTTGATGGGATCCCACTGGCCGGCGCGAAAATCGGGATGGCCGAACCTGGCAGACAGTACGGAGCGGGCGGCAGATCTGGAGATCGCCGGTTTTCGGATATTGTTTGGCATGCCGCGGCGTTACAAGGCAGGAACCATTCCGCGGGCGCGGACTCGGCGCGAGCAGAACCCCTTCCGACGCTCAGCAGTCAGTAAGGCCGGCGCTCCGGCGAAGCGTACGCGTACCACGCATCCTTGGCGTGTTCGACTCGCAGGATTCTGTCCCCTGCGCCGGCGGCCAACCTGCAACCTTCGGGCGCGTACACATATCCGATGTCTGTACTATCGCGCTCCGACGCCCGAACAAACGTGCATTCGCGATATCGTGCATCACGGTACACCGCCGCGAAGCCGGAGCGTTGCAGTATACCGTGCAGGGAATCGAGCCTCGCGCTGATCGCCGCTCGGCGATCGGTACTGTTCACGGTGGCGGCAGCGGTTGTCGTAACCACATCCGGTGTCGGCCCTCGCAGATAAAGAGAGATGATTGAGTCGAGTAACGCGCGATGCGGCTGAAATCCTGCTGCCGTTGCGGACAGGGCCGCTTGTGCGACAGGCGATAATTCGATCTCTACAGGTGGCTCGCTCGGAAGTCCACGGACGAGCCATATCGCGCGGCGGCCTACGGGGACGCCCCGCCATGTGAGAACTGCGCCACCAACGAGCTCGGCGCCCGCAGCGCCGATCCGCCTGACGACACGTTCACCGGCCGATCCATCGTCAACGACGATGATTGCGCAGTCAGATGGACGAGCGACCGAATAGATGCTCGTCCAAAGGTCGTACTGATTCGCGCGACCGCCGAGATTCAATGCGAACACGCGGGGATTGTCGCGAAGGTTGAATGCAAGCTCCGACGCATCCTGATATCTGTCCGCCGCAATCCAGATTGCGGAGCAACCACGCGCGTAGGATTGAGCCTGCTGTACGGCCCGCGCAACATCGGGCCAACCATACGCCTTCGAGATCGGATCTCGCCGCGGCGAAACGGGAATCACGCGCGCGACGGCCTGCGCTGCAACAAGCAGGATGCAGGCGGCGCCGAGCACGGCGCCCCCGATCAACCATGATTGAGCGCGACGGCCAAGCGATAGAGTTGCCAGCAACGGCAGGGCAGCTACGAGCGCTGGAACGGGCCAGTTTGGTTCCACTGGGCGACGCACCGCGCTTATCGCGAAGAACACGATTACGGTCGTTGCGACCACGGCGAGCAGGAATCGGCGCGCATCGGACACGCGATGCATCGCCTGGCCTACCGCTATCGCAGCCATCACCGCCAATATCGGCGATATGAGCCCGAGCTGACCGCCAACGACGGCGAGCTCGCGACCGAGGATCGAACCATGCGCCTGACCGAGGCCGTGATGCAGCTGAAAGGTGAACGAGATCCAGCCGTTGCGCGAATTCCAGACGAGAGTCGGCGCGAGCACCAGCACGGCGATGAGCGTCGCAACGTACGGGCCCGGCTCAGCAAGTCTTGCGCGCAAGTCTCGCCTGGAGAGAAGGGCTATAAAAACCCCGAAAGGGATCAGAACGGAGGTATACTTGGAGCAGAACGCGATCCCGAGCGCAACGCCAGCAGCGCACCACCAGCCAAACGTCTCTCGTGAGCGAGGTGGCGACGCGATCGCGCGCTCCAGCGCAGCAAGTGTCAGCGCAATCGCCGCAAGCAGTGGCGCGTCGGGCGTTGCAATTACAAAGCCGACGAGTGCAGCCGGAATGACGAGCAGCAGGAATGCGGCGCGGGCACCCGGATCGTCCATGACCGACGCCGAATTGTCGCTGCGATGCTCGGCGGAATCAGAATTCACATTCTCCGCAAGGCGCCAGGACATTACGACGATTGCGAGCGAGGCCACCGCACCGGCGAGGATTGCACCGACGCGAACTCCCAATGCCGTGTTTCCGAATAGCGTCGTACCCGCACGAATCAGGAGCGCCGCAGCAGGCGGATGATCGAAATAGCCAGCGGCAAGATGTCGGCTCCACTCCCAGTAGTACGTCTCATCCGGAAAGAGCGGAATCACGGCAGCGAGCACGAGCCGGATGATGGATGCAACGACAACGAGTGCCAGCGCGGCTCTGACCTTACGCATCGTTCACTTCCTGATGACTCCCTGCAGATCTCCTGAGATGAGCGATGCAATATTTGCAAGAATCACAGGTCGCGCAGCGCCTCCCGGACTCACGAGAAAGAGAGGCTCCCATACCGGGTGGAACCATTGCTTGAACTCGCGAATGCCCTGGAAGTTGTAGAATCGCTCGCCATATCCACGCATTGTAACAGCAATTTGATTCCAGAAGGGCGCACCGCGATGAATGCTCAGCCCGCTCAGAGAGGCCATGCCGAGATTGAACCAGCTGAACCCCTGCGTCCGAGCCCACAGCATCATCTCGATGAGGACATAGCGCATGATACCAGGGGGCGCGTCAGCAGTGTAGCGCATGAGGTCGGCCTCGATCTCCACTTTTCCTCCTGATAGCCAGGCGTTCGAGAATGCAACAATGCGGCCGTTCCTGCGCGCGACTCCTACCGGGTACCGGAGGACGTAACTCTCAGCGAAGGCGCCCAGCGAGAATGCTTTCTCGCGCGTCTTCTTCTGTCTGATCCATTCATCGGAAACCGCGCGGAGTTCGGCAAGGATCGGCGGGATTTGTGCCGGCTGAACCATCTCGAACGAGTATCCGTCGTCCACCATCTTCCGCCATACTCGGCGAAGGTTCTTGCGAGTCGATCCTTCGAGAGAGAAATCCGCGAGCGACACGCGCGCTTCCTCGCCGAGCTTGACGACATTGAGACCGTGGTCCAGATACAGGTACAACAGGTTCGGGGCGACCTTGTAGAAGACCGCCCAGCCGCCATGCTGGTCCACGAGCTGGATAAAGCTCTGAATCAATTCCGCCGCGTCGTGCGGTGATGCGATGGGATCACCAAGCGATACCCAGCTCTTGCCGTGCACGCCGTACATGATGAATCCGGATCTGGAAGCATTGAAGAGGAACGACTTGTCACCGAGAAAGGCGAGTTGAGCGGCGGCCTGTGGGTAATTCGCTGCGATCGCGCGCGCATCATCGAGGTCCGCCTGTGTGGGACGCGGCACCGGGATACGGGCGGTACGAAGCAGCCGCAGCAGCGCGAACACGATGAGCGCGGCGAGAACTCCGGCACTCGCGCGAAGGAAACGGCTGGCCTGCGCGTGCGTCGCAAATCGAAATAATGCGGCGGTGGACACATGGAGGTTCGCGTATGACACTAGCCCAAGGCCGATGGAGCCAAGTGCGACGAGCAGGATCGCTGCGATCCATGACGCCGAGAATCGTTCCTCGACCAGAGAGCTCTTTCGATAGAAATATTTTCGACTGGGGATGAACATTCCGAGCATCAGCGCGAGAACAAGAGCCTGCTCGATATCAAGTGCGCGGAGAAGCGAAAGAAAGATCGTAGTGAGAAGCAGCGCGATCGTGAGGTGATATGCTGCATCCAGCCGTCGCTCCACCCCGCGAGCGAGAATGAGCAACATTACCCCCGCGAGACTTGCAGCGAAGTGCGATACTTCGACGACGGGGAGCGGGATCCAGGCATCGAGCCAGCGTATTCGGGCGGCACCAGCCGGCGTGGCTCCAGAGAAGAGAAGCAGTGCACCGGCCAGGAAGGTGATCATCGCGAGCAAGCGCGGAACGACAGCCGCCGTCCAGTCTCCGCCAAGTCGCCGCAGGCGCTGAATCGGCGCCGTATGACGGAAAATCGCAATGGCGAGGTAGCCTACCGCGAGAGCCGTCGTGAAGCCAAGAACGTAGTGATGGCGCGGATGTACTGGGGTTGGCACTGTCACTCGTGGGCGGGGATGCTTAACGTCACGACAAGAAAATATATGACTGATACACTGCTCGACCTCTATTCAATCACCGCGCCGGGCCTGCAATCGGTCACGGCTTCGGAGCTGGCGCTTCTCGGCTGTGGACAGACAAAGCAGTCACGTGGTGGGGTCGCATGGCATGGCACCGCGCGCGATCTCTACCGTGCGAATCTATGGCTTCGCACTGCGACCAGGGTGGTGCTGCGAGTCGCAAGCTTTCACGCCGATTCTTTCGCCGAGCTGGAACGGCGGGCCAAAGCCATACCGTGGGGCCGATTCGTTCGGGCTCGTGATCAAGTGCGGTTTCGTGTGACCTGCCACAAGTCGGCACTTTACCACAGCGATGCTGTCGCGCAACGGCTTATGGAGAGCGCCGCCGCAGCAACCGGCTGCGCGCCGTTGCGGGATCCCGAGGCCCTGGAGGATCATGAAGGAACGGGCGGAGAGCAGTTATTCGTCGTCAGGATCGAGCACGATACTCTCACTCTCAGTGCGGATAGCTCCGGCGTCCTGTTGCACAAGCGAGGATATCGACAGGCATCCGCCAAGGCGCCGATGCGTGAAACGCTTGCCGCGGCGATGTTGCTGGCAAGTGGCTGGCACGCCGGAGATGCTCTGCTGGATCCCCTTTGCGGCTCGGGCACGATTCCGATCGAAGCCGCACTCATCGCGCGCCGGATCGCACCCGGCATTCATCGCGACTTCCGTTTCGAGCGGTGGCCGGGCTTTGATCGGGCTGTGTGGAGCGAACTTCGGGATCAGGCGCTTTCAGATTCGCTCGAGAGGGCGCCGTCGGCCATCGTTGCCTCGGATCGCGACGCAGGAGCGATTGCAGCAACGAGTTCCAATGCTGACCGGGCCGGCGTCAGCGGCGATCTGCAGGTCATCCATCGGTCCTTGTCGGAATCCGCCGACAAGCTCGGTGCTCCGTCAGGCTGGGTAATTACCAACCCACCGTACGGTATCCGTATTGGAACGGATGTTCGGAATCTGTATGCTAAGATCGGGGCGATGATGCGCGGATCCTATTCCGCGTGGCGGCTCGGGATATTGACTGCTTCGCCGGAACTCGAGCGGCAGCTCGGAATCAGTCTCGAACGGATGTTCGAGACTGAAAACGGCGGGATTCCCGTAAGATTCCTGGTAGGTGCGGCCAAACGGTGACGTTACCAGCTCTCCCGGCGTCATATGTTTAGAACTTGTCTGAGCGGCGTTTGCGGGGAATCGTGTAGGACATGAACCCTCGGTTCCTGCAACGGGGTATCTCAGGGTTCTGGATGAAGGACTTATCAACCTCGGCGACCCGGTCGAGTTGATTCCAGGGTGCGTGGCACAGTCCCTGCCCCTGTAGAAGCGTCTGCGGCAATCAGTCCCCATCGACATAATCGGAGTTGGCACAAATGAAGGCTATTTCTCGTTTAGCTATTCTTCCCCTCGTACTTATCGCCTTTGGCTGCTCGGGCAGTGACAAGGCGACGAACGACGCGTTGAACAGCGATCTGTCGCTGGCCTCGCAGGCCAACCCGACGACGCCGGCGGACAGTATCTCGGCGTTGGAGCGGGCCCATGCGAATTCGCTTGCGGCAAGGAACTCCGGGACGACCAACAGGACCGTCGTACACCACGTTTACCAGAGCAGCGGCTCGAGCAGAAGTGGTGCTTCCCAGTCAGTGGGCACGCACGTTGAGAAAAACACCAATCGCGATGCTGCTATCGGGGCTGGCGCAGGGGCGATCATCGGCGCGGTCACCAGCAGAAACAAGGTCAAGGGTGGCGTGATTGGCGCGGCTGCCGGCGGAATCCTCGGCGCCGTAATCGGGAACAACGTGGACAAGAAGAAGGTACCAAACCGGCCCTGATACGGCCGGATCCAAACCCGGTCAGGACCGGTGGAAGGGCGGCTTCGTAGCCGCCCTTTTTTTTTGTCGCCTGCGGGCTTTTGGAGACCGTACCAGGCCGTGCTCAGGGATGCCCCTCTTTCGGAGGGGCGGACCGTGCGGCATCATTCCTTAGATTGACAACAGAGGGACCGACATTTTGAGTCCATTGTACGTCGTCTGCGTGGCCCGTCATGAGTACATCGCAAGCCACATGGCTCGTTTCTTTGAGCATGCGGAAGTGTGCACTGTAGGTGTCGTCGGGGTGCAGGGTGCAGTTGACTCTACACGCTCGTGTGCACCAGACGTCGTCGTTTGCGAATACGAGTTGCTGACCACGCATCCGCTCGACCAGTGGGAGTGCGACGAAGTACTGCGGAATACGCCGATCGTGGCGGTGAGTCTGTCGCGTCGCTCCAATGAGTTGGTGCCGCTGGATTGCAACGGAATCGCCGGCTTTCTGTATCTTCCGACGCTTTCTCCACCGGACGCACAGAAGCTGTTGCGCGCGGCGGCGATGCGTCCCCGCTTCACTCCGGGCGGGACCAACTTCGCTGCTGCACAGTCTGAGTCTCTTGCCGCGCGGACGCCTGGCTGAACTGGAGTGCGCGAAAGCGTAGCAAGAATCGGTTAAATTGAGCCTATGAGCACGGAAGCCATAACGAGCGTCTTCAACGACGGTTACGTCGCTGAAGCATATGATGCGTACAGACGTGATCCAGCCTCGGTAGATGAGTCCTGGCGCCAGTTTTTCCGATTTGCGGAGCGACTGGGCGGCAACGGAGCAGCGGTTGAGCGAGGGGTATCTGTCGCCACGTTGCGTGCGGCGGCCGGAGCCGCGGCGTTGCTCGATGCGATTCGAGCCTACGGCCATCTGGCTGTGGCGATCGATCCTCTTGGCAGTGCGCCGGCCGGCTCATCGGAGCTGACTCCCGAGAGCCACGGTGTTACGGAGGCGGAGCTCGCGACAATTCCCGGCAGTGCTCTGGGGATGACCGATACCACCGCAGCGGACGCAACCGCCAGACTCCGCTCGCTCTACTCGTCGACGATAGGGTTTGAGTTCGAGCATCTCGGTTCGTTCGAGGAGCGAATGTGGGTGCGTGCATCTGTTGAGGGTGGCACCTATCATCAGGACCTGACTGGCGACGAGAAGAAGGCGATTCTGAAGCGGCTGACTGCGGTCGACGCGCTCGAGCGCTTTCTCGGCCGAGCGTATCAGGGCTACAAGCGCTTTTCGATCGAGGGGAGCGACGCGCTTGTCGTGATGCTGGACGAAATCATCTCGCTTGCCGCTCTGGGCGGATCCGCTGAAGTAGCGATGGCGATGGCACATCGCGGGCGCATCAACGTGTTGACGCATGTGCTCGGCAAGTCGTATGCGACGGTCTTCGACGAGTTTGACGGTAAGCACCCTGACGGTGCTGTCGATACCAGCGGGGACGTGAAGTACCACCAGGGCGCCGACGGTATGCGGGAAGTTGGCGTTCGCCGCGTTGCGCTCACGCTGGTTCCGAACCCGAGTCATCTAGAGTTCGTGAACGCGGTTCTTGAAGGTGTGGCGCGCGCCAAGCAGCGAACTCCCGATGGCAAGCAGGACGAAGCCGCCGTGATTCCGGTCTGCGTGCATGGCGATGCGGCATTCACGGGTGAGGGGATAGTCGCGGAGACCATGAACCTGTCGCTCCTGGACGGGTTCCGGACGGGTGGGACGATCCACATCATCGTCAACAATCAGGTTGGCTTCACCGCTGATCCAGATCAGGCGCGTTCGACACCGTATGCAAGCGATCCTGCGAAGGGATACGACATTCCCGTAGTGCATGTGAACGGCGACGATGCTCTCGCATGTGTTCAAGCCGTGCGGTTTGCCATGGCATATCGTGCGACGTTCAGGAAGGATATACTGATCGATCTCGTCAGCTATCGCAGACACGGGCACAACGAGACGGACGAGCCCGCGTTCACTCAGCCGGTTCTCTACGCGAAGATTCGTGCGCACAAGACGCCGCGCGAAGTGTGGGGCGAGCGGTTGATCCTGGAAGGCGTGATCACCGCGGATGAGATGCAGCGAATCGAGAAGGACATCATGTCGACGCTGGAGCAGATTCAGGCCAGTCCGAGGCCTGCGGTCGACGTTCCGACGACCCCATCGGCAGCGAGGGAGCCGGCGGTCGGATCGACTGCTGTCAGCGTGTCGACGTTGCAATCGCTCAACGAGTCTCTCCTGAAATGGCCCGATGGATTCAAGGCCAACAGCCGCGTTGCGCGGACGCTCATGCGTCGTCGCGACGCGCTGGGGGATGCGGGCGGAATTGACTGGGGTCATGCGGAAGCGCTGGCGCTGGGTTCGCTGCTGCTCGAGGGGACGTCGGTTCGTCTTACCGGTCAGGATGTCGAGCGCGGCACGTTTTCACATCGCCAGGATGTATTGCACGATTCGGAGTCCGGCGAGACTTACATGCCGCTTCAGCACATCGATTCGGCGAAGGGGCGGATCGAGGTCTTCAACTCACCGCTGTCGGAGACGGCAGTACTGGGCTTCGAGTACGGCTTCAGCGTGACGGTTGACGACACTCTCGTGATGTGGGAAGCCCAGTATGGCGATTTTGCCAACGTTGCGCAGACGGTCGTTGACCAGTTCATCGCGTCGGGCCGCGCCAAGTGGGGGCAGGAATCGGCGGTGACTCTCCTGCTGCCACATGGTTACGAAGGCGGCGGCCCCGAGCACTCGAGTGCCCGACTCGAACGTTACCTGCAGTTGTGTGCCGAGGGCAATATGCGCGTCGCGTATCCCTCGACACCGGCTCAGTACTTTCACATCCTTCGTCGTCAGGCGCACAGTACAGAACGAAGGCCGCTGATACTGATGCAGCCGAAGAGTCTGCTTCGTCTGCCCGAGGCTGCGTCGAAGTTGAACGACATCGCCACTGGTACATTCCAGGCCGTCATCGATGATGCCACCGTGGTGCAGCAGCGAGAGAGCGTTAAGAGAATCGTGTTCTGTACCGGCAAGATCTACTACGACATTCTCGACAAGCGGAAGCGCGACGGTGACGGCGGTGTCGCGCTGGTACGAGTTGAAGAGCTGTATCCATGGCCGCACGATGAGGTTGCAGCGATCGTGGATTCATATCCGGCAATTGAAGACGTAGTCTGGGCTCAGGAGGAGCCAAAGAACATGGGCGCCTGGACATTCGTCTGGCCGCGGTTGCGTGTTTCGACTGGTAACGCAATTGCCGTTCGATACATCGGCCGCACTGAGCGCGCGAGTCCGGCGGAAGGCTATGCCGAGCCGCACAAGGCGGAGCAGGACAGGATAGTGTCGGAAGTGCTGACCCTGCCGCAGCCTGCGCAGGGTGGGCGGGCACGCGCATCGGTTCGTTGACGGTCGTGACGGACGAACGGGGTTATCGGCACCTACTTCTGGCGCTTGTTGCCGCCGTCCTGACGGTCGTGTCGGTGCCGCGCTTCCTGAATGCACAGGAGCGCGGCATTGTCGCATCCGCGGAGGCGAAGGCTGCTGCAGGGGTACATACTCGCGTTCTCGTAATCGGCGCACATCCCGATGATGAGGACACGCAGCTGATTGCATGGCTGGCGCGCGGCCACCGCGCTGAAACGGCGTACCTCTCGCTGACGCGTGGCGACGGCGGTCAGAATCTGATCGGCAACGAGCTTGGAGAGGCGCTTGGAGTAATTCGTACGGAAGAGTTGCTCGCGGCTCGCAGAATAGACGGCGCGCATCAGTATTTCACGCGCGCGTATGACTTCGGCTTCTCGAAGACTGCGGACGAGAGCTTCTCGCACTGGCCGCGCGATTCCGTACTAGGCGACATGGTCAAGGTCGTACGCGGATTCCGGCCGCAGATCATTGTCTCGGTATTTTCGGGCACGCCGCGAGACGGGCACGGGCAGCATCAGGTTGCTGGCATTCTGTCACGCGAAGTTTACGACGCCGCTGCGGACACGATCCGATTTCCGTCGAACAAGTTCGGTGCGCCGTGGAAAGTACTGAAGTTCTACAGGGGGGCTCGGTTCTCGCGCACCGATGGCACGATCTCGATGAATGTCGGAGAATATGATCCGACGCTCGGACTCACATATGCCGAGATTGCCGCAGAGAGTCGGAGCCAGCACAAGTCGCAGGGGTTCGGCACTGCGCCCCGGAAGGGGGCTGTTATCGACTATCTTCGACGCGAGGACAGTCGCGTGAACGCGGCAACTCCGGCGGAGTCTGAGCGGTCGATGTTTGCCGGCATCGATACGACGCCAAACGTGACGCAAGCTGATCGCGATCGGATCGCGCTGGCTGACGCGGGTGTCGATGTCGAGGCGGTTGCGGAACGGGCGCGTGTTGCGCTGGGCGACAGTGTGCCGGTTCATATCGCCGTGTACCGTCGCGGGGTTTTGGATAGCAGCTCGCTTCACACGGTTTACGTGCGGGGAGAGCGGATAACGCAACCATACTGGTTGGTGCGGCCGCGAGTCGGGGATCTTTTCGCCTTCGCGTCCGATTCGATATCGGATGACGCGAGAGAGAAGGCCGGTTGGCTGCCGGTGACGGTAACGCTGCCGGGTCACGCGCCGATCGTCGTCCGGACTCCAGCCATCTACCGGTACGCGGACCCTGTGCTCGGCGAGGTTGAACATCCGCTGACAACGGCGCCGGGCGTTTCGGTAACATTTTCGCGGAACGTGGAACTCGCGCGTGCCGGTGAACCGCTTGATCGCACATTCCAGGTCACTTTGCGCTCCTCGTGGCCCTCTGCGCATACGGTAACTGTCGCGCTCTCGCTTCCGTCGGGCCTTCAGACCGACTCGGCGAGCCGCAGGGTGACGCTCGAGGCTGGTGCGACCCGGACGATTACCTTCCGCGCGACAGGCCGGCTCGTCGCCGGCCGGCACGATGTGCGCGCTGTGGCGATCGACGGTGCGCAACGCGACAGCATCGGGTTCATTCCAATCGAGTATGCGCACATCACCCCGGAACGGATGTATCGAGCCGCCGATGTGTCGATCGAGGCGGTCAATGTTGTCGTGCCGTCGCGTGCGACGATAGGGTACGTGCAGGGTGTTGGTGATAACGTGGCTGACGCGCTACGGGACCTGGGCGTGGTTGTTCGAGAGATCGATCCCGCGACGCTTCCGACGACGGATCTGTCGCGCTACAGCACGATAGTTATCGGCCCCAGAGCTTACCAGGCGAGCCAGCTTCTGGTTGACAACAACGTGTATCTGATGAATTACGTTCGGCGCGGCGGGAATCTGGTGGTTCAGTACGGCCAGAACGAGATGCAGCGTCCGGGACTGATGCCATACGCGATCACATTGTCGCGACCGGCGGCACGCGTAACGGATGAGAACGCCCCTGTCACGATATTGGAGCCGCGAAACGCACTCCTCGATGCACCGAATCGGATCACCGGTGCTGATTTCACCGGCTGGGTTCAGGAACGCGCCACGTATATGCCGAGCACCTTCGACCCGCGATATTCCACGATGCTGCGCATGAATGATCCGGGTGAGGAACCGAACAGCGCCGGAATTCTGACTGCCGCAGTGGGGAAGGGACGGTACACGTACGTGACACTTGCACTGTTTCGCCAGCTCCCGGACGCAGTACCGGGCGGCGCGCGCATATTCGCGAATCTTCTGCGGTGACGCTTCGCCGCGTGGCGGTGGGCATCGTCTGCGCTGTGATGGCGACGGCGCTCGGATCGTGTGTCCACGATAATCGGACCGTACTGACCGTATACTCTCCGCACGGAATAGATCTCCTCAAATTTTACGAAACGGAGTTCGAGAAGGCGTACCCCACTATTGACGTGCAGTGGGTGGACATGGGTTCGCAGGAAGTTCTCGATCGGATTCGCGGAGAGGCGGTCAATCCTCAGGCTGACGTCTGGTTCGGGGCGCCGTCCGAATCGTTCGAGCGCGCGGCGAAGGCCAACCTGCTCCAGGCGTACCGTCCAACCTGGGCGAACGCGGTGCCGGCGGAAGCGCATGATCCCAACGATCTCTGGTACGGAACGTATCTCACTCCGGAGGTCATAGCGTACAACGGAGATGCGATTCCGCGTGACAGTGCGCCGCAGGACTGGGATGACGTATTGGATCCCAAGTGGCGCGGCAAGGTGATAATTCGCGACCCGATTGCTTCAGGCACAATGCGCGCGATATTCGGGGCAATAATCGCCAAGAGCATTACGGAGACGGGATCGCCACAGCGGGGTTACAACTGGTTGCTTCGGCTCGATGCGAATACCAAGGAGTACGTGCTCAATCCCACGATTCTGTATCAGAAGCTCAAGAGCCGCGAGGGGCTGATCACGCTCTGGGACATGCCCGACGTAGCGACGATGCGCGATCGAGTGGGAATTCCGATTGACTATGTAATTCCGAGGAGCGGTACGCCGCTGCTCGTTGACGCAATCGCAATTGTGCGGGGCACCAAGCATCCGCGCGAGGCGAAGTTGTACTATGAGTTCGTTACATCGCAGCACGCGCAACTCGAAGCGTCACGTCAGTTTCTTCGCATTCCGGCGCGCACAGACATTCCGCAGGATTCGCTCCCCGCGTGGATCCAGACCGCGATGAAGCAAATCAAGCCGATGCCGGTGGATCAGAGCCTGCTGGCACAGCACCTGAACGAGTGGATGAGGTATTGGGATTCTCACATAAGGAATCACGGTGAGTAACGCTGGCGGCGGACTGATCGTGGATGCGATTGCGCGATCGTTCAACGGACAGCAGGCGGTTGATCGCGTATCATTCGAGGTGCGGCCTGGCGAGCTTGTGGCGTTGGTCGGCGCTTCGGGCTCTGGAAAGACGACGACGCTGCGAATCGTCGCCGGCTACGAGCAGCCGGACTCCGGTCGCGTGCTGTTCGATGGAGAGGATTTTACGCGGCTGGGCCCCGCGAAGCGGGGATTCGGGATGGTGTTTCAGCACTACGCGCTGTTTCCGCACATGTCGGTGATCGACAACGTCGCTTTCGGCCTCGAGGCGCGCGGTGTCGGCCGCTCGGAGCGCCGCCAGCGCGCCGGGTCCGCGCTTGACCGCGTCGGACTCGGCGGCAAGGGAGAGCGAATGGTGCAACAGCTCTCTGGCGGAGAACAACAGCGTGTGGCACTGGCGCGCGCGGCGGTGATCGAGCCGCGGTTGTTGCTGCTGGATGAACCACTGTCGAACCTGGATCCCACACTTCGGGCGAGCACGCGCGACGAATTGCGGACCACTCTCAAGGAGTCCAAGGCGCCGGCATTGTTTGTCACGCACGACCAGGATGATGCGTTCGCGATTGCCGACCGGATCGTTCTGCTATCGCTTGGTCGCGTGCTTCAGACAGGATCGCCCGAGGATCTCTACGATCGTCCAGCGTCGCGTCAGGTTGCAATGTTCATCGGACACGCGACGCTGATTCCTGCGCGACGCAATGGCGATGCTGCAGTGGTCACCATAGACGGGACAACGCATTCGATCGACTTGACCTCTTCGTCTCTCGTGGCGAACGGCGGGATGGGTGCGATAGTACTGCGGCCGGAGGCGGTTGAAATTGTGCGCGACGACGCGGGTGGAGATGCGAACAACGGGTGGCGCGCAACGGTGGTCAATCGCCGTTTCGCCGGGGCTGGGTTTGTGTACCGTCTTCGACTTGATCACGAAGTCGTCATCGATGTAGCGTCACGCGACAGAATCGATGCCGGCCAGACCGTCGGCGTTCGCATCACGCGCCCGGTTCCCATGGTTCCGTGACGGTAACGGGCTGGTTCGGCGGGCGAAGTCGCTCCGAGCGTCTCGCAACGCTTGCCGCGCTACCGCTGCTGCTGGTGCTCGGGTGGACAGTGGTCTATCCGAATATCGCGGTGATCGCAGGGAGTTTCGGCCACTGGCGGGAATTCGCCGAATCGCCATCCGATGTCGAGGCGCTCAAGAATAGCATAATCATCGCTGTCGCATCGGTCGCTGCTTCGCTGGCACTCGGTGTGCCGCTCGCCTTTCTCCTCACTCGTTTCGACTTTCCGGGTCGTACGTTGCTGCGCGCAGCGGCGCTCCTGCCCGCGGCGCTGCCGCCGTTGGTTGGAGTCATATCATTCCTGTTTCTCTACGGTGATACGGGTGTGATCACGCGCGTTACGCAGATCGTACTGGGACTCAAGGATGTGCCCTGGCACCTGAACGGGATCGGTGCGATCATTTTCATACATGCGTACACGATGTACGTGTATGTATACCTCTTTGTATCGGCTGGACTCGAACGCTACGAATCCTCGCTCGACGAAGCGGCGATCGGCCTCGGGGCAGGAACGTTTCGGCGCTTGACGCGTGTCACGCTGCCGTTGCTCACTCCGGCGATCGCCGGATCCGCGCTGCTCGTGTTCATGAGCGCGCTGGGTTCATTTTCTGCGCCATACGTGTTTGGCGGCGGCGTGCGCGTTCTATCGACGCAGATTTTGAATTCGAAGCTCAACGACGCGATCGGGCTGGCCTATGTCGAGACGACGGTGCTCGCGATCAGCGCCGTAGCAGGTCTGATGTTGTTCCGCTGGCTGGAAGGGAAACGAGCATATGTGGCCGCGGGAAAGGGAGGTGCGCGCCGGCGACCGGTTCATTCCCGCCTGGCCCGGATAGGACTTGCGTGCGCGGCCGGCTTGATCGTGCTCATACTTGTTCTCCCGCACCTCATGATCGTGCTCGTTTCGTTCGCCAAGGACGGGGCATGGACGACGCAGGTTCTGCCTCCGGAATACACGACCCACAACTATGCCGGCCTGTTCACCACTAATCAGTTGTGGACTCCGATCCGGAACAGCATTGTCATGTCGGTTCTCGCGACCGCCGCGAACGTCGTGTTCTGCGTTGCTGGCGCGTATCTCATTGTCACCCGCAAGTTCAGTGGACGCAGGCTGCTGGAAATCCTGGTTGCGCTTCCGTGGGCGATCCCGGGTACCGCAGTAGCGCTCGGCCTGCTCGCGACTTTCAACACGAACGACATAGCTGTAGGCAAGATACTGCTCGTCGGTACGTTCTGGATTCTGCCACTGGCGTATTTCGTGCGCGATATCCCGCTTGTCTCACAGGCGGTGGAGGGTTCGCTTCGGCAAATGGACCCATCGCTGGAGCCCGCGGCTCGTGGGCTTGGCGCCTCCTGGTGGATGGCGGTACGGCGTGTGGTACTGCCAGCGGCGCGACCAGGGATTGTGGCGGGCGCGTTGCTCGCGTGTGTAACCGCTGTTGGTGAGTTCGTGGCAAGCATAGTGCTGTACACACACGGGAATCGCCCGATATCGATCGAAATTCTTGCGCAGCTCCGTTCCTATGCGTTCGGCACTGCGTCGGCATACAGCGCGTTGCTGATCGGATTGGTGCTCATCATGGCACTTACCGCTCGAATCGCGGAATCACGAATGCAATGAGGGTCTGGCGTAGTGGCTGACGACACGGCAGATACGCGTCCCCGAGTTGTTGTGATCGGAGGCGGCTTTGGCGGTTTGATGGTGGCGAAAAAACTGGCGCACCTGGATGCGAATGTCACCGTCCTTGATCGAACAAACCATCATCTGTTCCAGCCACTGCTATATCAGGTGGCAACGGCGTCGCTGGCGCCGAGTGACATAGCGGCAGCAATCAGACACATCCTGCGGAACAACAGCAATACAATTGTAGAGCTCGCCGAGGCGCGCGAGGTGGATGTGGATGCACAGGTTGTGAAGTGCGCTGATCCGTCGCACCAGCGACCCGATTTTGAGGTCCCGTTCGACTATCTGGTAGTTGCGAGCGGGACTCGGCACTCGTATTTCGGCCACCCGGAATGGGAGCCGCTCGCACCCGGTTTGAAGGGAGTTGAAGACGCACTAGAAATGCGGCGGCGATTCCTTCTCGCGTTCGAGGAGGCAGAGCGTGCCGCAACGCCAGAGGAACGCGACGCCTGGCTCACTTTCGTAATCGTTGGCGCCGGCCCTACCGGGTGCGAGCTGGCCGGTGTGATGCAGGAGATCGCGCACGGGATGCGAAAGGATTTCAGGCGTACCGACACCAGCGACACCACCGTGATTCTTCTCGAAGCGGGGCCACGCATACTTCCGGCGTTCCCGGAATCTCTCGCCGCGCATGCGTCGCGGGATCTGGCCAAGCTACGTGTAGACGTGCGAACGGCATCGGCAGTTACGAGGATCGAACCGGGTACGGTGTACGTCGGTGATCACGCAATCAGGACACGCGCGGTGTTCTGGGCCGCCGGGAATGTTGCATCACCCATTTCGAAGTCGTTGGGCGTGCCGTTGACGAAAACCGGACAGGTCATCGTCGAACGGGACCTCTCCATACCCGGACGCCCCAACATCTTCGTCATTGGCGATCTCGCGTACGCCCTTCAAAAGGATGGGAAGCCATCGCCCGGAGTCGCCCAGGTAGCGATGCAGCAGGGTCGTGTCGCGGCGAGGAACATCATTGCGAGCATCCGGGGGCGGCCGCGCACCGATTTCAACTACTTCAACAAGGGCGATCTCGCCACGATCGGGCGAGGCAAGGCGATCGCGAATCTTTTCGGCGGTAAGATCCAGCTCACCGGTCGTTTAGCGTGGATAATCTGGCTTGGTATCCACATCACGTACCTCATCGGATTCCGAAATCGGCTTAGCGTGCTACTGCAGTGGGCGTACGCGTATTTCACGTACCAGCGCGGCGCGCGGTTGATTACGGAAACGGCGCGCTCGGTGGTTCCATGATCGATGGACTCTGCTGAATTACGTCGACGCTGTCCCGCACGTTACGCAGAACTTCCAAGTGGTGTCCATCTCTGATCCGCAGGCTGGGCAGCGACGCGTGCGCAGATTCTCGCCGCAGTGCGGGCAGTAGTTCGTCTCGCGTCCTTCCGGAAGCGTGCCGCCGCAAAAACGGCAACCCGTCGGAACGTCAACGGTGGACAAGGATTCGAGTAACGTCGGAACCGGGTTCGTCGGCGCTGAAGGTGCGACGGTTGCAGGTGACATCGCGTCGAATGCGGCAACGGCACTCTGGCCGGCCGACATCTCTTCGGTCATTCCGCTGCGCTCATCGAGCGATGCCGGCGTGTTCATCCCCGACGCCACCATTCCAGGGACTGGCGTCTGCGCGGACTCGGCGGCTGCGGTGAGAGTGATCGTCGCGTCGGCGAAGTCCTTGAAGACGCCGGGATCCCCCGTGGGAGACGCCAGCTCGCGTCGCAGCGATTCCTGCATTGCGGAATCAGCGACAACGTAACCACGCTCGCCTGACAGAAGGCGCGCCACGGCCGTCTCGTAATCATCGTTCGTTTCGATCGCCAACTCTCGGCGGTTGTGCCGATATGGAACGATCTGCTCGTACAGTTCGCGTACGCTGAACGGAATTTTCAGATATTCCGGACGCGTCGCTCGAACGTTGTGCACCAGCCGGCGGTGAAGGCGATCTAGATCGTCCATTCTCGGTGCTTTCCTTTGAATGTTTCGTGACTTGGAAATGGTGCAACTGATTGCTTCGTAACGCCAGTCCCCCCATGGTCTTCCATCCAGCTGTCAAAGGCTGACGGAATCAAGCCATTGGACGCGTCCTGGGACGCCGCGGCCCGCGTTGCAAGGTGGTTGGCGTATTCGTTCTGCGGTTGGCCGTTATGGCCGCGAACCCAGCGCCACTCGCAGTGATGACCGCCGAGGGCGCGCAGGGCTTCCTTCCAAAGTTCGAGGTTTTCGATCGGGCCGCCCTTGCGCTTCCAGCCCTGTCTGGCCCACCCGTGGACCCAACTGCTCATGCCATCAACGATATAACGCGAGTCGGTGGTGAAGACTACGGCGAAGCTCCTGCGCTTGGCGGAGATCCCCCTGAAAGCCTCGATTACCGAGCGGAGTGCCATCCGGTTGTTGGTTGTCGCGGGCTCGCTTATCCAGTAATCCCATCGAACGATCTGTCCCGTAGCGGGATTGCGCCATTCGACAAGGCCGCCGGCGCCGCCCGCATTGTCACCGTCGCGTCCGTTGCCAAGGCACGATTCGTCGGCGTATACCGCGACGATCTCGGCTGGGGTCTCAGGCATCCACAACCTCGAAGCCTTCGAGATCGTCGAGATAGATGGTCATTCGATCGCCAGTCGCCGGTTGGACGGTCTCTATAGCCTCGCGCCCCGCCCGAAGGCCGAGTGACTCTGGACGAACCACGAACTCCGACCCGCGCCTGTATACGACGATCCGGCGTCCATCAGCGATTGCGCGTTCCAGCAAGTTGTACTGTCTGGTCGAGAGTTGCATCTAACGATTCTAATCGCCGGTCACCGTTCCGTGTCGACGGGCTGACGTCCGCGTCTCAGCGCCCTGTATTGCACCAGGAGTATACGAATCGGCTGAGAACGCGAGTAGCAGCGTCGATCTCAGTCAGCGGTACGAATTCGGTCGCCGAGTGAGCGAGCGCTATGTCGCC
>DATBNQ010000040.1:0-18337 GCA_036554185.1 Gemmatimonadaceae bacterium | reverse complement strand
TCCGGCGAGCCGCGACTGATCCCGAGCTGGAGCCGTCCGCCTGCGATGAGGTCTGTCGCACCGGAATCCTCGATCATGTAGAACGGATTCTCGTAGCGCATGTCGATGACTGCAGTTCCGATCTCGATGCGGCTCGTCTTCGCGCCAATCGCCGCCATCAGCGGGAACGGGGACGCAAGTTGCCGGGCGAAATGGTGGACCCTGAAGTACGCACCGTCCGCTCCGAGCGACTCGGCGGCAACGGCGAGATCGATGGATTGCAGCAGCGCGTCCGCCGCCGAACGTGTTTGCGACTGCGACGATGGCGTCCAGTGGCCGAACGAAAGAAATCCGATCTTCTTCATTGCAAGGAAACGAGGGTCAACCAAGGGGGACGGAGTGGGGACGGACTCCGTCGGCTGCACGGATGCATCGATAGTAACATCATACGCTTGTCCAGCACCAGCTAATCAACGATGGTCAGTTGGGACCGACCGAATAAAGTGCACTCCGACCCCTGTTTCCCGCTGTTTCCACTCCGTTCCATGCCTATCCGCACCCGTTCGTACGCCGCACGGGGCAAGACATGACCCTACACCCACACGGCCGGCGAGCGGATAAGGAGCTATCTTGGTGGCGAAGCGAGTGCCGAGTACGACCGATACTTCGTGCTGGCAACTATCAGAACGCTCAATCGCGAGTCAGAACATGATTGGCTTTCCTCTGCCGCGCCGCGCGACCGTCATCGCCCTGTGCTTGCCTGTCGCAGTGCTAGCGAGTCTCGCGCTGTCCAATCCAACAGCCTCGCCGCCCGTCGGGCATCCCCGTCCATCAGCCGACTGGCGAGAAAATGTTCGCGCGTTCGCAGAGGCGCATCTCCAACACACGGCATGGGGGCCGGCGCACGGGCGGCGTGATTACGAGATGACGCTCAGGCTTGCCCGTGAGGAGGGCGTAACGGTAGACGACGATGCGCTGTACGCGGCCGCTTACCTGCACGACATGGGCGGAATTCCGCCGTACGCAAAGGCTGGCGTGGATCACGGAGACCGATCGGCTCAGCTTGTGGACAGTGTGTTGCGCGACGCCGGGTTTCCGATGGAGAAGGCTGCCCTCGTCAAGGAGATCGTCGATCATCACCAGTACTATCGTCCGGCCGACACACTCGCAGTTGCGAAGCTGTTTCGCGACGCCGACATCCTCGATTTCCTCGGCGCTATCGACGTCGCGCGCATTGTGTCACTAACGACGCGTGAGAAATTCACGCCTGATCTTCCGCACGCGATCGAAGCCGTTCGGCAGAACATGCTCAAGATGCCGGGCCTCCTGCAATCGTCTGCGGCAAAGCGGGAAGGTGAACGAAGAGTCGCCGAGATGCAGCGCTATCTCGATGAGCTCGCCAGCGAGACGGATTCTCTCAAGGCGCTCCAGTAAAGTTCTCGGTCTTACGGTGCGAGCGCACTCCGGAGACTTTCGGCGTCGGTCTCGATCAGGCGAGCCGCTGTGGCGCCCGCGCCTTCTTCATCACCGCGGGCGATGGCGTCTACGAGCGCGTAGTGAAGATCGGTCGTGTCGACGTCTGCCACACTGTCATGCGCGACATGAACGAGCGTCTTTCGAAGAGCGACGCTGAAAGCATTGTAGAGGTCTGCAAGGACGGCGTTCTTGCTTGCAACGGCGATCGTCCGGTGAAACTCCACGTCGACGTCGACGGCCTGATCTGATTTTCCCGCCGCGCGAAGCTCGTCACGCTCGGCAAGAAGCTCGCGTAAGCGCCGCACGTCGGCCGCCGTCCGTCTGGCCGCGGCCAGACGCGCAGTCTCGATCTCCAACGGGCGGCGCACCTCGTAGACCTCAAGGGCTGCCGCACGTCGCAGGCGTTGATCCAGCGATTCGCGACCAGGCGCCGAGGCGATGACATAGGTGCCGTCGCCCTGTCGAACCTCGAGGAGGCCCATGTGTGCAAGGACGACCACCGCCTCGCGGATGGTCGTACGGCTGACTCCAAGCGTATCCCCCAACTCGGTCTCTGTAGGAATACGCTTCCCCGGCACGAGTACCCCCAGAGATATCTGTTGCTGGATTCGGGCGATCACCAGATCGACCAGACTCCGGCGGGAAGGGCGATTCAGGGATTCAACCATATGGATTCATAGTACGAATAACCAGCGGTCCAGGCAATAGCGATCAGGGCGACCACATCTTGCAAACATCATACGTATGATGTATTTATGTTGTCATGCTCCGACTCATGCTCTTTCTGGTTGCCGCAAGCGGTGCTGCCGGCTCAGCTGCCGGACAGGGCGCGCCCGGAGCGGATGCGCCGCAGGTACAGGCGGTTCGGCGGACGGGTTCGATCACTCTGGACGGACGCCTCGACGAGCCCGATTGGGCCAGAGCAATGCCGGCGTCCGGCTTCAGGCAGCAGGATCCCGATGAAGGCAGGCCCGCTGCGGAGAGCACGCAGGTTCGCTTTGTCTATGACGACGGTGCGCTTTACGTGGGAGCGAGAATGTTCGACGGCCGAGGCGCGGCTGGCGTCCAGACCAGGCTCGCGCGGCGAGATGACCAGCCGGGCGGCGACTACTTGATGCTCGTGCTGGACACTTATCACGACCACGCCGGTCGGACCGTTCTGCGCATCAACCCGTCGGGGGTCCAGTACGACGCACTCGCCCTTGGGCGGGCCAATCCGGATCCAGGCTGGAACGCCGTTTGGGAGGCGGCAACGAGGATCGACTCCCTCGGCTGGACTGCGGAGATTCGTATCCCATTCTCGCAGCTCCGGCTGCCGGGTTCCGGTGCGCAAACCTGGGGACTCCAGATCTGGCGTTACGAAGACCGCCGCAAGGAGACGTCGCAGTGGGCGTTCTGGAGCAAGCGTGAGCCAGGCGGGCCGGCGTACTTCGGCCACCTGACCGGACTTGTACCCAATCTGGGCGTCGTCTCCGTAGAAGCGTCGCCCTACGTCGCGGTCGGCGTCGCACCACGTGCCCCCGATAGCGGCGTTGGCGCAGCAGTCTACGGAACGCACGCGACGAATACGATCGGCGCTGATTTCCTGCTCCACGCTCCAAGTACCAGCGGCACGGTGACGCTCAATCCTGATTTTGGCCAGGTGGAAGTGGATCCTGCAGTACTCAACCTTACGGCATCGGAAACGTTCTTCCCGGAGAAGCGACCTTTCTTCGTGCAGGACGCCGGAATTTTCGGCTTCGGCACTGTCGACTGCGCAATCTGCGCCTACGCGAGTCCGCTCAACCTCTACTACTCGCGCCGCATCGGGCGTCCACCGTCGCTGCACCCGCCCGGGCTCGTGATCGACGCGCCGAGCGCGACGCGGATACTTGGTGCTGCGCGCATGACGTTTCAATCGCACAACGGCTGGACCCTGGGCGCGCTCGGGGCGCGCACTGACAGAGAATTGGCAACGGTTCGTGACTCGTCCGGCCAGTTGGAGCACATAGCTGTCGAGCCATCCACGACCTATCTGATCGGGCGCGCGGAAAGACGCGCGACATCGGGCGCTGGAGCGGTGGGAGTCATTGGCACATTGACAGATCGCAGCATGACCGCTCGAAGCCCGGATGCGCTCGCCGCACTGCTTCCATCGCGTGCGGCCACTCTCGGTGTCGACGGAGAACGGTGGTGGTCGAACCACACCTACCGTGCCGATTTCACCTCGGCGTTGTCGTCGGTTACCGGAGATTCAACGGCGCTTCAGCACATTCAGTCATCGAGTGTGCACTACTTCCAGCGGCCAGGCAGGCGTCTGACAGGGGGCTTGTTCGATTCGCGCTATGATCCCGGGCGCACGGAGCTGAATGGCTACGCGTCGATGGCGCGGATTGCGAGAGAAGGTGGTGCGTGGACATGGGAGGCGATCGGCGAGATTGTAAGCCCCGGCTTCGAGGTGAACGACCTGGGTTTCGTGCCGATCGCGGGAACGCAGTGGATGCTGGCAAATGTTAGCCGCAATTTCACTGTACCGACCCCATGGTATCACTCGGGCCAGCTGGTCGCCGGCACCGAGCGACGAACGAATTTTGACGGTGACGCTACGGCGCGCGCGTATCACCTATCTGCATCAGTCGTGACGCCATCATACTGGACGGCGGACGCGGCTGTCGTCCATCAACTCGCCCACTACGACGATCGTGCGCTACGTGGCGGTCCGACGGTGGCTGTGGGAGCGGGCGACAGCGTGAATTTCGATGCCGAAAGCGACACGCGCCACCGGGTTTCAGTGGCAGATACCGCCTGGTGGTCGTCCGATCGCAGCAGCGACCGCTCGGCTGGAATCGTGCAGGTTGTTTCGTTGCGCGCAACGGACGCGACATCGTTGAGCGCCGGCATTCGCGCAGAGCGGCTGAATGCGGGAGCGCAGTTCGTTGCAAACGTACCGGATCCACAAGCACAGGAGCAGCGCCGGTACGTCGTCGCATCACTGATGCAGCGTACAGTCGCGCTCGAGTTCCGCGTTGCAACCGCGATCACGCGCGCGCTGTCGCTGGATACCTATCTCCAGCCGTTCGTGACCGTCGGTACATACCGCGACTTTGGCGAGTTCGCTGGCGCTCGCACTGCTACCGTTCTGCGATATGGCCGAGACATCGACTCGTTGCAACACACGCAGCGTGACGGCGGAGATTGGATCAGCATCTATCCCACGCGAAATGACGGCACAGCGTTCAGTATTCGCGATCCGACAGGCGCGACGCGATCACTGCATGCGACTGCCGTATTGCGTTGGGAATACCGGCCGGGTATGGCGCTCTATCTCGCGTGGACCCAGACACGGTCGAATATCGCGACTGACAGCACGCTGAGTCTGCAACGTGATGGCGGAGCACTTCTCGCTACGCATCCAGTAAACGCGCTTCTACTCAAGATCGCCTACCGCATCGGGCGATAGAGCTGCATGCCGGTGAATACCGGTTTTCACCTTCCACTTCCTACGGGACCATTGCATGCCTGGATCCACCATTCCACTCGCCATTGCCATTTCATTCACGATTGTCGTCTCGGCATGGACGCCATCCGCGGCGGTACAGCAGGCACATGCCAGGATCATTACGATTCTGACGACCCGCGACAGCGCGGGAATGAGATTCAGTCCGTCAAGGATCGTGGCACATCGTGGCGACATACTTCATTTCGTGAACGGCGCAGGGCGACACAACGTGGACTTCGTCGCTGACTCCAATCCGCGAAATGTCGCTTTGCCGCCGGTCACGCCGCTATTGGAAACGGCAGGCGCAACCGTCGACATTCCCGTCGACTTGCCACCCGGTCGGTATTACATCCAGTGTGACCCGCACGCTGCAATGGGGATGGTCGGACATCTGATAGTCGAGCGTTAGGACGAAACTGGGGTCAGAGTACACTTCTCGGAGTCTTGCGACCCTTGCGTGGCTGTCCAGTCGCAGGGTCGGTCTTGCGCCCTGACTTGACGCTCGGCGCAAGACCAGACCCCAAACTCGTTCTCGAACTCGCTCCTGCAATCTGTTCGGGAGACCGACGGAAAAATGTACTCTGACCCCTGTTTCCCTTACTCGCCCCCGATCGGTGTGCCCGGTGGCAGCGGGATCACATCCGCCGGACGCTCCGGTGCGATGTGGCGATCCAGCCAGTTCCGCACGTTGCGTACGACTTCAGCGTTCGCCGCGCGATCTTCCGTGTCGGTCGTCTTCGCCGCCGAGAGAGTGGTCGCCAATCGACTCAAACGATCGTTGGCCACGGCCCGCACATCGGCCGTTGATTTCTGATCGGCCGCCAGCGCGAACAGTGCGTCGACCACGGCGCGCCTCGCCTGACGACGGACGCCGCGCTCGTACGCGGTCGTCGCTGTCGCGTTCGTATAGACGCCGTCGATCAGCTGCCCGATCACTTCGTCGGCCGACGGCGATGCAGCGTCGCGCGCATGAAACGACATCACGCGCTCGATGCGATCGGGCTGCAGAATTCCATCCGCGACGTTGCCAGCCAGCGCGCGCGCGATCGCCAACGGATCGTAGACGATCCCCGCTGGCGTCGTAGCGAAGCCCCAGCCGCCGCCGTATCCGTACGGCGACGGTGGGATCATCTTCACTATGCGCTCGGGCACCGCGAGCTCGCGCGGCTGGATCGTCGCGATCAGCTCGCGCAGCGCCTGCCGCTGCTTCGCAGGCGCGACGACGGTTGCCGGCGTCTGTCCATCGCCCCGCAACGCGAAGGTGTATTCCATCCCGCCGATCGCTTTCGTCGCGGCTTCGATCGCGTAGCGATGATGCAGATAGACGGGCACGAAGCGCTCGTTGATCAGCCACATCGGATCGCCCGGTGCGATCACCGATTCGTTGAACTTCGAGATGAGCACGTCGCGCACGGCACTCTCTCGCGCGAGCTCCTTCACCGCGTCGTCGCCGTTCAACCATCGCGTCACCTCGGGGTACACACCCGCCGACGCGTCGCGATCGGTCAGAAAGCGCGCGCCGCCAGCGATCGCCTGACGCGCCAGCGCTTCCTGCCCCGCACGCTCTGCTGCAGCGTTTGGATACTGCGTGTAGTCGAAACGAATCGCGAGCGTGTCGTAGGCGCCCGTGCCGTTTGCCCATGCGTGCGAAACGTCGAGCGTGCCGTTGGGCCTGAGCGTCACGAGCGGACCGGGATAGTCCATCACGCTCGCGCGACCGAATGCATGCGAGATGTAGTTGTGCGCGAGACCCAGTGTGTGGCCGATCTCGTGCGCAACGTGCTGACGGCGGCGCGACATGGCGAACTCGGTTCCATTGACGTTGGGATCGAGTGACGCCATCCAGTCCGTGCCTTCTCCGTCCATCGCCGGCGTCATACCGGCGAAGATGTTGTAGTCGGTGATCGAGCGATACGTGTCCATCTTGAGCATCGCCTTGATGATCTCGCCCGTGCGCGGATCGACGAACGACTGACCCACGGAGAAGCCAGGATCGCTCCGGTGCACCCACTGGATCATCGAATAACGCGCATCCATCGGATCGGCGCCGGCGGGGAGATCTTCGACGCGAAATGCGTTGCTGAATCCGGCTGCCTCGAACGTTTTGGTCCACCACGCCGCGCCCTGGCGGAACGCGGTGCGATACGGCTCCGGAATACCCGGATCGAGATAGTACACGATGGGCTTGACGGGATCGGAGATCGCGGCGGACGGGTCCTTCTTCTCGAGGCGCCAGCGATTGATCCAGCGTGTCTCCGGCTTCTCGGTGAACGGGCGCGAGAAGTCGTCGTACGTCACCGAGAAGATTCCGACGCGCGGATCAAACGCGCGCGGCTTGAACCCGGAATCGGGCAGCTCGACGAACGAGAAGTGCTCGCGCAGCGTGAGCGCCGCCGCATCCGGCGTGTGACGCACGACTTCGCGGCCCGGTGCATCGCTCGCGAAAGTCAGCAGCGTCTCGATTTCAGTGTTCTTTGGAAACGCCTTGGTGTGCGGCATGTAGATCGCGCTGCGATTGCGATCGACTCGATACGTGCCCTGCTTCTGCCGCTGAATCGTCGAGCTGACATTCATCTCGTCCTGCAGCAGAAAATCAGTCGCATCCACCAGCAGCCGCGCGCCTTCCTCGGCGACGATCGGCATCCCGGCGAGCGTCGACGTGGCGAAGGATTCCTCGACGGAGTGTGCCTGGAGCGAGTCGGCCGTTCCGCGGTAACGCGTGTTCTGGCTCACGAGCAGCACACGCGGGCCGAAGCGCTCGAAGCGCACCAGCGCCTCGTTGCCCGTCGTACCGCGATCGAGTCCGAGATCGTTCGACCCCAGGCCTGTGGCGAGCGTGGGCAGGTAGAGGAAATCCTGATCGAGACGCTGCACCTCGAGGAGAAGCTTCCCGGTGTGTTCGTCGTAGTAGAACGGGATGAACCCGTCGTGTCGCTCCATGCCCGCGGTCTGCGACGCGATGCTGCGCGGGGGCTGGGCGGTCGCGGGTTGCGCTGCCGTGCGCTGGGCGCGGAGCGCGACTGGGGCGAGTAGGGAGGAAACGACGGAGGCCACGAGGGCGTAGCGGGCAACGCGCATGAGCAATCGAAAACCGGAGGATGGAGTGACGGCGGCAAATGTGGTGGGCGCTTCGCCCGTATGCAATACTGCCGCTCCGGCAGCAGAGGTCAGCTCCCGGGATCAGTTCGTAAACTGTTCATTCGACGAGACCTTCTCCGTTTCAAATCCTCCCGCTTGACACTCGTCTACCGTATGCCAAGATTCCCACGGTGCGTTTGGGGCGCCCGCGGGTCCACGCGAAGGACTGAGTCCTCCCTGATCTGAATGACCGTTGCACGGCTGTTTCCGTGCTGGCCCGCTTGTGGACCGCTGGCACTCAGCATGGAGGCCATATGTCCCACCATCAGCTCCCCGAGCGGCCGAATCTCGACCAGCTCAAGCGGCAGGCGAAAGATCTCCTGCACGCCGTGCGGCAACACGATGCCGCCGCCCTCACCCGCGCACACGCGCTCCCCGCATTCACCTCGCAGCCCGATGACGCTGTCACAAGCGCATTCGCACTGCACGATGCGCAATCGGTCGTCGCGCGCGAACTCGGCTTCGTGTCGTGGAATGATCTCCGCGAAAACGTGGAGTCGATCACGCTCGATTTTACCGCTGCGGTCGATGAGTTCCTCGCCGCCGCAACCGATCGTCGTCGTGACCGCGCCGAACGGGTGCTCGACATGCATCCGCGAATCGCGCACGCCAACTTCCACATCGCATTACTGCTGGGCGATGCCGCAACCGTCGACTCGCATCTCACACGCGATCCCGCGCTCGCCACCACGCTCGGCGGTCCGCGCGGCTGGCAACCGCTTCATTACGTCTGCTTCACAGCAGTCGGCGCGGCAAAGCCCGAGCGCGAACTGGGTCTCGTCACTATCGCAAGGCAACTCATCGCCCTCGGCGCCGACCCCGATCTCCGCTTTCCGTGGGAGCATCACGGGGTACATCGCCCCGTGCTGTGGGGCGCGGTAGCCGTCGTGCATTCGCTCCCGCTCGCGCGAGCGCTGCTCGAGGCCGGTGCAAATCCCAGCGATGGCGTCACGTTGACGCTCGAGGCGAGTGGCCGCGATGTCGCAGCGCTCGAGCTGCTGAACGAGTTCGGTGTCGATCCGAACGGTCCGTGGGCGACCGACGGATCGACGGCGCTCTACGCGGTGCTGCACTGGGCCGACAGCACGGATGGCGCGCTCTGGCTACTCGCACATGGCGCGGAGCCTGACGCGGTGTTCCCGCAGAATGGCGAGACTCCGCTGCATGTCGCGGCGGCCCGCTGGGGGATCGATCTCGTCGAAGCGCTGGCGAGTCGCGGCGCGATGATCGACCGGCGGCGCGCCGATGGTCGCACACCGTACGCCGTCGCGATGCTGAGCGGCAACGACGCGGTTGCGGAATGGCTCCGCGCGCACGGCGCAAATACGGATGTGGCGCAAGTCGACCGGATGATTGCCGCAGGAAGTCGTGGCGACGTCGCGACGGTGAATGCGATGCTTGCGGCGCATCCCGCATTGCGCAGCGAGATCGGCCCGCAACATTATCCGGCACTTTACCGGGCGGCCGACCAGAATGACGTCGAGGCGCTCGAGGGATTGCTCGCATGCGGCCTCGATGTGGACGCGGGCGATGAAGCGATGAACATGAACGCACTTCAGAAGGCGGCGATGGCTGGATGGCCCGACGCTGTCCGCGTGTTGCTCGCCCACGGCGCGTCGGTGTCGGCGCGCGATCGCGAGTTTCACGCGACAGCGCTCGTCTGCGCGGCGGAAGGTTCGCGGCATGCCGCGCCGGGCACCGATCACGCAACGGTCGGGCGCATACTTCTGGACGCGGGATCCCCGACGAACTGGACATCGAGCGACGAGCCGTCGGAAGGAATTCTGGAAATCATTGCCGCGTGGGCTACTTCAAACGGGTAAACCAGCATTACCCCTCGATCCTGCGTCGTGCAAAGTGCACGACGCAGGATCGGATCCCACATCGAAGGCGTTGAGTGCGTTCAGATGGTCGCCATAGACGAGAACTGGTCGGCGCTGAAATTTCGAGGAGGGGAGTATGTGAAGCGGTGACGGATTCCGAAAAGGATTCGCTGCGCTACAAGTGTATGGTGCACCACGAGTTACACCTTGCGCAGATGCGAAGTGGGAGAATCTTATACTGCGTGCTTGAAGCGTTTTTGAAGCAGGACTTTGCAGTCTAATACGCGTTAGCTGGCGCTTGATCTTTGGCGCTGACCCACGTACGTTCGAGCAGTTGGTCAACGCGTAACCGCTGACATGTAGATGGCATCTTTTCGTGCCCTGATGCGCTTGCTTACCGCGGCGTTCCTGTTGCTTCTGGGGAGCGGCACGAACGGACGCGCGCATATCTCGGCGCACCGGCATCACAGCTCGCACCCAGCTGTCGCGGCCGCGAACCACGGTGCGCTGCTGGCGGCGACGCCCCAGTGGAAGCCCGTCGATACTGCGCAGCCGCAGTTTCTGGCCTCCGAAGCGAGCCTGCACCACCGCCGAGTTCAGTGCGCGCCGGCGCCGACTCGCGATTCCGTGTCGTTGTGCTCGTGCGAGCGCACGACCGGGCAAGCCGCCCGACCCCCTCCGTTCCACGCCTGAAGTCAGACAAAACGATCGCCGGCACTCGCGTGCCGCGCGTCGCGCTGTCCGCGAACACGTCGCGGCAGTGAATTTCTCATGTCCGATCTCTCAGACTGGAGCACCCAATGTACGAGTCATTTCGCACGCGTTCTTGCGTGAGCCCCCGCATGGACCGCAAGCCACCCTTTGCAATCGTTCATACTTTGTTGTCGCTGATGATGTGTCTATGTCTAGCCTGTGCCACACGCAATGAGGCAGGCACGCCATGCCCCGTCATCGAGATGAGCGTGGTGACGGATACGCCGTCGGATTCCAGCAAGACTGTCACTCTGAACGACACTACGAAACTCCTGATGTCTCGGACTCCTCTAGTGGCTACCAGCGATATCACCGGCGCCACTGCGTCCCAGGCCGACGGCGAATGGACTCTCAACTTCACCGTGACCGATGATGCGGCGAAGCGCGTTCATGACTTCACTCAACAGCACGTTGGCAGAACCTTGGCGCTTGTTGTCGACGGGAAAGTCTACGGAACGCCTCGAATCGCCTCCGCGATCATCGGCAATAAATATCGAATCGAAGGTTTCAATCGAGCAGACGCGGAGCGGATGGCGACCGCGATAAGCACCGGCTGCCGTCGCTAGGCGCCGGCGGTCCACGCAGCGGTAGAATCTGACGCGGACCAGCCTAGTGGGTCGCCAACTGGGCCCACGGCTGGGCCGCGCAGATTGAAGCGGGCTTGGCGCAGAATCGCCAGCTAACGAACGTTGAAGCTGACAAAGGATCTATTGAACTGTTTGCGGCTGCGCCGCAAATTCTTATGTGATTCCTTTGCAGCTTAGTATTGGCGTTAGACAGCCACGGACTTGTGAAATGAGAGAGCAGTTTCTACATGAGTTTGAGATCGATCTGCCGCTCGGCGATCTTGACGTTGACCTTGATCCGCCGCCCAATGCGACTATTCGGTTTGATCTCAATGGGACCGACCTATGGGTGGCGGCTAACCGCGCTGGTTGGCTGCACCTCGCGCGGGTGTGCGCCGAGATAGCACTGCAACCCAACCTGGCACCTGGCTGGCACTTCCACCGTGCGTACGACTGGAGCGAGAGCAAGACACCAGGCCAAGAGGTATCGTTCGAGCTCTTGAGCGCAGAGCCTTCGGACGTGCGCTCGGCGATCTCCTAATCACCCAGGACACTTGACAGTCTGTTCGTGTGCGTGAGCAGCCGGGAACATAGGTAACGAAACCGTCCAGTAACATGGGTAGCACTTTAGTTACCCTCGAATGATGTAATCGCGCTCGTCCAGCGTTGCAAGGAGCACGGTGTTGAAGTAGATGGACCAGATCCCATCATCGGTTTCCTCCAGTCCGATATGCTGATCGACGAGTGAGTTGGCGATGTAGAGAAGCTTGTGCTGGAAGCGGAAGGTACCAGCGTCGGTCACTTTCTTCACAAGGAAGTGCAGTGGATATTCGGGGATCGGTAACTTGCTTGGGTATGTCCGCGGTGAGATCGTATAGCGTGACGCCGGCGTTTCCTGCTGCAGCGCCTCGTGTGGCCGCTCGGTGTTGTACTCAGTGCGGAATGCATCGAAGCTTTGCTGCTGGCTCGCACAGTTGCGCTGCACTGGTTTGATTGCACGCCGCGTCATCGTGCGGTGCATGCGTTCATGCGCACCGTTTTCGTGCGGCTGCCCTGGGTGAATGCGCTGGTGCGTGATTCCTAAACGCATCCACCACACGTTCAGGTACGACAGTCCGTGGATCGCCTGCGTTGCGAAAGGCACACCGTTATCCGTGCGAATCGCGAGCGGCAATCCGTACTCACGGAATGCGCGCTCGAAGACCGGCTTCGCCGTCAGCGTCTCAGTCGAAAGCAGCCCATGGCAGATCAGCAGAAATCGTGTGTGCTGGTCGGCGATGGTCAGTGGACAGCAGTACACCCCATTGCCGGTGCGGAACTGGCCTTTGAAGCCCGCGGTCCACAAATCATTGGGTGCGGCGGTGCTGATCGGGACCACCCCGGGGTGCAAATGCGTGTGCCGATGACGGCGCCTCCGCACGAGCCCACGCCGTGCCAGCAGGTCGGCAGTGGTGCTCGCCGCCGGCCAGTCCTCGATTTCTGGATGTCGGCTCCGCAATACCTTCAGCAGCTTTCGTGCACCCCAGTCCGGATGCGACCGGCGGAACTCGCAGAGCAGGTCCGCGAGCACAGGACGAATCTTGTGTGGGCAGGAATGCGGCGCACGGCTGCGATCCGCAAGTCCTTGCTTGCCCTCCTCCGCGTATCGTGCGAGCCACTTGTAGCCAATGCGGCGGCTGATACCGTATCGGGCGCAGAGCTCGGACATCGTGAACCGGTCGCTCAGGGCATCGTCGATGAACTGAATTCGCTCTTCCACAGGTGAAGTCTCCAACCAGGGCATGGCATCCTCGCAGAACAAGGCTTGACCATGCAGTTTAGAAGGAGTGTTACCTATGTCCCTGGACTATCCTGTTACTTATGTACCCGGGCTGTACCGAACGTGTACGATATCGAGATCGTCGACTACCACTGAGCTAACCATGGCGCACCGCAAACTGGCACCGATCCATCCGGGCGAAGTGCTCGCCGCCGACTTCCTCGAGCCGCTGGGCCTGTCACAGTATCGCCTGGCCAAGGACATCAGCGTGCCCGCCCGCCGCATCAACGAGATCGTGCACGGGACGCGCGCAATCAGCGCCGACACTGCCTTGCGCCTGGCTCGGTACTTTGGCACGAGCGATCGCTTCTGGCTGAATCTTCAGGCTCGGTATGATCTCGAGCTTGAGCGGGATCATCTGGGCGCTCGGCTCGAGAAGGAAGTGCGAATCCTCGATCGGGCTGGCTGACGACCGCAGACGAACCTTGGGGTGTCCGTCGGTTCTTTGTGGCCGACCCAAACGGCGTTGTCATCAACGTCCTGAGCCACTTGGCGCGCTGATTCCGGGTGCACATGCGCTCACCACCACCATCCATTCCCAGAAGGAGCACCATGGCCAAGTACCTGATCTCTTTTCCAAGCGCTGCGATGGTCGTCCCCGATGGCGAATGGGAAGCGGTGGGCCGCGCCGCGCACGCTGTGATCGACGAGGCGAAAGCCGCCGGTGTTTACGTCTTCGGCGGCGGAATCGACGAAGACGTGCCGCCCGTGCTCGTCTCTGCTGACGGCACGGTTGCAATGGGTGGCTATCCCTGGGCGCCCAAGCTCGACGGCGGCTTCACCGTGTTGGAACTGCCCTCGCGCGACGAGGCGGTCGCGTGGGCGGCGCGCATCGCCAAGGCCTGTCGCTGCGACCAGGAACTGCGCGTCTTCGGGTTCGATCCGGAGTCCTAAGAACCGGGGTCAGAGTACAATTTCCGGGAACCAACCGCGGGCGCGCGGAAATTGTACTCTGACCCCGGTTTTACGTGGAACGTCTGGCGCGAAGCTTCAGCCACAATCCGCGCACCGAGAGGATCGCGGTGAACCAACCCGTTGCACTGAGTGCGAACAGCGTCCACACGAAAAAGAAGCCGCCGTTCTTGGGGACTATACCACCCTTCGAGTGCATGACGATCATCGCTGCCCCAGCCAACCCGCCAAGCAGCATGATGACGTACCCCAGCACCCGATCGGGCAGCATGAGCGTCCCGAAGAGCCACACGACGAAGATGATGACCGGGATTGGGAACGCGACGGCTCCGTCGGGCTGCAGGAGGACGTCGTCCGTCAGGTGAAACATGACGAGGAGAAGCGTGAGCAACGATGCGACGGTCAGCATGACGCTTGGTTTCATCGGGCGCTCCGGGCGTAATGGTTTACCTGATCGGGATCATGTCCTGCGTTGTGCGGCAAGTCACTGCACCCTGGCGAGCTATTTCGCCAGGGTGCCTGGGAAAGCGGCTTCAACGGTGCAACGAATCGAGTCGTTGCGCCAGATGATAAATGCCATTGGCCGGTTTCAATAAAGTCTGCCCTGATCCCGTATTTCCCCTACCGCCCTCCACGCTCCGGCCGGCCGCCAGCATTCCACGCGGGCTTGAAGTCGCTCGTCGCGAGCCAACGCAGTGGATCGATCAGACTCTGAATCGCGGATGTCATGAACGGAATGTTGAGATTCGAAAACTCATCATCCGGCTGATGATAGGTCGGTGGTGTTCCCCAACCTGCTGCGGTATGCGCCACCACTCCCTTCAGCGCGAGCGCATAGTTGTCCGACCGCTCGAAGAAGTGCTCCTCCGGATACGGATCCGGTCCGAGCAACGCTCCGTGTGCCTTGAGTGCAGGTCCAAGATTCGATCGCTCCCATCCCGTGAACAACAACACGCCCTTCGACGCCTTGGGATCCTGATTGCCGATCATCTCGAATTCGACATTCGCAACGAGGCTCGTCAGCGGCACGGGCGGATGCTCACCGAAATATGTCGAGCCGAGCTCGCCGATTTCCTCGCTACCGTAACAGACGAACAGAATGCTCCGTCGGAGCCTCGGGCCCGCTGCGAGTGCGTGCGCAAGCTCCATCACCGCCGTCGTTCCGGCCGCGTCGTCGTTCGCTCCGTTGTAAATCGAGTCGCCCTTTACCGGTCGTCCGATTCCCAGATGGTCCAGATGCGCAGAAAGCAGAATCGTTCCGGCCGACGGATCGGTACCCTGAAGATATCCAATCGCGTTGTACGTCATGCGTGGTTCGGCCTGCGGTACAACCTGTACCGCGAGGGTCGCGGGCGCGCCATCGTTCTCACTTGCAAGCCGAGCGGCTGCAGCCGGCGTGAGCACGACGATATTTCGTGCAACTGCTGGCTGCGGGCTGTCCTTGAGCCGGACGCCTACGCGAGTACGCCCGCCGATTTGCGTGAACATCGCGTCCGTCGCCGGACTCGCCGGTACCAGCACGACAGCCGCCCCCGCGCGCAATAATTGCGTCGCCGGGCCCATCGCCTTCAGTGGATCGCCGCCAACGAGTACGACCGCACCCCTGGCGTGCGCCTGCGCCACATTCTCTGGCAGAACTTTCACCAACGTTGCGGTTACGGGAGCGCCGGAAGCGATGAGAAGATGAAAATCATCGCCTTCCTTCAACGTCACGTTGCCGACTGTGAGCGTTGCATTACCCGACAAAGTCGGCGATACGACTTCAGCGCTCTGTATGTATCCCTGCATGCCCGGCGCGGTCTTCAGCCCGTAGGCCATGAACTCGGAAGCAACATAGGTTGCCGTGATCTGTTCATCGCGAGTCGCGCTTCCGCGACCGTGCATCGCATCGCTCGACAGAAAACGCTCGTGCGCCGCCACCCACTCCGGTCGCACAACCCACGTCGATTTCTTCTGCGTTACGCCGCGTGAACTCGGCGCCGCGGCAGTCTTCTGCGCCACCGCCTGCGTGAAAGGCAACAGCGCGCTCACCGACAACGTGACCAGCAGCCGCCCGAACGACGAACGATGCCCTGCTATTTGACGCTCCTCCATGATCCTGACTCCGATTGCGTTTGATACCGACCGATGATTCCATGTCCGCTCCATATTCCACTCGAGCGGCGTTCTGACAATTATATAGTACCATTGCAGCGACCCACCGGCTGGAATCGCGGCAGGTCGAGTCTGGAATCTGGCTGTAAATTCACGGATCTTTCACCAACCACCCCGGACCACTGGCACCCAACCATGACTCTACGACGTGAGTTTCTCGCCCAACTCGGCGGGCTCGTCGCCGCCGGCTCGCTCGACGCCAATCGGCTCGGCGCGATGATTCCGGCCCAGGCCCCCGAGTGGGACCTCTCCTGGGTCGATCGCATCACCGCGGCGAAGAACCGGGTGGTGTACAACGTCAACGCGATCGACGACGGTGACGCCGTATACAGTGCCGCGGTCGTGCTCAATCAGTTTCATGAAGTGTACGGGACAAGCGACCAGGCGACGTGCGCCGTGCTCGTGTTCCGGGCCGCGGGGACTGCCATGGGCTTCAACGATACGATATGGGAGAAGTACAGGGTCGGAGAAGAGGAGAAAGTCATCGATCCGGACACCAAAATCTCCGCAACACGCAACATCTTCTGGAGAGCGCGCGACGGTGCCAGCGCGATGGCAGCCGCGAGCAGCATCTCCGCATTGCAACAGCGCGGACTGGTCTGTCTCGTATGCAACAGGGCGACCAAAGGCTGGGCCAACCAGATCGCGGAGAAGACCCGGCAGAAGGAAGCGGATGTCTATGCAGAACTGCGCGCCAACCTGATCCCGGGTGCCTACCTCGTACCGTCGGGAATCTTCGCGCTGGTGCGCGCCCAGAATGCCGGGTGCGCGTACCTGCCCGGGGATTGAGGTAGCGGACGAAAAAAAAACGGGAGAACGGGATCGCGCCCGCTCATCCAATCGCCTGGCTCGAAATTCGAGCAACGGCAACAGCAAGCACCACAATTGCCGCCGACCACTCGAATCGCCGAGACCTGAAGAGCAGGGCACCAACCGCACTTAGAAGAGCGATGGTGCGCACGAGACCGACGAAATCAAGACTGACAGCGCCGCTGACAGCGATTGCAACGATCCAGGTTGCTACCTGATTGATTGCCAGAATCGTGAGGAAAACGTTTCTGCTCTTTGCCCATTCCGCGCGCATGTCGAGCACGCCCGATTCCGGGATGGCTCTCGGCAATACGCTGGCAGACATGAGAAACAGCAGGATTGGAAGCACAGCGAGAAGCACATAGTCACCGACCACGCGCGCATTCCGCGAACCGTCCAATCCCGCGCCGACGGCCCACCAATAATTGAACAGCCACAGCAATGCGATCGTGGCCCACACGAGCGGTAACGCGTCCCATTCAACCTGCTTTCGCGCGTGAATCAGTCTGTGAAAATTGACGAGCAGATCGGCTATTCCGAGGCCGATGATGATCGAGACGAGAGTTGCCCAATGTTCAGTCATACGGGGGCTATTGGGTATTGGGTCGGGTCCTGCGCCGCGCGTGAAATATGGTGCGCACGGGCGGGTGTTGCGCGCACGGTCGTCACCGACCGCGATGCCGTTCAGTCGGAAAGAGGAAACAGCAGCTCGTTGCCGTCAGGGTTGCAACACTCGTTATAGAATATGACCTCACCCCGCTTGGAACACGATGTCCTGCGCGCCATGATACAGCACGTAGCGCCCCATCTCCTCGAGTCGTTCTCGGCCCTCTATGATTTCGAGAAAATGATTTCCTGCAAGCTGACCGACCTTGCTTCCGAAGACTGACGAGCCATACGCGAACAGCAGCTCCGTTTCGCTGATGCCGCCCGGATACCAGAGCAGATCGCCGCGCGACGGATGACTCGTGTGGTTCTCGTAGCCGACACCGAGCTGATAGTCGCCGAGCGGGATCCAGCATGCCTCGCCGCTCCAGCGGGCGTGGATCAAGCGCTGGCGATAGGGAAGCAGGGCAGTGAACGCAGCGCAGGTGTTGGGCGCGCGATCGGCAAGCAGTTTCGCCGTGAAGGCAAATGTGTTTGCGACAGTGATTGTGATCATGTCAATCATCAGAAGAATCGGTGAGCGACGCAAGCGCCAGCCTTTCGATGGCCGCCGGATCGCCCAGCACATCCATCGCGGCGATGCGTCCGTCGTCCGCGAACGCCACCTGAAACACCAGCAGCATCCGGCGGGGCACAGGCACATGAACGCCGACCTCGCCGTCCACCAATCCGACCACGGCCGTCCGCGCGCGTCCCTTGAACAGATCCGCGACCGCGGCGGCGCCAACGACTTCCGCGTGACCGCCCAGCTTCACCGCGGCGG
>DATBNQ010000110.1:0-32620 GCA_036554185.1 Gemmatimonadaceae bacterium | reverse complement strand
GGACCTGACGGGCGCAGGGATCGTCGCGCCCGTCGCGCCCGTCACAGTTGGTATCGCTCGCAGTTAACGAGCGGTCTCCCCGCAACTCACTTCGCGAAGATCTGTGACATGTCGCGAAATGCCTTGAACTCCAGCGCATTTCCGCTCGGATCCCGAACGAACATGGTCGCCTGTTCTCCAGGTAGCCCCGCGAACCGGATGTAAGGCTCGATCACAAATGTGATACCTGCCGCCTTCAGCCGCTCCGCCAACTTCTCCCAGTCGCCCATTTCCATTATCAGCCCGAAATGCGGAATCGGGACCCCGTGACCGTCGACGGCGCTGGACGCGCGGTCGCCCGTTGCAGCTGGTTGCAGATGAGCGACGATCTGGTGCCCGTAGAGATCGAAATCGACCCAGGCGGGATCGCTACGCCCTTCGCGGCAGCCAAGTACGTCACCGTAGAATTTGCGCGCGGCCGATAGATCGTGTACGGGGAAAGCGAGGTGAAAATATGGTGTCACTGGTATCCCGGTTGATGGTGGGTCAGCGCCGGTCGGCGGATGCGCCGGAGCGGTCGAGTGTGTGTACGCAGGTTGGGCGTTCGAACTGGTGGATCGAAGGCAAATCGGTTTTTATTCGGGGACGCATTTTTCGCGCTCGCCAGGCTCATCCGGCCCGTGCGAAACGCCGATACTCTCTCCAGGCGCCTCCGTCGAGCAGGGCGTCGCGTACCCCCAACACACCGAATGCGCGCACGATTATCGATCGCCCGATCGACAGCTGTCGTTGGCCTCTTTACGCTTGTCATCCTCCTCATGTTGCAATTGGCGGAGGTCGCGCTGTTCCCGGGAATGCCGCGCGCCAGCGTTGGCATCATCCCGATGCTTGCTGCGGCTGCAGCCGCCGCAATCGCGACGTTCATCATCGGTCGGCGCGAGCACCGGCGTGCCACTGACGTGGCGTTCCTCCGTGAATCGCAGGCCTATTTCCGAACGATCGCAGAGGATGTGTCGGACGCGATCATCGCCGCCGACAGCGAATATCGAATCGTGTTCTGGAACGTTCCGGCCGAGCGAATCTTCGGTTACACCGCCGCCGAAATACTCGGGCAACCACTCACAACGCTCATCCCACCTGAGCGTCGCGACGCGCACCTCGCCGCGCTCAGTCGCATCAGGCAGAACGACGAGAGCGTCGCTGCCCGGACCGTGGAGCTGCGAGCGGTTCGCAAGGATGGAACGGTATTCGTAATCGAAATGGCGCTGAGTGTCCGTAATGAAAACGAGGTGACGGATGACCCAATCGTCTTCACGGCGATCGTGCGCGATGTGACCGAGCGGAAGCGCGCCGCAGAAGCTCTTCGTCAGCACATGGCCACCATGCGCGCGGTAACGGAGGGCACGTCCGACGCTGTCTGGGCGAAGACGGTTGACGGTCATTACCAACTCGTCAACGCTGCCGGTAGCCGGATGTTCGGCTTTCCGGCTCACGATATCATTGGTTCGACAGACGTGGTGCTGTTTGGCCAGCAGACGGCCAGCGGGATTCGCGCGCGCGATCTGGACGCGATCGCGTCCGGCACAACCATATCGGGCGACTCGACTGCGCGCGATTCGCAAGGGGTCATGCGGCAGTACGTGACGACTCGCACTCCGTGGCGGGATAGCGACGGCAACATCATCGGGCTGATCGGTGTGGCACGCGACGTTACGGACAGGGTGCGCGCGGAGCGCTCATTGCGTACGAGCGAGGAGCGCTACCGCCAGCTGGTGGAGCATTCACCCGAGGCGATAATAGTCCATCGCGATGGCACGTTGCTCTACATAAATAAGACTGGCGCCGGGATACTGGGCGGAGCCGATGCAGATGAATTCATCGGACGCCCGCTCACGGACTTCGTCCATCCGGATTCACACGCGCGATTGATCGACGCGGTCATAGCACGCGGACATGGAGAGTTTTCCTCCAAACCGATCGAATATCGCATTCTGACGAGCGATGGAAGCATTGCGGATGTCGAGGCTCTTTCCGTCAGCGTGGAGCATAATGGCTTACCGGCCGTTCAGACGGTTCTCCGTGATGTAACGGCACGCAAGGCCGCGGAGTCTGCGCTGCGCGATCGTGAGGCGCGGTTGCATCTGGTCATGCACCAGATCCCCGCCGTGCTATGGGCAACCGATTGCGAGGGGCGCTTCACGTCGGCGCTCGGCGCAGGCCTCAACGCACTCGGCATTCTGCCAGAGCAGTTGATCGGCACTGATGCAAGGGACCATTTCGGCACATCTGGCGACACGAATGTCGAATCGAGCGCAATTTCGGCGGCATTGCGCGGCGACTCGGCGGCCTTCGAGCTTGCGTGGGCCGGCCGGAGTTTCGCCTGCAGCGTCGAACCTCTCCGCGCCCCCTCGGGTGAAATCGAGGGTACCCTCGGCCTCGCGGTCGACATAACGGAGCGGAAGATCCTCGAGACACAATTGACGTACCGCGCCTTCCACGATCCACTGACTGGCCTCGCAAACCGCGCGCTGTTCCGGGATCGCGTGATGCACGCGTTGAGTCGCATTGGTCGAGGCAAGCACGTGGCGATTGTATTCCTCGATCTCGACGACTTCAAGACTGTGAATGACAGCCTTGGCCATGCCGAGGGCGACCGGCTGCTCGCGGCCGTTGGATCGCGACTTGTAGGTGCGGTACGCAGTCACGATACCGTTGCGCGTTTTGGTGGCGACGAATTCGCGATTCTTCTCGAGGACATGGTGAGCAAGGACGAGGCGCTCGACGTGGTCTCACGAGTGGAAGAGTCACTGCGGGCGCCGATCGGGTTGCGCGGGCGCGAGGTCAATGTCACCGCGAGTCTGGGCCTCGCCCACGCCGCCCCTGGCGACGCCGCAGACGACATCCTGCGCAACGCCGACGTGGCGATGTACAACTCCAAGGAGGCCGGCAGCGCACGGCACACGGTATTCGAGCCGCAGATGCACGCCGCAATCGTCGACCGTCTGGAGCTGGAGTCCGATCTCCGCGGTGCGTTGGATAGACAAGAGTTGCATCTGCTGTATCAGCCTGTCGTCGCGCTCGACACCGGGGTGCTGCAGGGCTTCGAGGCGCTGTCGCGCTGGTCGCACCGATCACGCGGCGTGCTTGCGCCGCACCACTTCATCCAACTGGCCGAGGACACCGGGCTGATCGTCGCGATCGGCCGCTGGGTGCTCAACAGCGCGTGCGATGAGCTCAGTCGTTGGCACCGGCTCGCTGCGTCAGGCGCAGAGGGACTCCATTCCGAGCTGCGAATGGGGATCAACATCTCCGGTTCCCAACTTGAGCACGCGACGTTTGTATCCGACGTCGCTGCCGCGATCGAGAGAAGCGGTGCACCGGCGGATCGTGTAGTACTCGAGTTGACCGAAGGCACGCTCATGCGTCGAACGTCGGACATACTCCTCAAGCTTCACGCCCTCAAGGCACTCGGTGTGCAACTCGCCATAGACGACTTTGGAACCGGTTACTCGTCCCTCAGTTATCTGCAGCGATTCCCGATTGACGTGCTCAAAGTCGACAAGATGTTCGTTGAGGGAATCGCTGGCGCTGGCAGCGATGGCGCTCTTGCCAGAACGATAGTCGCGCTTGGCGAGATGATGCACGTTCGAACGCTTGCCGAAGGAATCGAAACATGGGAGCAGTGCGATGCGCTTGCCGCGCTTGGCTGCAAGTTCGGCCAGGGATACCTGTTTGCGCACCCCATGCCCGGTTCGGAGGTGTCTGGCTGGGCGGCGGGGCAAGCAGGCCGGTGGAGAAGCCGCTGGATTGTCGCGCACTCCGATCCACGGAGCTCGTCCAGCGGGACGTGACGAACATTCAGCCAGCCGGTTCCATCTTTCCGTACATTGTGCCGTACAATGAATAATAGAATTTCAGTTCTCGATCTGACCGGGCGCCGCGCGCTCATTACGGGTGCGTCGCGTGGAATAGGTGCGGCAACGGCGCGGCTGCTGGCTGCTGCTGGCGCCGACGTGATGATCGGATTCCGGGAGCGCGCCACCGACGCCGAGCAGGTGGCGGCTGACGTCGCGGGTTGCGGTGTCCGGGCGTTCACACATTCTGCGGACATAAGCAGTTCAGATGGCGCGGAGGATCTGGTGCGCGCCACGATGGCACAACTTGGCGGCATCGACATCTTCGTCGGGAACGCCGGGATCTGGCCGCAGGAGGATGTTGCGTTCGCCGACATGCACGCCGATCGGTGGCACCGCACCGTGCGTGAAAACCTCGACTCGATCTTCTTCACGACAGCCGCTGTGGCGAGAGCGATCTCGCCGTCCGGGCGGATGGTCCTTGTGTCCAGCACCGCGGGTCAGCGCGGGGAAGCATATCACGCGGATTATGCGGCCACTAAGGGAGCTGTGATCTCGATTACCAAGTCACTTGCAGTAGAGCTCGCACCGCGCGACGTCACGGTGAATTGCGTCGCTCCTGGCTGGGTCGATACCGAGATGGTAGCCGGAGCGATAACCGGCCAGGGGATCGACCGCATTTCACGCGGGATCCCATTGGGGCGCATTGCAACCCCTGAAGACATCGCCGGGCCGATCGTTTTTCTCTGCTCCGCTCTGGCGCGCCACGTGACTGGCGAAATCGTCAACGTGAACGGCGGAAGTGTCCTTTGCGGGTAGGCGAAAAATAGGTCGATATACGCAACACACCGCCGGCGCTCTGGGAGCGACGGCGGCGTGTTGTGTAAGAGCCTCCAACGATTCAGCTGGCGGTCAACGGCTGTCGCGATCGTTATGAATGTCGCGGTAGTCACGGTTCACGTCCCTGCGATCGTGACGGATGTCGCGGCGATCGACTCGGGAATCCACGCGGTCGCGGGCGATGTCCCGCCGATCTGCGCGAACGTCGTGGACATCATGGCTGGCGCGATCTACACGGATGTCACGGACATCCCTGCGGATGTCGCGGTTGTCGTACCGGACGTCGCGCCGGTCGAGACCGATGGCACGCCTGTCCTGGCGAACACCTCTCCGATCCAGCCTGACGTCCTGACGCACCGGACACTGGTTGATATGCAAGGCGCACCAGGCGTTCGCCGCCGCTGTCCGCTGTGTGGCAGTCTGCGCGCCGGCTGACGCGGCGGTGATCGAAAGTGCGGCCGCGGCGGCCCCTGCGATTAGTCCGTATTTCATGTAGCCTACCTCGCTTCTGAAGGTCCTGGCGCTCACCTGGCGCTCCCACACAGGTAGACGGCCGTTATTGAGCGAGCGTTAAGATCCGGCTGCGTCAGCCAGAAACGGGTAAGCCGCGCGAACGCGTGCGACCTCGGCGGACGACACTCCCGCCAGCGCGACGCCCTCGGCACCCGCCACAGCCACGGTGGCTACTGGCTCCCCCCAGGGATCGAACGCCGCGGAGCCACCGTCGTAGATGATCCCCCCGCCTTCACCCGATCGATTGACACCGATCACGTAGCATTGATTTTCGATGGCTCGCGCGCGCAGAAGTGTGTCCCAGTGGCTGCGACGTGCCGCGGGCCAGCTTGCGATCACCACCATGAGATCGACATCGCGAGCAACGGCTCGGAACAGTTCAGGAAAACGAAGATCGTAGCAGATGAACGGAGCGACCCTGACACCATCCACGTCGATGACAACGGGCTGATCACCGGGCAAGTACGACTTCTGCTCGTCGGCGTACGCGAACAATTTCTGCTTGTGATAAGTCGCAGCAAGTTCGCCGGCGGGGGAAAAGGCCAGTGCGGAATTGCGAGCGACACGATCACACGAACCGTCATCCCTGGTCGGGACGCCAGCGACAAGCCAGACTCCCGATGACCTAGCCATGCGCGAGAGGCGCGTTATCCGGTCGCTCGTCGGCGATTCGGCGAAGTTGGCGACATCCATTGTGAAGCCGCTGGTGCACATCTCCGGCAGTACGACGAGACGTGCACCGGCAGCGGCAGATCGAGCAACGACCTGCGCAGCCCGATCGAGTGAAGCATCCGGATCGTGCCACCCGATATCATACTGGCCGAGTGCAACGCGAAGCTGGGACGAGCCCATCATCGGGCCCGTCTCACTTCATGCCGTGGGTGAGAGCCGCTCGAAGGCGCACGCTTCCGTCCCGCACCATCGCGGTGTCACAGCTGAAGGCGAACCGCATCGAGTTGACGCAACTCTCGCCAAACGCGTCGCCCGGCGCGCTCCCGATTCCGGCTGTCGCGAGTTGCTCCGATAGCGCTGCCGCATCCGGAACGCCGAGTCGATCGTAGGCTGACTGATCGAGCTCCACCCAGACATAGAACGCGCCGCGCGGTGCGAACGGCCGAACGCCGGGAATTCCGTCGAGCGCTGCAAGCATTATATCGCGCCGGACGGCGTACTCGTCACACATGGCGCGAAGATGTTCCGTTGAACCCTCCACCGCCGCGAGTGCTCCCCACTGCGCAAGGCTGTTCACGCCATTTATGGTGCACCGCAGCAGCTTGGGGATACGGTCGTGAAGCAACGTCGCGCGGGTGACGATATAGCCCACGCGGAGTCCGCTCATCGCGTGCGTCTTTGAGAAGGAGTAGATGCTGATCACCCGATCCGCGTAGTCACCAGCAAGCGAACCGATCGACGTGTGGGTCCAAGGTTCGTAAAGGACATCTTCATACGCTTCGTCGGAGATGATCCACAGATCGTTGGCGCGCGCAACTTCGAGGATCTCCTCCAGACGTTCGCGCGAGAGCACGGCGCCTGTCGGATTATGAGGCGTGTTGAGGAAGATCGCTCTCGTGCGTGGCGTGATGGCTGCCTCGATCCGATCCGCGCGATACTCGAAGTCGTCCGCCGCGGCGAGCTCGACGCCAACCGGAACGCCGCCGGCCATGCGGATGTTCTCGACGACTTCGGTCCACATCGGATCCGGAACGATCACCTCATCGCCCGCGACAAGCAGCGCGCCGAACGTGACGAAAAGGGCGTGCATGGCGCCATTCGTGACGAAGATGTCTTCGGAGGTAACTCCGGCGAGTCCGTTTTTATCTTGGACCTTCTTGGCGAGCGTGGTTCGAAGCTGCGGGATCCCGTTGTTCGGTATGTAATGCGTCTTGCCGGCTCGGGCGGCGGAACTCACCGCGTCGAGGACCCCCTCCGCGACGTCAAAACTCGGATCACCGGACTCAAAGCGAAAGACGCGCATCCCGCCAGCCTGGGCCTTGAGCAACTGCTCCCTGATCTGGACGATCTTCCCGAGCGATATTGCGTCGAGGTAGTGCACTGGGAGAGTCGAGGTTGTCCCTTCTGCTACATCTGCAACGGTCATTTAGCTGGCTACCTGTGGATTGAAAGTGAGAGTTCGTGGATAAAAAAATGCCCGCCTGACGAAACGTCTGGCGGGCATTGAGGAAAGGATTCGAACAGCCTCACGCATGCGACAACCAGATTCCCGGAGAGGAAAGTGGGCGACGCTTGCTGAACACGTTGAGGCGGAAGGCGATCATGTAATTGTTGTGTGTGCTATCCGGGCAAATCTGCTCCCGACCTACAGTATCGACGGGAGCGGTGGATGTCAACCGGACCCACTGGATTAATCGATGACAGGCCGAGGCGGGCGCGTGCTCGCGTACAACCGGCAGACTGTTTGCGTATCTTCTCGCCCGCTCGATCAATTACATCTCAAGACCCATGACGCTGCCTTTACCACCGATTTCTCCGCGCGTTGATAACCCGGCCGTCGTCGTGATTGGCGGCGCGAACATCGACCAGAAGTGCCAGACTCTCGGGACGGTGGTGATGGGCACGAGCAATCCCGGGGCGATCCGGACGTCGTCTGGCGGCGTGGGCCGGAACGTGGCGGAAAATCTTGCGCGGCTGGACGTGACCACCGCTCTCGTTACCGCGCTTGGAGACGACACGGACGGCGATCGGCTGCGGTGCGAGTCTGACGCCGCGGGCGTCGATCTCCGCCATATCGTTGTGACCCCAGGCTCGACGGGGCTCTACAGCGCTGTCGTGAACGATGCGGGCGAGATGATAATCGCCATCTCGGCGATGCAGGCGATGGACGCAATCTCAGCGGCTGCTGTTGATGCGCGCCGCGCGCTGATTGCGAACGCACGCATTCTTGTTCTTGATTGCAACGTGCCAGTAGAGGCCCTGGTGCGGGCAGCCCAGATTGCGTCCGGTAGTGGCGTTCATGTGGTAGTCGATCCGGTCAGCGTCCCAAAGGCCGCCGGCATATCGGAGCTACTCGCTTCAGGCATGGCGCTTCACACCGTAACGCCAAATCTTGATGAGCTTCACGAACTCACTGGCGTGGCAGGTTCAAGCCGCGCGGACCTTTGCGCGGCCGCTGCACAGCTCCACGCCGCCGGTGTGGCGAACGTCTGGATCAGACTCGGCGTCAATGGGAGCTTCCTGAGCCTCTCGAAGGACGGCGCTCAGCGCGTCGAGATGATTGCAGCTTCACCGGCGACGCTTGTAGACGCTACGGGAGCCGGCGATGCAATGCTCGCCGGCTACATTGCCGGCTTGCTCCGCGGCCTGGATGAATTCGCTGCTGCGCGGCTCGGGCGCGCTGCGGCAGCGATAACCATCGAGTCGCGTGAAACCGTCAGCCCGCTCATGAACCTGTCAACGCTGCTGGATCGCGCCAACGGACACGCGGAGGCCCATGATGGGTAATTTTCCAGCGTGAGCCATGTCCCGGTAGTTCCTCACCTCGAATACAACGAGGAAGTCCACGACGCGCTCGAACGGGGCGCGCCAGTGGTGGCACTCGAGAGCACGATCATAAGTCACGGGATGCCGTATCCGCAGAACGTGACCACGGCGCGCGATGTCGAGGCGGTAATACGCAAGTCGGGCGCAGTCCCGGCAACGATTGCGGTGCTCCACGGTCTGCTGAAGGTCGGCCTCACCGCAGGCGAGCTCGAGTTGCTCGGCACGAGCAAGGACGTTCAGAAGATAAGCATCCGGGATTTGCCGGCTACCGTAGGCATGAAGCAGCACGGCGCAACAACGGTTGCCACGACGATGCGGATCGCTGCCATGGCTGGAATTCGCGTCTTCGCAACTGGTGGAACCGGCGGCGTGCATCGAGGTGCGGCGGAATCGTTCGATGTCAGCGCAGATCTAACCGAGCTGGCGCAGACCAGCGTGGCCGTGGTGAGTGCGGGCGTCAAGAGCATTCTCGACATTGGGCTCACGCTGGAGCGACTCGAGACGCTTGGCGTTCCCGTGATCGGTTTCGGCACTTGGGAATTTCCGGCTTTCTTTTCACGCGAAAGCGGCTTTCGCGCCCCAATTCGCGCCGATACACCGGAGCAGGTCGCGCGCATCCTTCGAGCAAAATGGGATCTCGGATTGGCTGGCGGAGTGCTGGTAGCGAACCCAATACCGGCCGAGTGGGAGATTCCGGCATCCGAAATTGGTCCGATTATCAGTGATGCGCTCGCCGACATGACGCGCCGCGGAATCGGCGGCAAGGAGGCGACCCCGTTCCTGCTTGGGAAGATCGTTGAATTGACGGGCGGCAGGAGTCTTCTCGCCAATATCGCGCTGGTCAAGAACAACGCACGTGCGGCGGCGGAGATCGCAAGCGCGTACGTGGAGCTCGGATTGCGCGCTTAATCGCCAGGACCGCCTGGAGCCAGCTGTGCGATGGACTAGAAACGGTGGCCAATCCCAAGCCGCATTTCCGTCTGGCAGAGGATTCGGCTCGACGAGCACACACCGTTGTGACTCAGACGAAGTTCTGCACGGAGCAACGCGGCGGCGGTAAGTGAGAATCGCGATCCCAGCATTGCAGACTCGATCGCACCATAGCGATGCGTTCGCGGTGCCACGCACGAGTACCGCGACGAGTCGAGACAACCGTACGGCGTGGCATTGAGCGGCGGACTCATGCCGAGATTGTAATAACCAGCCCCGATACCAGCGTACGGTTGAAAACGGCCGGCCGAAGCCTGCCACTGGGCGGACAACAGTGTGGACGTATAAACTGCGTCGTAGTCCGTAGGTGCGTTCTCGGGTCTCACCCTGAAGCCTGCGCCAAGACTGGCTTCGGTTGCGACGATCAGATTCGATCCGAATCTGTGCTCGAGACCGAGCGTGACGAGAGGTGCCATCCCGACCTTGTTGAAGTCGTATCTGAGCGCGCCGGCTGACACCGATACTACAGTCGCCGGCAGCCGTGCCGCCGGTGCGGCCGGTGCAGCGAGACTCGACTGCGCCCCAGCACTCGCTGCAACGAGAAGGGAAGCAACCAGGCCCGTGCGAATTCCTTTGCTCACGTGCGCTCCGCTGTATGGGGATACGCCCCGGTAGACCCCTCCAGGAACTTCGTTCGTCACTCCTGACGCCACAAATCGGAGGCTTACCTCAATCGCGTCTGGCTGACAAATTTTCCGAATGCAACGCTTGGTAAATGCCTGGGTATGGACGGCGACGGTTCTTGTCGTCATCATCGGCTTCTTTTATGTCTCGATAGTCTGGATCGCGACGGCACCATTCGATCCGGGTAGATACGCCGCCGGCCGTGCATTCCGGCATCTCGCCGTTGCCTGTACGTGGCTGAATCCGTACTGGCACTTCCGCACGAGTGGCGTCGCAATTGCCGACCCGCGACTTCCGTACGTAGTCGTGGCAAACCACGAGAGCTACGCGGACATATTTCTCGTATCCCATCTCAAATGGGAGATGAAATGGCTCGCCAAGGACACCATTTTCCGAATCCCGGTGATGGGGTGGATGATGCGCATGGCGGGTGACGTGCCGATCAACCGCGGCAGCCGCGGCAGCGCGCAGCAGGCGCTGGAGGCCTGCCGCGACCGCCTGTCGAAACATGTCTCGGTCATGATTTTTCCGGAGGGAACGCGATCTCGTACTGACGATCTTCTTCCCTTCAAGGACGGCGCGTTCCAACTCGCAATTTCGATGAATGCGCCGATCATACCCATCGCCATTGCGGGAACCCGCGACGCGATGGCCAAGGGCTCCTTCAGTTTCCGGCGCGCGAACGCGATCTGCGCCGTGCTCGAACCGATCCCGACCACTGGAATGACGAGCGCAGATATTTCGGAGCTCCGCGACCGCACGCGGCGACTCATCGCCGACGCGCGGCGCGGCCTGCAGCAAGAGCTCAGGGCCGAGCAGACGCTCGGCGCGATGTAAGCGGTCCATCGTATCGGCGGGCGCAAGCTGATCTTTGCGTCCCCGTCCCTGGTTCAGTGGCGGCAGGCCTTTGGCGCCGTTCCGTCGTCGCCAGCGTGCGGAGGTCCGGGGGTTGGGGTAAGCCATATATTTCGGTGGCCCGGCGTTCTCGATCCGCGTATGCTCGGACACCGGAATCCCTGTACTTGTGTGGGGAGGCGAGCGCAGGGTCGACCCTGCCGAGTCCGTAATCGCCCGGATACCGTCGCATGTGCTCCGCTGGCAACTTTCGCCACTCCCCCGTTCCACCCGCATCAGTAGGCTCTTGGTCACAGCATCAGCCGTTGAATCTGGCTTGAGACTCGATTGCCTCGGAATCAGCCATCGAACGGCTAGTTCCGAGATACGCGAGCGCGCCGGATTTTCAGCTGCTCTTCTACGCACCGCACTCTCCGCGGCGCGACACGACCCACGGATCGAGCGGCTGGTGATCGTCTCGACCTGCCACCGTACCGAGTTGTACGGAGAAATACCGCACGCGGCCTCGGATAGCGCCGCGAGGCTTCTCGAGTGGTGGTCATCGCATACTGGCCTGGACGAGCACGCCATCGCCTCGCATTGCTACTCCCTGTCGGGGATCGACACGGCTCGGCATCTGTTCCGAGTGGCCGCCGGGCTGGATTCGGTCGTCCTCGGAGAGGCCCAAATTGTGGCCCAGGTGGCGAGTTCGCTGCGTCAATCCGTCGCCGTGCACGCGGCATCGCCTCTGCTCAAGCTTACGTTCAAGAGCGCCGTTCGCGCGGGTGAACGCGCTCGGGGTTCGGTCTGGGGACGCCTTCAGGCAGCGAGCCTGGGCTCTGCCGCGATCGACGCAGCGGCCGCAGCGTCGAACGGTCTGGCGGGCCTCAAGGTCGTAGTTGTCGGCGCCGGTGAAATCGCGGAACTCGCTCTTCGCTCACTTGCGGCACACAGACCGGCGCGAGTGACCATCGCGAATCGAACTCTGGAATCGGCACTCGAGATGGCTGCGCGCCACGGCGCTGAAGTGTGCCAGCTCGAGCTTCTTCCGTCGCTGCTGCGGGACGCCGACGTGGTAGTCGCCGCCACGCGCGCGACACACACGCTGATCGACAGAACCACAGTTACTGCGGCACTGGAATATCGCCCGACCAGACCGATGACTCTCATCGATGTTTCACTTCCGCGCAACGTGGATGTCGACGTGCGGCGGGTTCCGGGTGCTCAATTGATTGGAATCGACGATCTCGGATCGTATGTCGCCGCCGCGCACTCGGAACGTCGTGTGGTTGTCCCGGCGGTCGAACGGCTCATCGAGGAAGAGCTCGATCTGCTGCGGATGCGACTCGCGCGCAGACATCCAGCACCAGCGCATGAAGACGCGACGATCGCAACTACGATGGCGGTATGAGTAAGCGACGTTTCGCACTTGGCACGCGCAAGTCCAAGCTCGCCCTTCACCAGACGCAACTCGTTGTCGAGCTTCTGGTGGCTTCGCGGCCAGATCTCGACGTCGAAGTTGTGACATATGAATCGTCAGGTGACAGGATGCTGGATGTACCAGCTCCACAACTAGCAGCTGACGCATTCACGGATTCGATCGAGCGGGCGCTCGTGCAGGGAGAGATCGATGCCGCTGTGCATTCGTACAAGGACCTGCCTCTGGATGCCACAGCTGGACTTGTCGTCGCCGCGGTCCCGCTCCGGGCCGATCCGCGCGAAGCGCTTGTCTGCGCGAAACAACTGACGCTCGCCGAGCTCCCGGCGGGATCGCTGATCGGCACGTCGAGCGAACGCAGAGCCGCCGCCGTGCTCGCGCTTCGCCCCGATGTAGTGGTTCGACCGATCCGCGGAACGGTCGATGCGCGCGTCGCAATGGTGCTCGCGGGCAAGTACGACGCGGCGCTGCTTGCACTTGCGGGTTTGGATCGACTCGATCTGCTCGGCCATGTCACGGAGATATTCGATCTCGCCGTCATGCCACCGGCGGCCGGCCAGGGCGCGCTCGCCGTGCAGTGTCGCGCAGATGATCCATTCTCACTCGGTGTGCTCTCCGACATTGACGACGTCGTCCTGCACAACGCCGTCGACGCGGAACTGAGCTCGTCGCTGCGCACCAGTCTGCGATGATACAGCCACTTGCGACTCGTCGCGTCGTCGTCACTCGCTTCGAGATGGACGACGGTCCGCTCGCAACCGCGCTCAGGCGCGCCGGTGCAGAACCCATTCTTGCTCCGCTCATCGGCATCGACCCGCTCACAGAAGTCGATGACGTGGCGCAGCGACCGCTCGCCACGTTCGACTGGATCGCATTTACGAGCGCAAACGGCGTGCGGATGTTCTGGGCGCGCCTTGACACGCCTGAGCGCGCAGCCTTTCGAGCACATCGTGGCATTGCCGCCGTCGGACCTGCGACTGCTCGGTCGGTGGCCGCCGTCGGTGCCACGTCCGCGCTCACCGCCCCGGAGTTCGTAGCGGAATCACTCGCGGGCGCACTGGGCGACGTGAAAGGCAAGTCCGTCCTCTGGCCGCGGGCAGCCGGTGCGCGGTGCGTTCTCTCGTCCATGCTCCGGGAACGCGGCGCAGAAGTAGTCGAACGCATTCTCTACGATACCGTCGCGCTGACTGTGCATGAAGACATGCGGGAGATGATTCTGGATGCCGATGCGATAACATTCACCAGTCCTTCAGCCGTGCGTGCGTTCGTCGGGTGCTTTGGCACCGATGTGAAACCGCACATCGTGTGCATCGGCCCTGTTACAGCGGCAGCCGCGAGTGAAGCAGGTCTCGACGTTACAGGAGTTGCAGGCATTTATACTCTCGACGGCGTCGTCAAGGTGCTGGCCGAAGTCTTCACGCGTGAAGCTGACCCGATGGTCAGGCCGCTCCGTTCTTCAAGGCGCTCATGAGCCGCGCCGGACAGTTTCCGACCGTACGACTTCGCCGGCTTCGCGCAACAGAGACACTTCGCCGCATGGTGAAGGAGACCTCTCTCGCGTCCACCAATCTGATAGCCCCGTTGTTCGTGACGGACGGCGCGGAAGTCATTCAGCCCATCGCATCGATGCCGGCGATCAGTCGCGTATCGGTCGATCGGGTCGCAGACGTCGCAGACGAGCTCGTCGCACTTGGCGTCCCGTCAGTCATTCTGTTTGGAGTCCCCGACCCAGGCCGAAAGGATCCTGCGGGTCGGGAAAGCTATTCGTCAGAGGGTGCCGTGCAGCGTGCAGTGCGCGCTCTGAAGTCCCGGTTTCCAGACCTTGTGTTGATCACGGATGTCTGCATGTGCGAGTACACGTCGCACGGTCACTGCGGCATCCTCGACGACAACCAGAACCTGCGCAACGACGAGACACTCGAAGCTCTGAGACGGATCGCGCTGTCACACGCCGAAGCCGGCGCTGATGTCGTGGCTCCGAGCGGAATGATCGACGGTGCGGTAGGCGCGATCCGCGAGACGCTGGACGCGGCGGGTTATCAACACGTTGCGATCATGGCGTACGCGGTGAAGTATGCCTCTGCGTACTATGGCCCCTTTCGCGAGGCAGCCGGCGGTGCACCAAGCTCTGGCGATCGTCGCACACACCAACTTGATCCGGCCAATCGCGGTGTCGCGCTCCGCGAGGCGCAGCTCGACGTGGATGAGGGTGCGGATTTTCTGATGGTCAAACCAGCGCTTGCGTATCTCGACATCGTGCACGCCGTGCACGAGGCGAATCCCGGCGTTCCGCTTGTCGCGTACAACGTGAGCGGCGAGTATGCGATGGTGAAGGCTGCGGCCGCCGCGGGTTGGGTCGATGAGCGTGGCATCGTGCTCGAGTCCCTAACGTCGATGCGCCGCGCTGGTGCCGACCTGATAATTACATACCACGCGAGAGATGCAGCTCGTTGGCTGAGCGAGTGATGCCCGACACCCTGGCAGCGGTTCCGGAACACTCGCATCCGGTGCGACCGCCGCACAACGTCCCTGTCCGGAGCGTTGCGGCCGATTCTCTACTGGTCCGTGCGTGCCGGCGTGAGGTCGTTGCCCATACGCCGGTCTGGCTGATGCGGCAGGCGGGGCGATACATGCCGGAATATCGTGCGATTCGGGCGCGGCAGTCGATGCTCGAGGCGATCAGCGATCCGGCGGTGGCGGCGGAAATCACGCTGCAACCAGTTGACGCGCTCGGAGTCGATGCGGCGATTATTTTCTCGGACATTCTTCCCCCGCTGATCGGGATGGGGCTCGATCTCGACTTCGTGTCAGGCGTGGGCCCGCGAATATCCAATCCGATCCGCGTACCGCGCGACGTCGACGTGCTCGGCACCCCACCCGCGGAGCATGCGCTGCGCGGCACGCTCGACGCGATACGCCTCGTGCGCGCCGGACTACCGGCTGCCACCCCTCTGATCGGATTTGCTGGCGCGCCTTTCACACTCGCCTGCTATGCGATCGAGGGCGGCGGATCCCAACGGTACGAGACCGCCAAGGCATTCATGTACGCCGAGCCTGCAGCGTGGAGCAGATTGATGCGCAGGCTTGTCACCGTCCTGGCAGATTATCTCATCGCGCAGGCACTTGCAGGCGCGGACGTGCTTCAGGTATTCGATTCCTGGGCGGGTGCATTGAGCCCCCACGACTACGCCAGATTCGTGAAGCCGTACGACGTCGCCTTGTTCCGGGCCGTCGCCGCGGCCGGCGTACCAGTGATCAATTTCAGCACGGGTACCGGCGCGTATATCGACGACGTGGCTGCGTCTGGCGGAAACGTCATTGGCATTGATTGGCGCACACCACTCGATGCTGTCCGATCGCGGCTGGGCAGAACACATGCGATCATGGGAAATCTCGATCCCATCGCGCTCCTTGCTCCTTGGCGTGAACTCAAGGGGCAGATCGACGACGTGTTGCATCGCGCTGGCTCGGAGCCCGGACACATCTTCAATCTGGGCCACGGCATACTCCCCACCACGCCCGTGGATAGCGTCCGAAGACTCGTAGACTACGTGCGCGAGCAGACATCGCGCGCGCAAAGCAAGTGAACTTTTGACGACATCGACTCCGATCGGCGTACTGCTCATGGCCTACGGCGGACCGTCATCGCTTGCAGACATTCCTGGCTATCTTGCCGATATCCGCGACGGTCGCCCGACAACGCCCGCAGTACTTCGCGAAATCACGCGCAATTATGAGGCAATCGGCCGACGATCGCCGATCGGGGAGCTGACGGCACTGCAGGCGCAAGGGGTCGAGCGAGCCTTGAATCCGCCCGATGCAGATCCGCGCTTCCGAATCTACGTAGGCATGCGGCACTGGGCGCCGTGGATCGAAGAAACGGTCGGGCAGATGAGCGAAGATGGTGTGACGAGAGCTGTCAGCATGGTACTCGCGCCGCATTATAGTGGAATGAGTGTCGCCAAATATCAGACTCGGATCGCCGACGGCCTCTCGATGTATCGCGCCTCGATCGCCTTTGCGCACGTTGACAGCTACCACACGGCGCCCGGATTGATCGAGGCGCTCGCCGACCGTGTTCGCGTGGCGATCGGCAGATGGCCGGAAGGCGAACGTGACTCCGTGCATGTCATCTTCAGCGCGCACAGCCTCCCCGAGCGCATCATCCGGGCTGGCGATCCATATGACGCTCAGGTACACGAGACTGCTCGCCTTGTCGCGGAACGTGCGGGACTTTCGTCAGATGGATGGTCCTGGAGCTATCAGTCCGCCGGCCGAAGCCCCGAGCCGTGGCTCGGGCCCACATATCCGGAGCATCTTGCCGACCTCGCCAGTCGCGGCATACGTAATGTGGTAAGCGTTCCAGTTGGATTCGTCAGCGATCACGTCGAGATACTGTACGACATCGACATCGACGCGCAGCGCATCGCCCACGATCTCGGGATGCGCCTCGAACGACCACCGTCGCTCAACGATGATCCGCGCTTCACGAAGCAACTTGCATCGATCATCACGGATCGTGCAATTGCCGCAGGGTGGATGTGATGGAAGTTCCGCGAGACGCAGGTCGACAAGACACCGATCGACGGCGCGCCGCTCTCGTCATTGGCGGGGGGATTTCCGGACTCGCAGCGGCGATCCGGATTCGCGCTCTCGACCCTTCGGTAACCGTGACTATAATCGAGGCGACAGCCGAACTGGGTGGCAAGATCGCTGGAGAGATGGTTGACGGATGCGTCATCGACGGAGGCGCCGATGTTTGCATCGGTGAGAAGCTCCGGACGACGCACTTGTTTGCCGCTTTGAACCTCGGCGCGCGGGCCATTCGCGCGAATCCGGATGGGCTTCCGACATATGAGTTGCTCGATGGACGTCTCCAACGCATGCCGACGACTTTTCACGGCGAATTGCTGACCTTCCCCACCGGCGTCCGGGAGATCGTGTCCGTCGCGTGCGGCAATCTTGCCGGAGTCACCGTACTGCCGTCGGTCGCTGCTGTGGCGATCGAGCGCGACGGCTCGAACTGGCGGGTTCGCTGTTCAGACGGCACCGATCTAACATCCGACGTCGTGATCGTCACGACACCCGCAACTGCGTCCGCGGCACTTCTTGCCGGCATCGCTCCCGATTCTGCATCGAGGCTCGGCGAGCTCGAGTACCCTTCCACCACAACGGTGACCATGGCCTGGCGCGTCACCGACGTTCCGCGCCCTCTCGACGCAACTGGGTATCTTGTCGCCGATCCAGCCGCGCGCGTAAGCGCCTGCACGTGGACGTCGGCAAAAAATCCCGCGCACTCACCCCCGGACGTCGCGTTGTTGCGTTGCTTTATCCGCGACGAGACCGATGACCCCGCGGCGTTGATGCGCCGGGAAGTCGCGGCGGTTCTCGGAATCACCGCTCCACCCATCCTCACACGCGTGTACCGCTGGCCGTCGGCGATTCCTCTTTACACCAGCACCCACAACGAGACGGTCCGCGAGCTCAGTCGCCAACTGATCGCCAATCCCGGCCTGTTCGTCGCCGGATCGGCATTTCACGGAGTTGGCATCCCCGACTGCATCCATTCGGGGGAACGAGCCGCGACCGATGCAGTTTCGTATCTTCTGTCAAGACAAACGGAGGAAGCTGCATGACTGCGAGCGGTACAACGGTTGCGACGGTCGAATCTGGCCGGCTTTACGAAGCTGCGCGACAGTATTTTCCCGGCGGAGTGAGTTCGCCGGTTCGCTCCTTCAACGGTGTCGGCGGAACGCCGAGGTTCATCGTTCGAGGCGAAGGGGCGTATGTTGTCGACGCGGACGGCAATCGTCTGGTGGACTACGTCCTTGCATATGGTCCGCATCTGCTCGGTCACGCACCTCCGCCGGTCGTCGCCGCAATAACAAGCGCGGTCGCAAACGGGACAAGCTTCGGCGCACCGAGCACGCAGGAGACCGAGCTTGCGAAGCTGGTGCAGGAATTCGTGCCGTCCATGCAGGTCATGCGCTTCGTCACTTCAGGGACGGAAGCGGTGATGAGCGCACTACGACTCGCACGCGCAGCTACAGGTCGCGACCTGATCGTCAAGTTCGACGGCAATTATCACGGTCACTCGGACGCCGTGCTTGCGCGTGCTGGCTCGGGCGTCGCGACACTCGGTCTGCCGGACTCGCCAGGCGTTCCCGCCGGTGCGACACACGACACAATGGTGTTGCCGTACAACGACGCCGACGCAGTGCGCACCGCATTTTCTGAATACGGACACGCCATTGCGGCGGTGATCGTTGAACCGGTGGCCGGCAACATGGGCGTCGTGCTTCCAGCTCCCGGATTTCTCGAGGTGCTCCGCTGGCAGACCACCGCGCACGATTCCGTTCTGATTTTCGACGAAGTGATGACCGGATTCCGCGTTCACCCAGGCGGCGCGCAGTCTCTTTTTGGAGTCACCCCCGACCTCACTACGCTTGGCAAGGTGATCGGTGGTGGTTTGCCGATCGGCGCATATGGTGGTCGTAGCGACCTGATGCGACAGATCGCGCCCGATGGCCCGGTCTACCAGGCTGGAACTCTCGCGGGAAATCCTGTAGTCATGGCGGCGGGAATCGCGGTGCTGCAGGAACTCCGCAAGCCCGGTGTGTGGCACCGTGCATCAGAAGCTACGACGGCACTTGCAGAAGGGATGATCGACGCCGCACGAAGCGCGGGAGTCAGCATCCAGGTGCCGCATCTGGGAACCATGTTCACGCCATTCTTCACCGACCAACCCGTCACCAATTACACGATGGCCCGAGGCTCCGACACTCGGCGCTACGCAGCGTTCTTCCATTCGATGCTCGATCACGGTGTGTCGCCTCCGCCGTCCGCCTTTGAGACGTGGTTTGTTTCCGCGGCCCACGGCGATGCGGAGATCGCACTCACGCTTGCCGCGGCTGCCGAGGCATTCAGCGAGATAGCCTGATTAGCACTGATCGAGGCTGATTCCTCTGGCGCGCTGACGGTCGCGTCCCGCTTCGCCATGAACCGGCCAACGATGTCGTTCCCTCCTGCGTGTCTTGACACTCCGCAACACTCAGAAACGAATCGTATACACACCGTCGGGACCGATATCGGCCGGCCGATGCTATTATGATGGAGCCATCCGCCCCGACCCATGTTCGTAACCGCCCAGCCAAAGCTCAAAGGACTTCGGACGATCCTCGTGGGAGTAACCCTCGCGATGATCGTGGGCGGAGCCGCACTCGCACTGCGCGACGCGATACGATCTGCGCGCGAGCAGCGCGACGCCGCGCAGCGTACTCTCGACGCGTACGCACACTTCGCGAGCTACCTCTTCTCCACGCGCGTTTACCTCATGGCGCGCGAACGAACCGTATTGCAGGCATTCGTCAAGCTTGGGCCTGACGACCCCTGGTCGGGCCCGCTTCCGCCGGTGACTGTGATCCCGGCGATCCCCGATACCGGCGAAGCGTGCGCACACTTGAAGTCATTTCCCATCTACAGGTTCAGGCTCGATCTTCCGTCCCTTGCGCTGACGGTGGTGGGCGGCACGCCCTCGAGTGAAGCGCTACACCTGATTCGCGACTCGATCCCGAAACTCGCGGTGTCACCGCCAATTGCCTCGTGGCACTTCGGATACCTGTTCCTGCAGTCGAAGATCCCGGAAGCGATAGCCTACACGCCGGTGCGCGATTCCACCGGTCGCGTTCTGGCCGTTTACGGATACCGCTCGTGCTACGGAACGTACGACGTGTGGGACTACATGCTCGTGCACCGGGTCGCGCGAATCGTTCCGCCCTTCCTTACCGAAGGCATGCCGACGGATTCCATCCTCACTCTCAGCGTCGCTGATGCGCACGGCAGGCCGTTGTACGTCGCGCCAGCGCGTCGCGGTGCCGTGGTCGCAACCGGCACCGACACGATTCCGCAACTCAGCGACATCATCGTCAAGATCGGCTTGCGTCCCCGTGTCGCGAATCGCCTGGTCGTTGGCGGCCTGCCCGGGTCGCGACTTCCCGATTCGTTTCTCGTACTTGTCGGGAGCATAGTGCTGGCTATCGCCACGCTCGCAATGCTGCGCCGCGAATTCAGGCTGGTCGAATCACGTGAGATGTTTCTTGCAAATGTGTCACACGAATTACGGACACCTCTGCAACACATCCTGCTATTCGTCCAGATATTGCGGCTCAAGCGTGCGCGCACAGACGCTGAGCGAGACAAGGCCATTGAAGTGATCGAGACGGAAACGCAGCGGCTGATCCGACTTGCGGATAACGTGCTCGGCGTCGTCCGCACCAGCCGCCCGCGCGTTGTCGTGCGCGCCGTGGATGCGGCCGCGATAGCATCGCGGGCAGCAGAACTGTGTGGACCACTTGCGCAGGCGCGCTCCATGACGATCGAGGTCGATGCCGTGCCAGCGCTCGCGGCGGCTGACCCCGAATCGTTGCAGCAGATCCTCGTAAATCTCATCGACAACAGCGTCAAGTACGGGCCGAACGGCCAGACGATCTGGATCGGAGTGCGAACGGACGGCAACGAGGTCCAGATCTGGGTGCAGGATTCGGGACCCGGAATCGCTCCCAAGGATCGCGACCGCGTGTGGCGCCCGTTCGTGCGACTCGATACACCAGGCGATGCAACCGCGGGCACCGGCATAGGGCTGACGATCGTGCGTGAGCTTGTCGATCTGATGCACGGTCGGGCCGAGATCCATGACACCGCTGGCGGCGGCGTCAGATTGTCGATATTTCTTCCTCGTTGGACGGGAGGCTCTGAATGATTGACCAGGCGCACGACAGCACTGCGACCACGGCCCGCAGCGTACTCATCGTCGAGGACAGCGAAACACTCGCACTCGGATTGAGCACGAGCTTCGAATTCGAGGGTTACGGCGTTCATTGGGTAGCCGACGGACAGGCTGCGCTTGACTGGCTCGCGTCGAACTCGCCTGACCTCATAATTCTTGACCTCATGCTCCCGAAGGTCAACGGATTCGAGGTTCTACGTCGGTTTCGTGCGGATGGGGGAACTTCGGCCGTCCTGATTCTCTCGGCGCGCGACGCCGAAGTCGACAAGGTTCAGGGCTTCCGGAGCGGGGCTGACGATTACGTTGTAAAGCCCGTCGGCATTCTCGAGCTTCTTGCACGCGCAGAGGCGATGCTACGACGCATCGAGCCGCAAAGTGACGGACGCGGCGAATCACGTGGTCGTGCAGTTGCTGACCTGCACGGCGCATCGCGCGCGGCCGGCTCAACCGGGGAAGGCCGTCCGAATCAGACACTCAGGTTTGGCAACGTGGTCATCGATTCCCGCACGCGCACCGTGACTCGCGATGGCGCGCCCGTCGATCTCACTCCCCGGGAGTACGAGCTCCTCGTCTTTCTGATCCAGGCGGACGGCGCAATCATCTCGCGCGAACATGTGATGGACGAGGTCTGGCATTACGTCCCAGGACTCACCTCGCGGACCGTCGACCAGCATGTGGCGCGCCTGCGCCACAAGCTGGAGACCGACGCCGCTGCACCACAACACATACTGACGGCGCGGAAAGCGGGCTACCGTTTCGTGTTCTGAGGTCGGTCAAAGCGTGGTTAGTTCTTCGCCAGCGCGATGGGCACAGTCCACACGAACGTGTCCCACGTAATACGCAGCGATTGCGGCGCTGTGCTGTCCAGTTTGATCGCGAAATCATCCACGGGGACAGCGACGCTGGTTACGCTCATCGGGATGTGAGCAACATCGTGAGTGCTGTCGTAATCTGTGCCCCACTGCCCGTGCTGGCTGTTGACGATCAGATCGACTTTGCCGTCGCGCCTGGGTAGCGTCCAGAGGCTGTAGACGCCGGCCGGAATCGTCGTACCGCCGATATCGAGATTCCTGTCCGAGAACAGGGTCGTCGCCTCGTTGGCACCCGTGCGCCATGTTACTCCGTATGGGATGACGGTCCCGAGCACACTTCGTCCGCGCCGCCGGGGACTGGAGTAGGACACGACGACCGGCGCACCACCGACCGCGCCGCGCTCGACAGCCTTCGGCGATGCGGCACCCAGTCCCCGACCAGTATTGTCCTCAGCCGCGAACCGCTGCGCTGCAGCCTCGATGTCCATGTAGTTCGCGCGAGTGGTCTCCGTTCGCTCCGTCGTCTCGCGTGCATCCACCTTCATGACTCGGCCCGCATCGTCGAGTGTGACATGCGCAAACGCTATGCGAAAGAAATCGGCGTCAAGCTGCGTCGGCGATCGCTTTATGAACGCGCGCCTGCTCGTTCTACCGCTCCCGATGTCGATTGTCATTATGTGAACCGTATCGCCCACCTGCGCGGAAGCGAGCGGCTGGTACAGCGCAAAGAACACGGGAGACTCGTAGAGCCCGTACGAGGCTCCGAATCCCGTGACGAACGCGGGAAACGCCGCGGACGGCAGTCCGATGCGCGCTCGCCGGTGATGCCCTATGGAGTCGATGTCAACGAACGCCGAGTCCTGCTTGTAGTCTATCCTGACGCGGCTCGCCGCAACTTCCGATGTGCCAAGCGGCATTATGTCGACAAGCGAGTGCGCCGGCGATCCCTTGTTGTCGAGATCCAGCACGTAGTGAATCAGTACTGTTCCCGGGAACCGCACGACAACATGTCCCTCGAGTCGCATCGCCGACCGAGTGTAGCTCTCCATTACCACGGTGTCGCGACCCAGGGTCGTCACAAGAGCCGCACTGTCGTCAGTGGGAGTGGAACATGCAGGTTGCGCCATTCCCATGGCTGCAACGGCCACTGTAACGATGATAGGCATGCGTGCATACATATTCGACGATCCTCGATCTTGAAGTGATCATTTCGCTCACTTAAGATGTAGGCCGGATCGGCTGCAGACAGCCTCGCACGCGTAAGGCGGTTGTAATGGATGTGTGTTCATCGTAAACGTCGGTGGAACGAGACCCGGCTGGTGAAGGGCGCCATCAATACAAAAGAACTCCGCGGCGCCCATAAGGTCGCCGCGGAGTTCTTGCGTGAGGTCTTACCCAAACGCTAACCGATACGCTTCCGTCTTCGCACCATTGGTACGAGCCCGACTAGGCCTGTCCCCAACAGCGCCAGCGAGCCGGGTTCCGGCGTCGTAACAGCCGCTGCACCAAAGACGCCGTTCTGACCATCGGTGTAGAACACCTGGTTGGTCACGCCGGCAACGGCGGAGCTGTTCAGTACGTCGTTGCCATTGTTGGCAAATACCGACGATACACCGGTGAACAATGCCGCGCCGAACGGCCCCTGCGTATCGAAGCCTGTCGTGTTGATCGTACCCAGACCGTTGTAGGTTGACGCGAAGCTCAGACCGAACTGGTTCAGGAACACGTTCGAGTACGTTGCTTCGCCGCTCGCGCCGCCAACTCCCGTCCCACCGATGTAGAACACGTTGCCACCACCACGGACGTAATTACCGAGTCCGGCCGCATCGAACGTCGGGTTGCCCTCGACGAATACCGCGCCGTAGCCCGAGAATGAGCTCGCGCTTGCGTTCGTTGTCACGTTGTAGCCCAGCGACGTCAGGTAATTCGAGAAACCAGCATTCGTGAGGAAACTATCCCCCGAGTACAACAGAATATTGCCAGTTCCGTTCAGTCCAAACCATTTTGTCGCGTTCAGCACGAACTGCTGTTCGTTCGCGTTGAAATCACCAGAATTCGTGAACCATTCATCGTGGGACACGACCACCTTGTTCTGCGCACCAGCCGTTCCGGCTACGGACACGACTGCCGCCGCAAACAGGCTTGTGCAAATAAGGTTACCAACCCGCATTTTACGCCCTCCGGAAGGGATGCACGTTCTTCACCGCGGTCTCGACGGGCCGCAGATGGTGGTTGACCGGCAATCCCCATGCCCTTCACAGCAGCAGGGCAGATGCCTGTATGTCATTGGAGCATCACAACTTAGCTATGTACGAAAGTGACGGTTCATTCTGGTCCGCTCCTCCTGCGTAGCATACATGCCACACCCGGCGGATCGGCGCCACGGCCCGGCGCCGAAGTCACTCGCCTAAGGTCATTCCATAATCGCGTGTGGCGAAGCGACTCCCCTTGTCTTCCGAACGAGAAGAAGCAGGGGGATGAGGAGCAGGATGAGTAACGCGCTCAACTCGTAGATCCGGGCGTACGCAAGCACGCTTGCCTGACCCATCAGCTGTTGATCGATCAGCGAAAGAGCCTGCCTCTGCGCGGTCCAGAAATCCGCCCCCTTGGCCATCATCCCGCGCGTCATCGCTTCGAGGCGCGCCATGCTTACCGGGTTGAGCGTCGACACGTGCGATACCAGATTTGCGCGGTTCTGTGCCGTGTATCGAATGAGTAGCGTCGATATTCCTGCAATGCCGAACGAACCTCCAAGCTGCCGGAAGAAGTTGTAGAGTCCGGTCCCCTGCGCGAGTTCGGTCGCCGATAGCTCCGCCAAGGTTATCGTCGTCAACGGTACGAACATCAGCCCGAGACCGACACCGCGAAGAATCAGCGGCCAGAAGAAATCGCTGGCGCCGCTCTGCCCCGTGATGAGCGAGAGCTTCCACGCCGCCGCCGCGAACGTGAGTGCGCCAGCGGCAATCAGCATGCGAGGATCGAACTTGTTCGTTATGCGACCGACGACGGCCATCGATACGGCTGTCGCGAGTGCGCCTGGCATCAGAATCCAGCCCGTCTGCTCCGCAGTCATGCGCAGGTTCCCCTGCATGAACACGGGCAGAGTGAACGACATCGCATACAGCCCGATACCCATCACGACACCGAGCAGCGTGCCCACCCACATCTGTCGGTGCTTCAGCACGCGGAAGTCGACGACCGGATGCTCCGTCGTGAGCTCCCGCCAGACAAGCGCGATGCCGCCCACCACGCCTATCACTGTGAGCCATGCGATGAAGTGCGACGCGAACCAGTCTTCGCGCTCACCATGCTCGAGCACGTACTGCAGTGCGCCGACGCTAACGATCAGCAACCCGATTCCAAGGTAGTCAATGACACGCGGGCGCTTCTGGTGCGGCGGATCGTTCACATATCCCCCGATCATAACGGCGGCCAGAATTCCGACCGGAATATTGACGTAGAAGATCCACGGCCAGCCATAGTTATCCGTGAGCCAGCCGCCAAGTGTCGGGCCAATCGTGGGGCCTACCATGACACCGAGTCCGAATAGCGCCATCGCCATGCCCGCCTCTTCAAGCGGGAAGGATTCGAACAGCACCGCCTGCGACACGGTCATCAGTGCTCCACCACCGATTCCCTGAATGATTCGCCAGAGGACGAGTGCGCCAAGCGAGTGCGACGCGCCGCAGAAGAAGCTCGACAGAGTGAACAGTACGATCGAGCCGACAAAGTAGCGCTTGCGTCCGAGCAGATCGCCAAGAAATCCCGTGAGCGGAATCACGATCACGCTCGCGAGAAGATATCCCGTCGATACCCACGCGATGTCGTCGAGACTCGCGCCCAGGTTACCCATCATATCGGGCAGCGCGACATTCACGATCGAGCTGTCGATCACCTGCATCATTGCCGCAAGCACGACCGCGAACGCGATGATGTAACGGTGCTCCGCGCCCTTCCGCGCCTCGTATTGGCTCGAGATCGGCTCGAGGATCGCCGTGGGCTCCTCGTCAGCCGACAACTCGACGATCTGAACGGCGTCAGTCATCGGCGCGGCCCCGAAGATCGCGGCGAGCTTGGATCAACTTTCATACTAGCGAGTATTCAATGCTGGATGGAGAGCCGTGCACAGGTACGTGCACCTCTGTGTCGTGTGAAGCACTTCATTCGCCTAGGGATTCGGCAGACCCAACCACAACCGCCGGCATCAACCCGTGAAGCAGAAGCTCGACTGCTGAATCGATGAGTCGATCGACGTCGATGGCCAATTCTGGTACATCGCTCGCGATGGGCTGCCAGACGATCTGCGTGATGAGACCGGCGATGATGACCCGCGCCGCAACTTCCGCATCGACGTCCGCGCGAAACTCCCCGGTTGCCTTCCCTTCCTCGATCAGCGATTCGAGCAGTCGCCATCCTTTGATCGGGCCGCCACGCAACCAGTGCTGATGCGCGATCGGAAGATCGTGCCTCACACCCTGCAGGATGAGCGAAAGGGTCATGCGCTGCCCTCTGGAATCGGTCGCGCCGAAGGCCTTTCGCATCATCAGTCGGATGCGCGCTGAAACGGGGCCGCGGGCGTCGCGCAACACGGCGTCGATTTCGCCAAACGCGCGATCATGATAGCTCTCGATCGCGCGAAGCAGCAGCTCCTCCTTGGTCGCGAAGTAGTGATACACCGCACCCTTGGTGACACCCGCAGCTTCTGCAACGTCGTCGATGCGCGTGTTGCGATAGCCGCGTTCAGCGAACACGCTAAGCGCCGCATCGAGCAGCTCCTGCGGCCGGCTGTCGGGGCGGCGCTCCCAACGCAAGGCTTTAGTAGTGGACAAGGCGATCGCGGATTTCGGAAATGCGGCCGAATGGGCCGTCGGACAGTAACATACTTACAAGTATGTTAAGCGAAAGAAGCCCCCGGCGCTAGTCCCCGTGAGGATGGTCGGCGGCTGCGCCGATCAGATACTGTCATTCCCGCGAAAGCGGGAATCCATTTGCAGCCCCGGGACTAGTCCAGCCGCAGCGAAAAGTAGAAGTGGTGGTGCAGCCGACACCGTGGATTGAATCCGGCGCCGCAGGCGGGACAGACACTTCCCGAGTCCAGGTACTCTCTGATCGTCAGCTCCGATCCGCAAACTCCGCAGAGCACCGCTCGCGTCTCGAATTCCTGGCGCGGCCACGGGTCCAGGTCGTGATCGGCGAGAGCATCGTGGCACTCCTTGCAAGCGTAGTACTCCCCGCAGCACCGGACCTTGATTGCGATGACGTCGAGCTCGCTATGGTAATGAACGCACCGCGTCTGAGGGTCGAGCTCGACGCCGAGGACAGGCGGATGCCCAGATTGCCTGCGTGCGGCGCTTCGCGGATTGGCTGCCATCGTACTGATCCTAACACGCTTTGCATTGGCTGGCGACTTGCGGCGACCGCCGTGCTTCGGGAACGACCTACGAGCCGGCGCTCTGCCGCGGTAAAGCGGTTCCATCCAGCAGCGAGGTGATGGTTCGCACGAGCTGGTCTCCGGTAAACGGCTTCTGCACGAAGGCGTGCGTCGTATCCACCAGCCTGCGACGAAGCACCGAGTCGTCGGTGTAGCCAGACGTAAATACGACGCGTGAGGTTGGTCGAGTTTCTGCAAGCCGAAGCGCGAAGTCTCCGCCGTTCATCCTCGGCATCATGAGGTCTGTCACTACGACGTCGATCTCGCCAAGGTGACTCGACGCGACGGACAATCCATGTTCGCCGTCCTGCGCCTCTATCACCGTAAATCCCGACTTCTCGAGCATTCTCCGCGCTGCACGACGCACCGCAACGTCATCTTCGACCAGAAGGATCGTTCCTGTGGCGTTGCTCGGGCGCACCAGCGCCGGTGCCGGCTCCAGAGCGGCGGACGACATGTCTCTCGGCAGATAGATCTTGAAGGCCGCGCCATGGCCCGGCTCGCTGTACACCCAGATGTGACCCCCGAGCTGCTTCACGATTGCGTATACCGTCGCCAGCCCAAGCCCCGTGCCCCTGCCGATTTCCTTGGTGGTGAAGAACGGTTCGAAGATCTTGCGAATCGTTTCAGGATCCATCCCCATTCCGGAGTCCGTAACCGCAAGCAACGTGTACGGTCCCGGCGACACACCAGAGTGCGTCTCCGCGTACGCTTCATCCAGCCACACGTGATGCGTTTCCACGACGAGCGTGCCGCCATCCGGCATGGCGTCGCCTGCATTGACGGTGAGGTTGAGCAGCACCTGCTCGATCTGACTGAGATCTGCGACCACGACGCCCGGCTCATCCGCGAGCTTGAACACCAGCTCGATGTGCTCCATGAGCAACCGGCGGAGCATCGGCTCCATGTCGCGCACTATGGTGTTGATGTCGAGCGGCTGAAGCTGAACTATCGCCTTTCGGCTGAACGTCAGAAGCTGCCTCGTGAGACCGGTCGCGCGCCTGGCTGCGGTCTTGATCTCCTCGAGATCGCTCCGGATGTCGGGATAACGGTCGTCCATCAACAGCATTCCGGAGTAGGACGCGATCACTGTCAGGATGTTATTGAAGTCATGCGCGATGCCGCCGGCGAGCGTACCGATGGCTTCCATCTTCTGCGCCTGCCGGAGCTGCTCCTCAAGCCGCTTGCGCTCCGTGACGTCCATATAAACGCCAATGAAGCTGCTCGGCAGACCGGTTTCATGATCGCGCAACGGCGCCACTGCGAGCAGGACGTCGACTGGTTTGCCATCCTTGCGAAGACGCACCGTTTCGATGGGCTTGCCGATTGTCCCCTGCGCGAGGCCCGCGCGCCATTCGTCAACCGATTGCGCCTGGTCGTCCGGAATGAACGGAACAGGATGGCCAATGACTTCATCCTTCGACCAGCCGAAGAGCGCCTCCGACGCGTCGTTCCATCTCGTAACCCTCCAGTCCCGATCGAGTACAATCATCGGCTGCGGAGCCGCATCTATCAGCGCCTGCAGCGTTTGGCTTGTCGCCGTCGCCCTCGACTCGGCTTCGCGAACAACGCGCTCCGCAGCGAGGCGCTCGGTGATGTTGGTGCATACGACAAGACGAAGCCTGCGGCCTGGCACGCCGAGCGGGTGCCCGCGCGCCTCGACGTCAATGATCGTCCCGTCTCGCCGTACGTGCTTCACCACGTGCACGCCGGGCTCGTCGCTCCGCAGCTCGTTCAGGTACTCCGACAGCTGCTCAATATCCTCGGGCACGCGAAGATCGTTGAGCGTCATCTGATTGAATTCCTGTCGCCCATAGCCGTACTGCGCAACCGCCGCGTCGTTCACCTCGATGATCTGCCGAGTGTCGCGATCGAAAACCCACATCGCGCACGGGTTCCGATCGAAGAGGAGCCGGTATCTGCTCTCGCTCTGCTCGAGCGCACTGATGGCGGTCTTCTTGTCCGTCGTATCGCGCGCGACCCAGAGGACAGTGGCTTTGTCGAACGGCGAGGCCGTCGCCATGAACCACATCTCCTTGCCAGCAACCTCGACGCTGTACTCGGCTTCGATGGCTCGTTGTGTCTTCGTCGCCTGAGCGGAGACTTCGCAGATCGCGAAGGCGGAGGTCGATGGCATCACCTCGCTCACGTGCTTCCCGAGGATGTCCGGAGTGAGCCCAAACCGTGCGTTCGCCTCGGTAACCGGCACGCGCGTATAGCGGCCTTCGGCATCGACGGCAAATACCACGTCCTGCATCGCGGCGAACAGGGTGCGCAACTCCGCTTCTGCGGCGCCCTGCGCGTGAGATGCAAGGCGCGCCCGGCGTCGCAGCATGAAGAACCGAACGACGAACGTGGTGATCAGCGCGAGGACGGTGATGATCAAGGCAAGGGCGGGCGCGCCGTCGAGATGCATGGTACGGTTTGGGCCGTTCAGGATGAGATGCTGCAGCGCAAATACCGCAGCGCCGTTCACTGCCACAACCGCGAAAGCTCCGGCGGCCATGTCAGCGATTGACCTCTGAAGTGGGGCTTTGGTGTGACGACGCCGGCGACTCGAATGGTGCGCGGACAGTCACGACGTCGGCGCGTTCGGCGCCTGATTCAGTAATTGGATAACGGTTCATCTTCTTGATGCTTTGCTCTATCGCCGATCGCGGCTACGACTCGCAGGCTGGCGGCGCACGGAAATCCACGGCTTCATATCATCGACCGATAACGGGCCGAAACGCAACACATTTCACGTTGAAGCTGCGCGATCAGTTCGCTCTCCGCAATCTCGCCAATTCACGGCGTGACAGTGACAGTGAGGTGCAGACACGCCTCGAACACCCGATCAACTGCGCAAATGTTGCAGCGCCGGTTGCGCGCCGAGAACTCAACTGCGGTATTGTTTCATCTCCGGCTGTCAGCTACTGACGCGTCAGATCGAGTTCGACCCATTCACGGAGCGAGTTCACCAGCCATATCCGTGTCGCGGCTGCGACTTCGGCCGGATACAGGACCCGTTCAGAGACCGCGCCGAGCTCGATCAGCTCCTCCCGAAAGACGCCCGGAAGAAGGCCGCACGTGAGCGGTGGAGTCAGCCTTTCGCCGTCGATCTCGACCACGAAGTTGCCAATCGTACACTCCGTGGCTTCGCCGCGCTCATTCACGAGAATGACTTCATCGACCGCCGGGTGCGCAGCCCTTCGCTCATTGTAGACGTCACGACGCGTTGTCTTGTGAAAGCGGAACGGATCACGCGATGACAGCGGGGCGTTATCGATGACACACCGAGGACTCGCACGCGTTGCACTGTCCAACGGAGCGACGGGCGTTGCGTCCGTTCGCGCGGTTCCGTCGCGCGAGACGACCAGTCGCACGCGGTGATCGCCTTCGGGATAGCGAATTGCGCAATCACACAGTGCATCATCGACGGCAGATGCGATTCCGGGAAAGTCGAAATAATCCGCTGATGACAGCAGTCGCCGCATGTGACGATCAAGGCGCGTGTAGACTCCATTGCACAGTCGCATCGTCTCGAGCAGATCGAAATTCGTCGGTACATTTCCGAGTATCGCGGCCTTGGCGAGCAGCTCGTCGTACTCTCCGACGGCGGTCGAATCGATCGTGATCCCTCCGCCGGCACCGTATTCCCCGGTTCCCGATTCACCGTCAATCACGAGTGTACGGATTGCGACGTTGAAGACGCAATCGCCGCCTGGGCGCACGATGCCGATCGCCCCGCAGTAGACACCGCGCGGCGCCGTTTCGTGGTCGGCGATCCAGGATGCCGCCGCCACCTTGGGCGCGCCCACGACGGAGCCGCACGGAAAGAGCGCGGCGAAGATGTCTGTGAGTTGCGCGTCGGGCCGAAGCGTCGCGATAATGGTCGACGTCATCTGCCACAGTGTTGGGTGACGCTCGACTTCGAAAAGGTGTGGAACGGCGACGGTTCCCACTTCCGCAATCCTGCCGAGATCGTTTCGCACGAGATCGACGATCATGACGTTCTCTGCGCGATCCTTGCTGCTCGCCGCCAGCGCGACAGCGCATGCCGCGTCCTCGTCCGACCAGCGGCCGCGGCGAGCAGTTCCCTTCATCGGTCGCGTTCGTATCCCGCGACCTGACGCTTCGAAGAAGAGTTCCGGTGACACGGAAAGGATCTTGAAGCGGCCGATGTCGAGATACATCCCGTAACTGGACGGCTGCGCCGTGCGCAGCGACTCATATATTCCGCGCGGATCGTCGAGCCCGTTGGCGCGAAGGCGGATCGTGTGGCTGACCTGGTAGAACGACCCTTCGCCGATGCCGCGGCGTATGTCCGCGATCGCATTCTCATATTCAGCTCGCTCGACGTGCGGCTTCCAACTGACATCAGTCAGTGCGGCTGGCGCGCGCGTATACGGCGCGCGGTGAGGCGCGTCGTAGATTCCGAACCAGAGCAGCGGAGTTGCCGCGTGGCCTCCAACTCGAAGCGCGGCATCAAAGGCTGGGGCAGCGTCGTATGCAACGAAGCCAACGGCGTAGTGCCCAGCCGCTGCCGCACGTTCTACGCGGCCCAGCGCGGAGCGTACGTCGGAGGTCCGTTCCGCGACAATGAGCTCGCGCGGATTTGTGAAGCAGAGTCGCTCGGCGTTTCCGTTCGCGTCGGGGAAATCGGTTACGACCAGCATCTCGTCCTTCGGTACGGAGTACCGCGACCCGAAGTTCGGATCGCGGTACTCGAGCAAACTGAGGCGGGCGAACCTGTCAGTGATTATCTCGTCGAGTCGGCTGGCGGAGCCTGACCCAGTCCGATCAATTCGCCGCTGGCGAGGACGTGGGTTTTCATCGCCGAGATCAGGCCGGCATAGCTGGTGAGACTGTCGGACGGAATCGGCGCATCCAGCGCAAAAATCTGGAGGTGGTATCGGTGCTTGGGTCCGGGCGGAGTGTGCGGCCCCATGTACGCGTGAGCTGGCCCGCGAATATTCGGCCCGTATTGCGCGCCGTCGGGCGGGGCGCTCATACCAGCTTCGAGCTGCGTTACTGTCGCGG
>DATBNQ010000078.1:0-5473 GCA_036554185.1 Gemmatimonadaceae bacterium | reverse complement strand
TCCGTGTGATTCGCCGCTTACCTCTCTGCAATGGTCACCGAAGCGTTGCGCAACTAGCTTGGCGCCAGTGATTGATCAGATAAGTGTGGGGAGTTCGGTGTCAGATCTTGCGCGGTGCAAACCCCGCGTGGAGAATCGGGGTCAGATCGTGCGCGGCGCAAAGCACGTACGCGTGCATCACGCAAGGTCTGACCTATACTACTGACTGCCCCTGCTCCTGCAGCCAGGGCGCCGAGGAAACGCCGCCGGCTCGTGCCGCCATTTTTGGAATTACCGTCCATGGTACGCTTGGCTTGACGTTGATGGACTGCCGTGCGCTAACGCTACGCGTCCATTTGCAATCCGCAAGAATACCAGTGCGCAATCGTCCGACGTCAACTTCGCCGAGCGCGCTCCGCGAGCAATCGGAATCGCGCGTCGTTCCTTAACGCCTTGAACGCGGGGTCACCGTCGAGTCCCCAGATATCCCAGGTGCCGGTAGTCACGGCTCGGCGCAGCCACGGCCACATTCTGGCCGTGTCGCCCAGCGCTTCATACACGCGTGCGATCGCGTACGGATCCACGTACGCGCCATGCGCTGCGCCGGACTCCAGCGCGCCAGTGTACTTCCTGACCGCTAGGGTATCCCCGCACCGTGCGCGTGCGTACCACGCGTAGGAGTTCTCGTATTGTTCCGGGATGGCACGGATCTGTTGGGCGAGTCGCCGCACCGCGTCGCATCGACCGAGATCGGCGTAGACCATCTGCAGTTGTCGTCGCGCGAAAGCGTTGCCGGAATCCGCTGTCATTGCATCTTCGAGCGTCGACGCTGCTTCGGTCAGATGATTCGTGAAGTACAGCACCGTGCCTTCGCGCGCGCGAATGATCGGTGAGTTCGGATCGAGCCGGCGCGCAAGCCTGATACTCATGATCGCCGAATCCGGCTCGTTCACGGCGAGGTAATACCAGCTTCGGAAGAGCCGCACGGAAGCATCGCCCGGATCGAGCGCGAGGCTCCGCTGAAATTCCACCGAGGCGGCCGGGTAATCATGATGATAGAAGACATCGAGGATCGCTCGTGTGAGATGGGCGCCGGCGAGGCGATCGTCGAGACGTAATGCGTGATCGACCGAACTGTCGGCGGATCTGAAGTCGTTTTCGGAAGCAGAGTCGCCGTACACTCCGATGAGAGTGTGAGCGCGTGCCAGTGCCGCCCAGGCGGGTGCATACGTCGAGTCCATTACCAGAGCATCCTGAAGCAGATCGACTCCGGCGTGCATGGATTCGTCGTCGCGCCGTTCGATATACCCGAGCGCGCGTACCACTACGCGATGGACTTCCGGCTTGACGGTGGGCACGGCCCGCAGCGACGCACGCTGGCTGGCGTTGAGCGTGACGCGCATCGCGTTCGCCACAGCCATCGCCACCGAGTCTTCCATGTCGAAGAGATTGGCGGTTCCGTTGAACTGATTGGACCACAGCACCCCGTCGCTTGCCACGTCGATCAACTGCACGTGAATGCGCACGCGACCTCCGTCACGCTCGAACTTGCCGAGCAGCATCGCGGATGCGTGCAACCGGCGCCCGAGTACGGTTGGGTCGTCGTTGGCATAATGGCGCGTCAGCTCGCTCGACGTTTCGATCGGGATGACGTCGAGGTGCAGCGGACGCAACGCATCGAATATGGCCAGCGGCAGTCCCTGACCGAGCGGGGTGTTGGTGGTGTCGCCAGTGATGTTGGTGAATGGGAAGATCGCGATCACCGGAGCGTCGGCAGCTGCGCGTTTCCATGTCGCGAACGCGAGCCCGACCGCGATCAACGCGACGGTCGCAGCCATGGCGAAGATCATTCGGACTCGCCGCCGCGGTCGCGGCGGTCGCGGCGGTGTCTGCGCTGCGTTGAGCATCCCGCGAAGTTCGTCGGCAGTGGCCGGTCGCCGCGCCGGATCCTTCTCGAGAGCGGCGAGTACGGCAGCATCGAGGTGTGGTGGAATGTCGCGCCGATGTCGTGAAGGAGGTACCGCCGGCTCCGTCAGCGTCCTGGCTATCACAGCCTGCATCGTCGTGCCGGTGAATGGCGGGACGCCGGCCAGCATCTCGTAGAGCACGGTGCCAACCGAATAGATATCGCTCCGTGCATCGAGGGCGCGCTCGCCGAGTACCTGCTCAGGACTCATGTACGCAGGGGTACCCACTGCTAGCCCCGATCCGGTGAGGCGCAGGTTGTCCGCTTTCACGGCGAGCGCGATGCCGAAGTCCGCAAGCACCGCGCGTCCATCCTGCAGCAGGATGTTCTCGGGCTTTATGTCTCTGTGGATCACGCCCTGGCGATGCGCATGATCCAGCGCGCTGCAGAGATCGGCACCAATCGCGAGGGCTGCGTCCAGGGGAAGCGGCGATTCGCGCTCCATCCGCTGGCGCAGTGTCTGACCAACCACGAGCGGCATGACGAAGAAGAGCAGTCCTTCGGCCTCGCCCGAATCGAACAGGGGCAGAATGTTGGGATGGTTCAGGCGGGCGGTGGTGCGGATCTCCCCGAGAAAGCGATCGGCGCCGACGCTGGAAGCAACGTCAGGCTGGAGAACCTTGATCGCGACCTCGCGGTCATGACGGAGATCGTGCGCCGCGTAGACGGTGGCCATTCCTCCGGAGCCGATTTCGCGATCGACGCGATAGCGGCCGCCAAGGGCGGCGGCCAGGCGTTGCATGCGCTCCGTCGGCTCCGTCATGTCTGAGCATCCACATTGCGACCGATGATAATCGGCATCTCTCCCATGATCGGAAACCTAATGGGGTCAGGTCTAGCCCCTGCGCGGTCGAAGAGCATTCGCGCGGCCCGAATTTCCGCGTGGACGTACGACAAAATTCGTACGGGACCATCGGGTTGGCAACGTCGTGAAAATCAGAACAGTCGTCAACCCCGAATCCTTCAGAGCAGATCGTTCGGCGCTAGTATTGATGCGTTGCAGGCTCGTCAATGTTTCGTTCCCGCTACCGACCCGCTCGTGAACCCGTCATCGTGCCGCTGTTTGAGCTTCGCGTTGGTTGCTGTCGCCGCGCTCGGTTGTGCGCGGCACGCGCCGCCGACCATCAGTCTCTCGGAACCTGGGCCCGCTCGATATCTCTTCGCCTGGACCGGCGACGACGACCGCCAGGACAGCGACTTTCTTGCCGTCATCGATCTCGCGCAGCATGGTGATCGGTACGGAACCATCGTCGCAACGACACCGGTCGGCGAGAAAGGCACGTGGCCGCACCACACCGAGCACGAACTGGGCGCGAGCAGGATGTTGTTCGCGAATGGATTCGCGGGTAATCGAAGCTTTCTGTTCGACCTTCACGACCCGCTGCATCCAAAGGTGGTGGAACGATTCAGTAGCGTCGCCGGCCTGAGCTTTCTGCACAGCTTCGCGCGACTTCCCAACGGCCACGTCCTGGCGACGTTCCAGGGACACGGCCCGAGCAACGAAGCTCCAGGCGGCATCGCCGAACTTGACGAGCGAGGGCGGGTCGTGCGCTGGCGCTCCGCTGCAGATTCGAGTGCGGACCAGACAGCGTTGCGGCCGTACAGCCTTGCCGTCGTTCCGTCGCTCGATCGTGTCGTCGTTGGGCTTACGTACATGCCCATTCCGACTTGGAGTCCACTGCGCGGATCAATTGCGCACGACCACGCCGGCGATCAGGTGCAGGTGTACCGGCTGTCCGATCTTTCGCTGGTCAAGACGATCAGACTTGCGTCGAACGATGCGCCTAACGAGCCACGCTTGCTGCAGGACGGTCGCACGGTCCTTGTGAATACCGTTGCGTGCCGGCTGTATCGCGTCACTGGGCTCGACGGCCGCGATCCGCATCTGGAGATGGTTCATCACGAGGAGGACCATGGATGCGCAACGCCGGTGGTGATCGGCAATTACTGGATTCAGTCCAACGCTGCCACTCATCGCGTCTTCTCGCTCGATGTGCGCGACCCGACAGACGTTCGCAGTGTTTCGTCGGTGACGTTCGACGAGCGACAGCGGCCGCACTGGCTGGCGACCGACGGATCACGCATCGTCGTCGTGAACGAGCCAGGTCCCACGGCTGAGCGTCGGATGTGGATGCTGAAGATCGATCGGGTGACGGGAAGAATCACGCTCGACAGCGCGTTTCGCGATTCTGGATCGACGCGACCGGGAATCGCATTCGATCGCGCAGACTGGCCACATGGTGCGACCGGAACCGCGGTTCCGCACGGCACCGTGTTCGGCTGGTAGAGATCTGACTGCGGCCACATTGAGCCCCTGCGCTTGACAGGACGGGGTAAGATGCTGAAATTTCACCACGGCTGATTTTTCAGCATCACGGCGACTCCGGGCCGGCCGGTCGCCCTACCACTCCGGACGAAAAGCGCTGCGCGATGCACCAGGATCGCGCGTTTTCTTGAGGCTTTATGCTGATTTTTCACCACAAGTTCGTACGATTGTTCGATTTGCTCTTCCAGGCCAGGCTCCGCCATTTCCCGGTGCTGTGCGCATGGCTAGTCATCAGTTCGGCCGTCGCCGGAACGGAGCCGGCCCAGGCGCAGCAATCCACGCCGCCTGCCGCCGCAGGCGATAGCACCAGAGCGGCCGTCGCGATTCGCGCCGAGCGCGCGCCGGTGATCGATGGAAAGGACGACGACGCCGTATGGCGTGCCGCGCCGGCTGTCTCGTCGTTCCGCGAGCACGACCCGGTGCAAGACGCCGATCCGCGCTTTCGCACCGAGTTCAAAATTGCGTACGACAGTCACAACATCTACGTCTTCGTCCGCGCATTCGACAACGATCCCAAGGCGATACGCACCACGCTCGCACGACGCGACGCGCGTGCGCCGACCGATCAGATAATCGTGATGATCGATTCCTATCATGATGGCCGCAGCGGCTTCGAATTCTGCGTGAGCCCCGGCGGCGTCAAGCGCGATTTTGCCATCTACAATGACAACAACGAAGACGGAAGCTGGGACGGTGTCTGGGACGTCGCGACCAGAATCGACTCGCTCGGCTGGACCGCCGAGTATGCCATTCCGATGTCGCAGCTCGGCTTCACGAGCGCGCCGACGCACACCATAGGCTTCAGCGTGTGGCGCGACCTGGACCGCTTCAAGGAGAGACTGAGCTGGCCGGGATATCATCCGAACAGGAACGGACTCGTCTCGCAATTCGGGACCGTTACCGGAATCGGTGACGTCGGCTCGACACACCCGCTCGAAGTCGTTCCGTACGTCGTCACCAGGAATGTCGAGACGATCGGTGCCTCGTCGTTCGGCCGAGCGCAACGTGTTTCGGCGGGCGCGGATCTGAAGCTGGGAGTGACGCCGGGGCTGCGGCTCACTGCCGCGATCAATCCGGACTTCGGTCAGGTCGAAGCAGATCCATCCGTGCTCAACCTCGGCGCGTTCGAGACATTCTTCAGCGAGCAGCGTCCGTTCTTCGTCGAAGGGCAGGGGAGATATACGATGAGTCTCAACTGCAAC